>CAZKMT010000008.1:0-52032 GCA_964554115.1 uncultured Prevotella sp.
CTTGCATTGTTCTTGTCATACATTTTAATGATAATCTTAATCTTGCAATAACACGTTGTGCAACTGACGGAGGAAGAGATAGCCGAGGCAAAGCGGAACGCCATCTAAGCCCTGCAACGCGAGGAAATGAGCCGTATGCGCAAGCCAACGACCACCACGCCCAAGAAGCCAAAGGCGGAAAAAGTGCAAGCACCCTCATTGTTTGATTTTGAATAGTACTCCATGAAGCCGAGAACGAAAATGCAGAAAGAGGTGGTGCAGGCATCTAAAAGGCTTGCACCCCTTACCGAGAAACAGAAAGCGGAAGCCATACGGAAAGTCATTCCGCACCTTGCCAAGCGCAACAGCCGTGGACGTTATGTCTGTTTGGATTGTGGTCATACGTGGACGACCCACCGAGGCGACAAGCAGTCAAAGGTGACATGCCCCCATTGCGACACAAGACTGCAAGTGGAGGAAGGACGCAAGAAGAAGTACACCTTCGAGGACTATTTCATGACCATCACACGCAAGAGCGGCTACCAAGTCATGCGGATGTGGTTTGTACACGCCAGCTACAGCGAGGGAAAACCGGCCAGCTATTGGATAGGTGAAGCCTTCCAGCGATGGATAGCACCCAACGGACACAACGAGGTGGTGAGCCGCAGTCGCCATATCTTTGGTGGTTATTATTGCGACAATTGGAACTGGCATAGCGAGCTTGATTTGCGCAAGGCTGCCTATGCCCATACCATCGAGCCTTCAGCGGTTATTGGCAGGATGTCCCTCGTCCCCGAGGTCAGGCGCAACGGCTTTAAGGGCAGTTTCTACGGCATAAGCCCGGCCTCTCTGTTCACCGCCATCCTTAAAGACAACCGCTTTGAGACATTGTTGAAATGCGGACAGACGGAGTTGCTCCGCCATTTCCTCAAATCCGACTATAATCTGAAATACTGGCCGAGCGTGAAAGTCGCCCTGCGCCACCGCTACAAGGTAAAGGACGCATCCCTATGGTGCGACCTGCTCTCATCGCTCAGCTACTTGGGCAAGGACATACACAACCCCAAGCTGATTTGTCCCGACTGCCTAAAGGAAGCGCACGACTATTGGCAGCACCGCCAAGCCGCAAAACGTGAGCAGGAGCGTGAGCGCAGGATGGACGAGGAGCAACGCTATCTTGCCGACAAGGCCAAGGTGCAGACGGACGAGGCCGACTACCAAGCCGCCAAGAGCCGTTTCTTCGACATCGCCATAGCAGACGGAGAAATCATCATCAAGCCCCTGCGGAGCGTAAGGGAGTTCATGGACGAAGCCGCCAAGATGCACCATTGCTGCTTCTCCAACCGCTACTATGCCAAGGAGCAGTCGCTCATCCTCCACGCCATCATTGGCGGAGAGATAATCGAAACCATCGAGGTGGACTTGCAAAGCCTCCAAGTAGTCCAAAGTCGGGCAAAGTACAACGGAACGTCCGAGTACCACGAGCGCATTGTCAACCTGATGAAAGCGAACATGGCAGAGGTGGCCAAACGACTTGCAGCGTAAGTTCTGTTTCATTCCATAGAGCCGAGTCGGGGAGCATAATCCTTGGCGCGGCTCGCTTCGTTTCTATGCGTCAGCCTGCCGGCGGCTGTCCCCTTTTCAATCCGTGCCAAAAGCATGGTTCCCAATTATACGCGAGAGCCTTCCTTTTACATCATACCATGTCACCCTTATACCCGAAGCCCACCCAAAGACCTTGTCGGGTCGTCGTGAGAGATCGGCCATACTGTCCGTACACTCACAGCGACGGCTGCCAACGGAACAGACTTGCCACAGTCGTACTATGGGCGCGGCTCCATGTGCCGAGAGCATATTGCGCTGCGCCTTCCACCGTCCTCCTTACGGCAAGTCCGTTCCTTGATGTTGTCTGCTGGCCGACAAAGCCCCAGCCCTCAATCCTTTTTTCTTTTTCAAAGGCACTGTTATATAAACTGCTTCGCCATGCCAACCACGACGGGGTTGATTCCACTGCGAAGTTAAGAGGTGGACAGCCTGCGGCAAGGCCGAGCCTAACGATGGCTTGCGGACAATCTTCCTCTGAGGGAGAGTATTGCCTGCGACAATCTTCCTCCTTCAGAGCGTATTGCCCGCGCCAGCCTTGCCCTTTAAGGCCGTCCGCCAACTTCCGAGTGCAGTGAAACAACTCCCTCGTAAGTCGGAAAGGCCGAACGTGAGGGAGAAAAAACATTTCACAACAACGAGCATTAACCCTCAAAATTCAACGCTATGCCTAATTGGTGCAACACAGCTTACACATTGGTTGGCGACAAGGAAGAATTGGACGCTCTGCATAAGACGATGAGCGAATTGGAACAAAGCGACCAACCGACAGAGCCACTGCGCTTTGGCTCAACTTGGCTTGGGAACTTAGTGGAAGCCCTTGGCGGCGACCCTAAAGATATCCGCTGCCGTGGAGAGTGGCAAAACCTTGACTATCGGGGCGGAGCCATCACATTCAACACAGAAACCGCGTGGTCGCCCTGCAACGAAGTGTGGGACTTGGTGCGTAGCCGATACCCGTCCATCGACTACTACTTCCTTGCCGAGGAATGCGGCAACTGCCTGTACCTCACCAACGATGCTGAGGGATTGTATTATCCCGAAAGGTATGTGGTTGAGATGTGCGTGGACGGTGGCGAATGAGAAAGAGGTGGAAGCCCTTGACGAACGGCTGCAAGAACAGAACGAGGACGCATACTGCTACCTCAACGAGATAGAAATTGTTTAATCCATCAAACCCCAACCATTATGATTTACACAACGATTACCTTTGGCGGCATTGACTATCAGTGCCGCGTCTTGAAAGACAACATGGACGATGACCTCATCATCGCCAGCCTTGACCTGCTGGCTGCCCTGCAGCCGGAGACAGAAGGAAACGGCGAGGATGAGTTTGTCAGCCAAGAGGCGGAGAACCTCTATGACGAAATCTTCTACTTCTCCGATGCCGTTAAGTTGCAGTTGGACGATGCACAACTCATTGAACTGCTCAAAGCCGAGAGCACGGACATGCAGGACTGGTTCGACTGAGCATCACCTCTGCGCCCACGATTGCCAAACGATAGTCGTGGGTGCTTTCCCCTGCGAGGCTGCCTGTTATATAGCCAACGGCTTGCCCTGTTTTAACTTGCATGGCTTTTCTTGCCCAAGGCCAAGATTTTCCTTTTTCACAGGCTCTGCCAACCTTCCCCTCTTTTGTCCTGACGGAACTTCCTCTTTTAGGATATATGCCTTGCATCCTCCGCCATTGCCGACCACCCGGGGCTTATTCCCACTGCGAAGTTAAGGGCTTGAAGTGCGTGTGCCAAGGCCGCTCCTTGCGGTGGACTGCGGGAAATACGCTCTGACTGTTGCACAGTCAGAGCGTATTTCCCGCACCAGCCTTGGCTTGTCGCCCTTCGCCTACTTCCGATTGCAGTGAAATAAGTCCCTTGGAGGTCGGAAACGACCGAACGATAGGGAAGTAAAAACTTTAATTCATCAGCAAAATGAAAACAGAACACAACAAGGAAACAGAGTTGGCAAAGCAGGTGGAAGCCGCTATCAATTCCTACTCATTCGACCGAGCCGCCTTTGCAGCGTACATTCCACAGATGCACCGCACCCTCCAGCAGACATTCTGGAAACTCATCAAAGAGTGCATCAAGGTCATCGCCGATGAAAACAACGGCCACGACGACCGCAACATGGCATCGCACTTTGAAGCCAAGGAAATGCTTGACTATCTCAGAGAGCACGGACGCCACATCCCGCACATCTAAAAACAAGAAGCCATGCAAGTGAAAGTATCAAAGGCATTCGCCAAGTATGCCAGCAATTTCGTGAAAGAGACAGGGCTGGCAGAGGAAGCCGCCTATCGCGAGGTATCATCAATCAACCATCCCGGCGGAGCACCGGAAGCCATAGACAACGGCGACACTACCCCGAGCGGCAAGTGCAAGGTCATAGAAATCTACTACAAGGCCGACGACTATGCCATTCCGACCACACTAACCACAGGCTATCTCATCAGCGAGAGCCGCAGACGAGGCATCCGCACGGAGGCCGACCTCAAAGAAATGCTTCAAAAACTCATCGCAATATAAATCCCAAAATACAAGGACAATGGAAAAGACATTCTATCTACTCACTACGCTCATCTACGGTATGGATGACGTAACGGACGGCCACAGCCTTTACGCCCGTTTGGAGGACGCACAAAAGGCTTTCGAGGCAAAGGTAGCCGACTGCCAGGAGAATTTCAACCCAATGAAGGGCAGCTTTACCACCGACTTGCCACGCTGCAAGGAGTGGCTCACGGATGACGGATTGGGCTATTGTGTCACCATCGTAGAAATCAAGCCGCTATGAAAACGAACTACATCAACCGACTGATTGGGCGTGTAACTTCGTCCAGCCAGCCCAACAACGACAACTTTGTCTATTACGGCAGGATGATAGAACTGCAGAGCGGAACACCCGACTATGTGAATGTGACCATTCATCACAACGCCGACCGCTATTCTGGTGAAGTTGCAGATTTCAGCTTCGACTTCATGGCCAAGGAACTCTACATCGTGTATGTCGAGAGCCGAACCATAAGCGAGGCAGTCATCAAGGCCTTTCGGGGCATCTACCGAAGTGTAAGAGTTATCACATACGACAGCGAGAGTTAAGCGTCTGACCATCGAACAAGGAAAGCGGGTGGATTTAGCCCGCTTCCCTAAAATCCAACCAACCTTATAAAACCAAAGACAATGGAAAAGAGTTTCATCATGCAGACCGCCGAGACAACCCGTTTGCAACTGCTGGCCACAACGCCAGCCAACACGTTTCTTTCATGGGGCATAGAGAAGTTTATCGGGACAGTGTACAACAACATGCCGGCCCTTGCCATCAGGGTAAATGGCCGCCTCTTCGCAGGCACCGTGGTGATTGCCTACAACGAGGGCGCAGACCAATATGAAATTTACCTGCTTGATTGCAGCGGCGCCAAGTGCATCGCCGACAGCTGCTATTGCGACCAGTTGGGCAACATCATAGATGAAGCCATCGAGCGAGGCAAGGACATTGATGAGTACCACCGTTTTTGCGAGCAGGAACGCCAACGCTTGTTCCGTGGCGACATCTGATAAAGTGAATGGCGCAGGGATATTGGTCGAATGTGCCAGTATCCTTGCGCCTTATTATGCCGATACCTGTTTTTGGTACAAGTAATAGCCGATGGCGGCAAGCCAAAGCAACAAAAATAGCGTAACCAGAATCCTGAACTTCCAGTGCTTTATCTTGTGATGCCGCCCCTCATATGGAGTAACGCAACAAGTGCGCCACCCAGCGCGGCAAGGCATGGCAAGGTCGCCTTTGAAATGCGTCACATGCCATGCCTTGCCGATGAATGTGTATGTTCCTGACAGCTGTGAAAATCTCCCTTTATAGTCAACGACAGCCACCGATGGAACGTTTCAGTCATCCGTATACTCTGCCTTCATCTTGGTGAAGGTGGAACGCACTAAGCCAAGCACGTTCAAGGAATGGACGATGTTATTCCGCAGGCTTTCCACATCGGTATAGAAAAATTCGCAGCTGGCCGAAACGTTCTTCAGCGACTGGTCGATATATACCTTGGACAACTTCACATCACGCGTCATTTTGTTACAAATGGCCAGCGTGAATGTTTCCTCACCTTCATTCACTTCAGCAAACTGAGGGAGAATGGCCACTGCATACTGCTCGTCTTCTTGGCCGGTGACGAAATAGATGGTCTTCATCTGGTAACGGATGTAAATGTCGCCATCTTCATCTACAAGAGGCTTGTAACCCAGATCCTCCAAGATTTCGGTAACTATTTCTTTCTTAGTCATCGTTCGGTCCTCCTATTATTCTTCATTGTTGTCTTCAGTGTCAAAACCATCAGGTCTCACTTCATCTGCGTTGTCGGCAGCGTCATCGCCATTTCCATCAGGAGAATAGGCTTCAATTTCGGCCTGAGTCTTACGGGCAAAGTACATTGCCGCTTCCAATCGGTAAATCATGCGCGAGATAATCAACGGCATATCCTCTTCGCCTATGAGCTCCCTCTCATAGAACAGCCAGATACTGTTTTGGAGCAAGTAGGCCTTGATGTATTTCAGCGTGCTGTTGATTTTCTCAGTCAAGGCAAATACATGCATGAAATTCTCATCATGGGCTTCAAGGATGCCAGGCAACGAGATGGTGAAAAAGCTCTCATCCTCCTCCTCGTTGTAAAGCAGCAACATGTTAAGCCCCTCATAAGTGAAGCTGTAACCTGCACCTTCTTCCTCCAACTTGAATCCCAGACTGATGAATGCTTCAAGAATCTTCTCTTTCATGTTCTATCGTTTTTATGGTTAGTAATTCTTATCTAAATCCTATGGCTGCCAGGCGACGGCCTTTGTCCTTGGGTGACATCTCGCTTCTCACGCGTTCATACTCGCGCAGGTCGCGGCGACTGACCGATGGACTTCTCTTCGAGATGGTCATTTCCAGCAATGTTTGGCTGATGGGACAATCGCCGTCATCACTATTCTTGATGGTCTCGTTGAACATCTGCCTTGCGGCCGACTTCACGATGTAGCTAATGTCGCTGCAGTTGAATCCCTCGGTGAGTTCGGCCAAGCGGTTGGTGTCGATATTCTCATCCGACGGCAGCTTTGACAACTCCAGTGTGAAAAGGCTCTTTCGCGCCTCCTTGTCGGGCATGTCAATGTATATCATCTCATCGATACGTCCCGTGCGAAGCACCGCTCGGTCGATGCGCTCCGGGTGGTTAGTGGCGGCAATGACGTATATGCCGCGACGGGATGCGTCGCTCAAGCAGCACAGAAACTCGTTCACCTCGCTATCATAGTGCTGGTTTGCCTCGTCGCCAGAACGCTTGGGCACCATGGCGTCAAACTCGTCAAAAAAACAGCAACGTGGGAGCTTTCTTTTCCGCATCTTTGAACACCTCACCAATCTTCTGCTGAGTCCCATGTACCCAAGTGCAGGCCAAATCGTCAGGGACAATCTTCATGAAGCTGATGCCGACTTCTTCGGCCATCTTCTCGGCAAAGAATGTCTTGCCACATCCTGCAGGGCCATAAAACAGCATCGATGGCGGCGTGATGCCATACCGGGCGGCGCACTCAGGATTCCGCAGAACGTTGATGAAGCCTTCGGTAACGAACCTCTTCAAATCGTCCATGCCTGCAATGTCGCCGAACCCGCGTCCCTTGCTCTTTTCCATAGGCGCAATGATTCGCTTTACCTCCTTGGCCGGTGCGGGCTTCTGCTCCGTCTTTGGCTTGTCACCACATATGCGGTGCAACCACTCTTTCTCAGCGTCTGGTATGTTCATGGTTTTGCTTTTTCGTTGTTGTTTAACCTACACGAGTAGAGAGCGTGTTTTACGTCCTAATATATCGCTAAGTTTAATTAAAAATCCCTTGGGTAGCGTGCGCGTCTCAGTCACAACCGCCCAAGGGATTCATACATAAGCTGTTTCACCTTTTCACTCTTTAGGCTTTGGGAGCTGTTGTTGCCAGTTCTCCACCAACTGTTTGCACCCATTCTCTATGTGCTGGGCCACGTGCCGATATACGGCTGCGCCCTGATAGTGCGGGTCATCCACATCGCCCTCTTCATTAAGGGCGACTTTGTTGAACAGTGCGATTCTATCCCAGTGGTCATAGTCCAGCACGCGGGTGACAGCGTCGCGTTGGGCTTTCTCAAAGACGATGATAAGGTCGGCCGCCTGCAATGGCTCGCGAGACATGAAAGTGGTTGTTCCGCTCATCTCATAGCCCATATCCTGGGCCACCGCGGCCATGGCCGCGTCGCGAGGATTCTTGCCCCAATCGAATGTGCCCAAAGAATACACCTCGACACCTGCCACTCCGGCATCGGCCAGCAACTTCCTCGTCACGCACTCTGCAAACGGCGAACGGCAAGCGTTGCCAGTACAGACAAAACACACTTTGTAACTCATGTCATTCCTCCTTACAGGTAATAAAAGTTCTTGTAATTGAAGTCCGTCAATGGCGAGTGAACGTCGTCCAGCACCAGCATCCGTTTCGGGACTTCCCACAGCGGAGTATTCTCGTCAAGCAACCGCCTCAATCGTTGTGCCAGTTTCACATTCTCGCAGTCCAGTTCCTCTTGCGTGGTCGTGACATCGTATAGTGTCGCCTCGCTCAGTTCCGTGATTATCATGCCCGAGAACAGCCCGTGCAAGCCTTCGGATCTGGCAAACAGGTCGGCATTGCACCACACGGCCACGATGTTGCTTCCGTGCCGCCGCAGATGGTAAGCATGCGTATGCCCCACAATAATCCTGTCGAAATCCGTCCCCGTGTCATCCTTGCGGTAAAACAACCCCTTGTCAGACCCATGCCCGAGCAGAATGATGCGCTCTTGCGCAGCGACGCGATGCAGCAGGCGGCCTATCTCCTTTGTGGAGCAGTCGCTGACAACTACATGCGCATCCAGTCCTTCATACAGGGCTGAGAGCATCGCCGTTGTTCTATCTTTGGGATGTACTACCAGCATATTCTGGGACTAAGGTCTGCTCAGTGCATTCCTTCAATCATTTCGTATTCCACGCCGAACCATTCATTCAAGGTGTCGTTCACCTTGGCGTTGATTTCGGGCGTCAGTTTGTCCTTGATCTTCTTGTAGACATAGAGCACGGCAGCACCCTCGTCAAGTACTCCCAGCAGCTTATACACCGCACTCGGGATTAGGCTGACGGGCGAAATGGTGTAGATAATGGCCGCATACACCAGCGCCTTGTCGAGGGTGGAGGTGTTCTCGTCGGTCATCACATAGTAGAACTGGAGCAACGGCTTTGTGGCCACCCGTCCTGCCTTCAACGCATACGGGTAGAGCTTATCGTACAACTCTCGGGATTTGCCTTTCCAGTCCACATCCTTTAACCGCCCCAAAAGCGAGCGGATGTCCTTGCCTAAAATGCAGTAAACAAGGAGCGTGATACATATAACTGTCAACATAGTTATTGTTTTTTTGAGTTAAAGCAATGATAAAGTCAAGCAGATTTCTTCTTCGCTGAAAGAAATATCGGTGGGTGCCACATACTCCAAGGCCTTGTCCAATTTGTCTATCCTATCAAGGTAGAGATTAATTCGTTTGTCCTCGGGCTTGACCTCTACACCCTGGGGGATTTTATCCTGGAGATGCCCCACTGTTCCTGCGATGAGCATCGACACGGCCATACTGCAGTCGTAGGAAAGGCAGATGACATCCTTTCGCATCGCCTCTATTTTCAGTGTAACACGGACGGTTGGGACAAACAGCCCGGGATTGTAACTCACCTCTAGGACTTTGTCGTCCACGCGCTTGAATGTGGGTGCGATTTTGAAACGCTGTCCCACCCATTCGGATAATTCCGAGTAGCTTACTGTTGCTTTCATTTTGCTGTATGTTTAAGTTGATACTATTTGCGTCACACAAGGAAAGATGGAATTTCCGGGCTTTTTCTATCACTGGGAAGCCTTATTATTTCTGAGTGCCCTGTTATTTTCCTCTGCAAGTTTTCGATAGTCCACGTTTTTGTCCTTCTCGTTGGGGAGACGGAACTTCCCTACAACCTTGCCTTCCTTGTTGATGTATCCATACACTTCCACCTCTTGGTCGCATGTCATGCCGTAACCATCATCATCCATCCAATATCGCCCGTCGGGGTTAAGCTGCCACCTGATACGTGCAACGCCATTACGAAAACTCTCCACGAAGGTAGGAAACAAGGCATTTTGAGTTCTTGCATTTTCGAGAACCGAATCCGACTGCTTCTTCAGCGAACTCCACTCGATGTCATTCTCATTCACCGTCATTAGATACTGGTAGTGGCTCATAAACTCAAAAGCCGTCTTGGCCTCATGGTTTAAGATGTAACGCGGTTTCCACCAGCCGTAGATTAGTTGATACACCACTTCCATGTTCTCACCCAAATCGTTAGTCTTATACAAGTTCTCCGACAGTTTCTTCTCTGTCAACTTCTTGTACAGTGCTTCTCCCAATGTCTCGCCAGGAGTCAATTGCTTCAAAAGTCTATTCAGTCCCATAAGCTTATAAGTTAGTTCTTAAGACAACGGGGTGACTGCGGTTATTTCCAGATAGTTTCATCCGTGACTATAGCCGCATTGGTGCAAGCAAACGACCACGCCTCGAAGAAGTTCTCCAAAATGGTTTTAAAGGCCTTGCCATTAAATCTGGTTCGGCTGACAATATACCAAGGAGACAAAACGTATGCCAAGCCCTCATTCCATTCGCCCTCGTACTCCGGATGATAGCTTTTGACCACATCCATCACCGTGTCAAATTCACTTTGTGAGAGCTTCCCATTGATCCCCATGACGATTTGCGACACACAAAAGCCGCCTTCGTTCTCATCCACGTCGATGAAATACTCCATATTGTCATATTTCAGCAGGAAGAGGCCACAATGGTCCATCTCCATTACTGCGCCAAGCTCTGCGAGTGCTGCTTGCAGCCCGAGAGTAATTCTTGTGTCGTCTGCATGTGCAAACGATGGCATCAGCTGCTTGTCGTATTTGTCGTTTTCGTTTCGCATATTCATGAGTATGTTACAAAGTTCATCCCAATATTAGTGTTGTTTTGGAAAGTATGCATCAGTGATATGTGCATCACGGATGTATCCTCTTACCAATGGACTGTCAGTCCTTTCATATAAAGAGGATGTTTTCTCAGGAATATATCTGCAACTGGAATATTTTAGTTCAAAATACTCTATTTCTTATCGTTATCCGCCCGTTTAATTATCTCAATATGATTTTTTGCAACTTTGAATACCTCTCGTTACATTAAATACGTGCATGCTCTATGGCTTTGTACGTGTCGATAGGCCAATTAGCTTTAGTAGGACGTGTCATGCGCACATCAATATTTCGCATAGAATTGTCAATCCAGATAAACCGCCACTTTTATCACATTCTGTTCCTTATTCTCGAAGATGCGGTAGGCTTCCTCGATTTGGCTCAGCGGATACCTGTGGGTAATGAGCCAGGTGGTGTCAATCAGGTCTTGGCTGATGAGGTCAAGGATTTCGGCGCAGTCGCAACCGTCCACACCGCCGGTCTTGAAGGTGAGGTTCTTGCCGTACATGTCGGGCAAGGGCAACACCTGTGGCTGGTCGTAGAGGGCCACGATGGTGACGATGGCGTTAGGACGGGCGCACTGCCAAGCCATGCGGAAGGTGTCCTGCGTGCCTGCCACTTCTATCACGCGGTCGGCTCCGCCGTGCTCGCTGACAGCCATAACCGTATCTAAGCATTCCTTGGGCGAGACCACAAGCACCTCGGGATGGTGCTCCTTAACCAGCTGCCGGCGATATGCGTCGGCTTCGCACACCACGACCTTTTTCGGGTGGTGGAGCAAGACGCACTGCAGGGTGCATAACCCCGTCGGCCCGACACCAATTATCAGCACGGTGTCATCCGACGTTATCTCACTGATGCGAGCCGTCCAAAAGCCAGTGGCGAGGATGTCGCCCACAAACAGGGCTTGCTCGTCGGTGACGTTTGAAGGTATCTTCGTCAATCCTGTATTGGCATACGGCACACGTACAAGGCTTGTCTGCCCTCCGTCGATGCGGCAGCCCAACGCCCAACCTCCGTTCGGGTCGGTGCAATTGTTCACGTAGCCGTGCCGGCAGAAGAAACACTCCCCGCAGAAGGTCTCCACGTTTACGGCCACGCGGTCGCCCGGACGGACTGCCGTAACGCCAGATCCGACGGCTTCGACAACGCCCACCATCTCATGGCCGACGGTGATGCCCTTCACGGCGTGGGTTACCGAACCGTGCTTGATGTGCAGGTCGCTCGTGCAGATGCTCGACAGCGTTACGCGTACCACGGCATCGGTCGCGTCAATGACTTGCGGCTCCGGTTTGTCCACAAAGCCGAACTGCCCTTTGTCGATGTAAGAATATGCTTTCATCTTGGTTATACCTGCTTGCCCATCTCGTAGGCTTTGGCCAAAGCCTTGTGCCCGGCAATATCTCCTTTCTTGTCCACGCCTCCCGCAAAGACCACGCCTTTCAGGGTTGCCTTCTCGAAGCAGTCCACCCAACCTTGCACGGCCTTGACAGTGCCTTCCACTGTGTAGTCCTCGTCCTCGGCGGCTGCGGCCAGCAGATAGACATCGCGGAACTGGTAGTCGGCCGAGTAGAGCGGGTTGGCACGGTCTATCATTGTCTTCATCTGGCCGCTCACGCTGTAATAATAGACCGGCGTTGCCCACACGATGACATCAGCATGGAGCATCTGCTCGCGGATGATGTCGGCATCGTCGTGGATGATACAACGCTGTGTCTTTCCGCAGGCCAGACAGCCACGGCAGAACCGGATGTCCTTGCCAATAAGGCTAACCACTTCAACTTCATTGCCTGCCTCACGGACACCCCGTGCAAACTCCGCTGCAAGCGTATCGGAGTTGCCGCCCTTGCGAGGGCTGGTGCATATAATCAGTGCCTTCTTCATTGTGTTATCGTCTTTGGTTTCGTTCCATATTTATTTGCGCAATCTCTTTCACTCCGTCAAGATAGTCCTTGTAGATGACCTCGGGGTCGCCGGCAAACTTGCAGGCGCAACAAGGCTCACAGCCAGCCCCGCAACTGCACGCCTGCATGATTATCTGCTCACGCTCTTCCCGCGTCGTGTCTTTGATGAGTATGCTCTTGCCCATGTCACTCCTCGGCCGGCTCCTCACTTTTCTTTTTCCTCGGGCCAAGCGGACCTTTGGTGCGGCCACGGTTCAAGTCCACATTGGCAAGGTTGAGGATGCGGAACACGCTGCTGCGGCTGCGGAAGCCTGACTCCTCAAAGATCTCGTCTATCGAGTAGCCCTGCAGGTACATGTTCACCACACGCTTGTTGCGCTCGATCTTGCTCATCGCCTTGGACGAGAGGCTCTCGATGTGCTTCTTCATCCTTGTGGCGTGCTGCGTGGACTTACGTATGGCATTGGCCTCCTTGGGCAGCAGGGCGATGGCCGTCAGCACGTCGCTGGTCTGCGTCTTCGGGAAGAGCAGGTTGGCAGAGTCAATCTGGTCGCGCAGGGATATGAGCCGAATGTTCTTCACACGGCAGAACTCCAGGAAGAACACCAGCTGGCGGGCACCACGCAGCGCGTTGGAGAGTTTGGGGATGACTATGGTGTCGCCAAAGTCCATCCGGCCCACCAGGGCGTCCCAGAGCGTGCGCGACTTCTCGCTCATAGGCATATCCTCCTCCACGATTTCGATGCAGCCGAACTCCCACATCCATTCGCGTTCGTCCTTGTATTCCTCCCTGTCGGGAGCATTCATGATGTATCCTATCTTGGCCATAAGCATTAGAGTATGATTGTAAGCACAAAGATACACTTTTTCAGCGAGAGAGATTAAACTTCATCGCCCTTTTATCAATCTGGTTCGCATTTTATCCATCACAACCACCACGACCGATAATTTTCCGCTGCCAAATCTGTCGCCCTGCCACAAAATTATCTGTCAAGGATCAGCCCGTTTTGCCGGCAAAATCAGAGTATGAAACGCGCTTAAAATCCATATATGTTTTACGCAATATCAACCTTAAGTCGCAGATATATAAGGCATTTTATGTAATCATATTCAGAGTATGATAATATAAACAAGTACAAATGTTTTGTCCGTCGTGTTATCATATTGTTATTACACTCTAACTTTGCTTCGTCGATTTCAAAAGTTAATGACATAACAACAGATATTCGTATGACAAACAATCAGCAAAAGAGGCAGCAGGACTGCCGTGAGAATCTCCAACAGTTAGCCAACAGGCGCTCAGTGCCCGTCTTGGTGCTGATCATATTCATGACTATCGTCAGCTGCAGCGGCGGTTCGTCCACCAGAAGCTACCGCAGGGCGAGCGAAGCCCTTGACGACTATGCCGTCTTCTACCGCTCGCTCGCAAAGAAGAAGACCCTTTCGTCGCAGGAACTCGTTGCCACCATCAAGCAATGGAAGGCCCTCGACGATTCGGTGAGCCTCACCATCTTCCGCGACAGCTGCCACACCGACCGCTTCGCCAACGACTCGGCCTATATGGTGATGCGCGATTCAATCATAGACAAGATGCTGGAACTCGTTGACAGCCGCAAACGCACGCTGAAGGACTATCTCAACGTAATGTCGGTAGCTGCCGACACAAAGCTGGACAGCACCTCGCGGCAGTTCGCCCTCTCCGTGCATCGACTCTATGCCGGCATGGATTCCGTGCCCACGTTCAAGCTGGACAGCAGGAAGACCATACACATGTATGAGCGCATCCTGGCTGATGCTTCCAAGTGCCGCCTGCACTCCAAGCGCGATGTGTTCACCTTTCTGAGGAACGAGGACAGGGCCTTCCGCTCCTTCCTTTCCCATTTGTCCGAGCTTGACGATGTTCCCCTTGCCGATGTCCGTGACATGTCCACGCTCCTGATGAGGGACATGGTGGAGCTGGCGCAAGGCGAACGCCCAGTGCTTACCTCCCGAGAGGTGGTCTTCCTGCTCACCATGCGCAACAACCGCCGGCTCATCCAGAACGCGCTGCAATGCGTCGACGACATCAACGCCCGCAAGGTGAAAGGCAAGGAACAGTCGGCGGCGTACCTGTGGATGCTGCTCCAACCGTGGGTGTCGTTCGACGGCTGTGCCTATTCGCTGATGAGCGAGGCGCAGATGAAGCAGATGCACACCCTTGCCGCCGAAACGCCCAAGTGCATCGCGAAGCTCGGCAAGGTCGACTTCCCCATCGACATGGAAGAACTGCCTTCGCTTCTCATCAAGACCATCCTGACAAACTAATTCGAAATAAATCACCACAAATATTCCCGACATGAAAAGACATAAGATAGAACGTTTCCTCTCGTATGTGTCGCTCCAGATGCCGTCGCTGATGTCAAAGGAATACTACGCCGGTGCCGACCTCTACGAGGATATGGCCGTGCTGGAGTTCAGACTGCCCAAGCCGATGCCCATGGAAGAACTTTTCGACGAACTCGACGACCAGATGGAACTCATCCTGCTCACCACATCATCCCCTCCGAGGCCACCGTGACAGGCCACCAGGGCTGCGCCTATTCCAACCCTGCCTTTGACTACATCTACAAGGTCAACGGCATCAGCAACGACAACGGTGACTGCGAGAGCGTCTACGTTTCGCTTTACGATTCCTTGGAAACGATGGGGCTGGACGTGCTTCAGGAGCTGCGCGACCAAACAGCCACATACAAGGTGCTCTTCGCCCGCAAGGAGGAAGACGTGTTGCGTGATTTCATGAAGTGATGGTTTTAATACTCGTCCGCAATGAAAGACACGATGCTTAGTCAACTGGCTGGGGTACTTCAGGACCACTGTTCGTGGATTGCCGTCCACCAAGTCGGAGAGGAACGTTCCCTGATGGTGCGTACCGGGCGGGAGCTGCACCCCTTGCGCTGCCGTGTGCTCACGCTTGTCGCCAGAAAGCCGAACGGCATGTACAAGAAAGGCCACGTGTGGGACATTCCTGAATACGAACTGGACAAGGCCGTCCGCTCCCTGAAACGCGACCCTGAGTTCAAGGCGCGATGGGCAAGCGGCCAGATAACGGTCGAGGATGCCGAAGCCATCATCCACAAGGCCTCCTACGGGTTTATCAGTCTCAAGCTCGTTGCCAACAGTTAGTTTCATCCCAATACAACACACCGCCATGTTTCTACTGATATTCTACGCCGCCTCATTCTCTACATTCCTCGTCTTGCCCTTCCTCTACAAAAGCAAGCGCAAGAGCATGCGCCACTTATACTACAGGATGGCCGACCAACACGCGATGCGAAACATGTACTCGAAGATGGTCATGCTCTTCCTGATATGGTTCCACTTCATGTACCTCAACCTGACGGGCAACCACTACGACCTGCTGCCCTCTACCATCATCTGCTTCACGATGTTCTCCCACAACCACTGCGAGCGGCTCTTCCGCTTCATGCAGAACCGGCGCACGCTGTGGGGCGCGATGCTCCTCACACTTACCTGCCTCTTCATCCCTCACTTCCTGCCGCTCGGCTACACCTTCGGCACATTGCTGTGCGCCGCCGTCTTTTATCCCTCGAAGATTATCCGCGAGAAGATGGACGACGACGAGTGGCAGGACGAGTTGTGGCTGAACGACTGGCACGAACTGCCTGAGTTGTATTTCAAGTGGGACAAGACGGAGCGCGACGTCTGCGTCAAGCCGAAGGACGTGCTTGAAGGTATTCGCCGCCGATGGGAAAAGTTGGTTTGCCATTGGAACTCCAAGGAGAAGCTCGACCTTTCAGAGTACATCGATAGCTTGGATAAGCCTGATGACAATGCCAAGCCTGGTGAAAGCGGTGGTTCCAATGACTCCATTGAGCCTGGCGGCAACGCCATATGCAAAGACGACCTAGAGGCCAACGACGACGTACAGTTATTCTTCTACGATAAATTCCACAATCATAATAAACATGACCACCAATAATGATTACCATTTCAATATGAGCCGGGAGCTCTTCCATTTCCTTAACGAGGACATTCCGGTAACTGCCGACCGCGCGAGCAAGCTCGATGCCTTCGTTCATCTTCTGGAGCAGGCAACCTTGGTTCCAAAGCGCGTTACCGCTTTCGGCTGCGATTTCCAGCTGGTCAAGGGGCAGTTCGTGACTTCATACAGCGAGCTGGCAGAGCAATGGAACTGGCACCGCACTGCTGTCCGTCAGTTCCTCCACTCGCTGCAGGAGATGCAGGTGCTGTCGATGGACCGCCATGGCAAGGCCACGCTCATCACCATGCCTATCGCCACCGCCGATGACAAGCGTCCCGTGCGGTTGCGGTCGGAGGAGGAGACCGACTGGCTCCGCTTCCTCTTTGGCATGATGTGCTTCGAGGAGTTCTCCGAACTGTTCGACCTCGCCATTAGCGGCGTGGAGGAAAGCGCGGGTGCCCTCGCCCGGCAGGATCCATCCGACAAGGAGATTGGCCGCCGCCTCCATCGGATGGTCAACCACCTCGTCCTGCACTCGTCCGACCTCTTCCCAAAGAGCGACGAGGTAGCCGACGCCTTGCTTTCTCTTTTCGTAGGCGAATGCAATGCCGAACTGGCTCCGTTCTTCACCCTGCTCACGCTCGGCGGACTGAAGATCATCGACGACATCGATGACGAGCCTGACATGCCGTTCTCCATTTCCGAGGAAGCCTCGCGACAGCTCGACATCATCCTCCGTTACTACACCCCACTCGTGGGGCGGGCACACTCTTCTATAAAGGCTGCGCCTCCGTCCATTTCCAAGCAGGCTCCGCCTGTGTCGGAAGATAGTGGACAGCCTCCGGCTGGGACTTGAAGGTAGTGAAGCGGCTTGCCGCTGTATTTCTGACGGGCTGGTGCCCTAAAAGGCTGCTTCGCAGCTATAGGGGAAGTATATTTCCCCACCTGTGCAGTAGCCATGTGGGAGGAACCGACCTAAAGGCGGCAGCAAGCTGAAAAGTATTGAGAATTTAGAGCGAAAAATAATCCGAAAAAGCCATGTCCCAAAAACAATATCAATCCGTAAACATAGACGTTTCCAAAGGAATTACGGTCGCTCAAAGCAACGAACACACGCGCAATTGGAGTGACAAAAGATGGGAAACGGGCAAACGGTACGGCTCTTATGACCGCACTCGTGAGCACCTCAATTTTGAAGTGGTGAAAGGAAAAATTGTGCCGGTTGACAAGACGAAAGCCATCTCTGATCGCATCAAAGAGAACATAGCCGCGCGCGGAATTAAAGACCCGAATGAAGGACTTTCTACGCCCAAATTCCGCACAATTGTCAACGTTCTCTTTCAAGGTTCGCACGAAAGAATGCACGAACTAGCGTTCGATCGAAATGTGAACCTGAACAAAGACGCAGACAATTCTACCGTTTCCCGCAAAAAAGAAATCGAGTTGTGGGCTATTGACGCGTATAATTTCGCCGCCCAGAAATGGGGCGAGGAGAACATCGCCGCATTCATCGTGCATCTTGACGAGACGAATCCTCATGCCCATCTCACTCTGCTTCCCATAAAGGACGGGCGTTTCGCATTCAAGAAGATTTTTTGCGGACAAGACCGCTACAGCCTAAGTGAGTATTGGTATTCCATACATACAGAGTTTGCAGAGGTGAACAAAAAGTGGGGGCTTATGCGCGGTGAGAAAGGCAACAACTGGCAGAAAAGGAACATTCCTCCACGTGAATATCGCTTGATTCTGAATCGCGAATGTGCCAACCTTGAAACGCAAATTGCCACGAACAAGTCACTGATTCGCCAGCTCTCTATTGAGGTGTCCCATGCAGAAAGACGCGTGAAAGGCCTGAACACCATGATTGCCAATCTGGAGAGCAAGAAGGACGATTTGGAGAAAGAGATGATGGCTATTTCTGCCAATCTCCAAGCCGGTCATGGCGACAGGGACGAGCTCCAGAAACAGATAGACAAACTCTCAAGGGACTACCAAAAGATACTTGACTCGTTGGCCGACAAACAGCAGAAGTTGCACGAAGCCACCAAGAAACTGGACGAGTATACCGAATTGGCTGAAGAGTCCCGTGTGCGTGCAAGTGAGTTCCGTCAACAAGCGGAAGACTACAGAAAGGAGGTGCGAGAAGCCTCCGGCGACCTCACGCAGCAGGTATATTTCCGCATCAAGGATGCCATTGTCGGTGATGTGATCAGCGAGTTGAAAAGCATCCTTCCGACACTCGGCAACGCCAAATCCGCCTTTGATTCCACACTGTTGGAAGACCTCGCGGAACGTGGAAACGAGATTGTGAAATGCGCGGGTTATCTCTTCGCAGGCTACGTCGACGGAGCCATACAGTTTGCCCAGTCGCATGGTGGCGGTGGCTCCAGCAGCGACCTTCCATGGGGCAGAAAAGATGATGAGGATGACATACTCTGGGCGCGCCGCTGCCTCTTCCATGCCGCGAAGATGATGCGACCCAGAGGCGGAAGATCCGTAAAGCGAAAGTAATTCCGACAACAAAATGTATAACCATAAAACGAATAAAGACAGATGAAAAAGATTCTTTTCTCCGTAATCATGGCCGTAATGGTGGCGTTCAATGCGAGCGCCCATGCTGTTAGTGTCAGTGACTCCTTTCCTCGAAAAGTCATGCTTACCATGGACGATTTCATGCTCCCGCTGAAGCCCACTTACCTCACCAATGTGGTTGAGAATTCATGGAAAGACAATTGGTTCATCGGCGTGTCAGGCGGCACCTCCGCTTTCCTCGGCTCGCCATTGGGCTGTGAAGATTTGTTCGGCCGTTTGAAGCCGACATTGCAACTCACGCTCGGAAAATGGCACACGCCTGTCGTCGGCAACCGTTTGGTGTTCCAAGGATTCAAATGGAAAAACGGCGAACTTCAGGAACAGACCTACAACCATTACCATGCCGATCTGCTGTGGAATCTCATGCCAACATTCAACATCGGCAAGGCGGATTTCCGTTGGGACATCATACCGTTTGCCGGTATCGGTGTCATCGACAACCGTACAACACGGCGTGAACATTTTGCCATCAACTATGGTGTGCAGGTACGCTACCGCATCAAGGATTTCCTGCATCTGAATGCCGAACTAGGCAACACCACGACTTGCGCCAATGCCGACGGCATCGGCAAATCCCGCCGTCTTGGCGACAACCTGCTCTCGCTTTCAGCTGGCCTTACATGGACTTTTGGCAAGCGTGTGGGTTGGAAAAAGGTCGTGGATGCCCGCCCTTATATGGCGCAGAACGAACAGCTGATGGCGTATGCCTATGCGCAGGCAAAGGCCAACAAGAGGCTCTCGCGCATGAACAATGCCAACGCCCGTCTGATAGCGGAGCTGCGCAAGATTCTTGAAATTGAAGGCTTGCTCGACCGATATTCCGGCCGCTTCGACGGAGCGGGAGAGAAGGAATACCTTGCAAAGAACGACTTCCCTATGAACGACTACAGCGGACTGAACTCACTGCGCAAACGTCTGCGTGAGAACGAAATGAACCGTGGAAAAGGAAGCAACACTCCAACTACCGATAACGACAAAACTATCCCAGGCAAGAACGGATTTGAGAACGACAATGCCGCAGGTGATAGCGTGGCATTGCACTTTAATCCGGCTGGCGACGATGAGAAAAGCTCACTCTACCTTGCTCTTCTCCAAGGCGGCGATGGGTGTCTGGGAGCACCGATATATTTCTTCTTCGAGTTGAACACCGCCACCTTGGTGAACAGCTCACAGCTGGTCAACCTTGACGAGATTGCGCGTGTGGCAAACAAATACGCGCTGCGCATCGAGGTGATTGGTGCGGCTGACAGTGCCACAGGCACAGAGAGGATAAACGCTGGTCTCGGCACTCATCGCGCCTCTTTCATTGCTGATTACCTGCAACGGCAAGGCGTTCCACAGGAGCGGATTTACACATTCTCCGTAGGCGGCATTGACGATTATTCGCCCAACGAAGCCAATAGGAACGCAGCGGTCAGACTGTATTTGCCGTAATAAATGTTTAAGATGTGAGTTTTCCTCATTTAGTGGTTGGAACGGGTCTGCTTGTGAAGGTCGGCCCGTTTTTATTGTTGCATCTTAGGTGTTTTTATTCTCCATTTGATTACCGCCGCATGGCCCCTGTTGCCGAAACATTTACTCGTGCAAAGTTCAGCCGTCTTGGCCTTTGATGCCGAAAACTTTTCAGCAAGAATCTTCCTTTCTACGAAAGCGTATTCCTGCTGAAAAGTTTGCGTCATACGCCGACGGCTCTTTGATGGCACAGTAAATAACTTCCTCACAATAGGGGCAAAAGCCCCGAAGATAGGGAAATAAAATTAAGCACTATGAGATTTACCGTATCATCTTCAACAATGGCGAACAAACTGGCTGCAATGGCCAAAGTGATGAACAACAAGGCTACAATGCCCGTCCTTTCCTCGTTCCTCTTGGAGGTAACAGAGAACGGATTGAACGTTACCGCATCCGACCTTGAATGCGCGTGGCATGGCTCAATACCGCTTGCAGAACATGATGGAACGGGGAGTGTGTGCATATCGGCAAGCACACTGCTGGAGGCCGTAAAGAACTTGCCCGACCAACCGATTACCATTACCGTCAATGACACGACCAATGCCATTGGCATTGAGTACATGAACGGCCGCTACGACATGATGGGCACTACCGCCGATGAATACCCTGCAATGGATTGCCAAGGCGACATTCAATTCCAACTTGAAGCTGCAAGTCTGCGTGACGCGATAGACCGTTCCTTGCTCGCAACAGCTACCGACCTAATGCATCTTGTAATGACAGGGATTAACTTCACCTTTGCCGATGGCAAGATGGAATGTGCTGCATCGGACGGCAGGATATTAGTCCGAAGCGTCTATCCTCTTGCAGATGCAACAGAGGCTTGCCACTTCCTGCTCCCATCCAAAGCTGCCAAGATTATCAGGACTTTGTTGCAAAAGCACGACGGCTACATCGAGGTGGAATTGGGTAACCAGTTCATCACAGTAAAGACAGAAACCGAGTGTTTCAGCACACGCTTGATTGAGGGCAGATACCCCAACTACAACACCATTATCCCCACTGACAACAACAAGGAGGTTGTCATCAACCGACAGGCTATGGTGGCCGCATTGCGCCGAGTGAGTGTCTTTGCCGAGCGGGCAAACAGACAGCTTGTGTTGAAGTTCTCAGGTATGGCTTTGACCTTGACCGGTCATGATTTCGACTATGCCACATCGGCAGAGGAAATGGTGTCCTGTTCCTACCAAGGCGATGACATTACCATCAGCTTCGGGGCGGAGAACCTTGAAAAGATATTGGCGAACATGAGTGCGGAAGAGGTGCGCATCAGGATGAGCGAATCGTGTCGTGCTGCCATTATCGAGCCTGCATCGGAGGACGAGCAATCCAAGCATTTGGCACTCATAATGCCCATGTTGTTACCCGAATAAGCCGCATAGACAGGAACAGGGGTAAGGTTAAACTTGCCCCTGCCTGTCGCCTTTGTGCTTCACTCTAAGCTATTGGAACAGTAGGGAAACGAGATGCCAATCATCGTGTTTCTCTGCTTCAACAGTCCCAAATATCAGCGATTATCACTTGGATGATAGCAGGGATTTTCGTAATTTTATATTCTGAATGTTCAACTTAAAAACTACCCGAAGCCATGGATATTATACTCTTACTTTTGGCAGGCTGGTGGCTGTCCGGCGTGCTTGGATTTAGAAAACGCAGGCCAAAGCGTCGCAAAAGGAAATCTTATTGGAAGCCAGATATGGATGTCTACGACTGGGAAGAGTTCAACAAGCGCAATGGCCGATAGATATACTCTTCATTAGATATTACACGCTCACGCGCATACCAAGGCATCGCAACTCTCATGGAACTGCGGTAGTTGTCGTATTGCCCCATAGATTGGTTCCTACTTTTCGAGAATTACCTTTAACTTGTCAGCCTTCTTCTGGAGTTTGTCAGGGTCGGTCTTTTTGAGCTTTCGCAGATTAAGTAGCTTCCATTGGACAGAAGGGTATCTCTCAAATTCCGCATAGTCGGATGCATTCCAGTCGGGCTCTCCTTGCTCAAAAGAAACCAAGAACTTGCGGTCGGCATCTGTCAGAAACGTGCGTACCCTCTGTATCAGACTTGCTCTCGTTTCCTCAAAATCCTGATAGGTAAACGGTGTGTCTGACATGCCGGCGAACTGGTTTTCCATCGCTTCGCGTTGGTCTATCATTCTTGGAGCAAAGGACTCGTGAATAGGCCTGTCGCTACCCAGCAGGCAGAAGATGAAGCCGAGTTTTGTTTCCTCAATAGGCATCGTCATGTGCCTGATATCGAACAGGTCTCTTGGATGCTGGCGGGACAAGGCTGCGGCCATCTTTCCACCATACAGCAGGGTCATTGGCACAATGCGCGCTTCGGTCTCCATCTCGAACATCTCCTGCGCCTTTTCAGAGAGCATCATCATCTGTGGTTCTCCGCCGACAATGCCGCGCTTGGTCTGGTTCACCTCTATCTTCACCTGGCAGCCATGATACTCGCAGATTAGTTTACAGATGTCCGGCCGGGGAATTACCCTGACACCCTTCAAAGCTTTCTTGACCTTGTCAGATATGCGCTGAAGGGCTTCGTTGATATGGGTAATGCTGCTTGTCCTGTCCTCTAATGGGATGTAAGTAAGGTCTATGTCAACGGACAGTCGCAAAAGGTTTCCGACAAAGAGGTTAATGGCGGTTCCGCCGTGGACGGCGAAACATTCCTCCTCCATCACTATAGGCATGATGCGCAACAACAGCCTGACCTTGTCTATATAGATTTTATTCATATTCGGCCAATTCTTTTGGAATAACTATGTTGTATTTTGCCACTCTCACGCCGCCTTTTGCAAAGCTGCGTGGGCCGCTGCCCAATGAAATGTGCTCAAGGTTTATACGCTTGAACCATGGATGCCCGGCTTTTTCGGCCATATAAAGGAACAGCCGTTTGACCTTGACAGAACCGCATTCTTCAAGCAGTTTTGTGACCAACGATGAACGCAGGGTAGTCAGGGATTCCATCAAATAGTACACGTCCATCAGATTGTAATACTCAGGGTAAAGGAGCAGGCATTCCATAATAGCCCGTTCGGGCGAGGATACGGAAAGAGACACACCGTCAACTTCTATTGCGGTCAATCCGGTTTGCCCACTGAACACATTGGAACAGGACTCATGCACGTCCATCTCCCAGTCAGTCTTTTTGACCCAATTGGGCAAACGGCCGTCCAAAGAAGTAAAAAGATGTATTTGAGGCCTCCCCATACTTACGTAATGGGAGTAGCCGTGCAAATCCAATGCAGTGGATGCTCCTACGTGATAGTGGAACGATTGTTGGGCAGACAATGACGCAAGTGTGCCAAAGAGCGTAGGTGTAGATGCGCTAAGCCGATACACGCCATTACTAAGACGCACAAGCCAACCAGACCTGACATATTGGGTCTGTTCAGTACGGCTGATGCGCTTTCGCTCCATCCAAGAAGTGGTCAAGACACCCCCTGGAAGGACTTCTGCCTGTATTATGTTTATTTTGGTTGCCATTTTGCAATAGATTTGTTTGCAAAATTAGCACTAAAATAAACTACTTCCAAATTATTGGGGTAAAAAATGCTCGTGACAGTTTATTCTTGTACCAAATTTGCAATAAAAAGATTTGCACATTCATGAGTAAAATAAACAAATTACCCCCGAGCGGCAAACTCAGAGGCAACGAGATTAGGTAGGGCAATAAGAAACTATCGGTGGAAGCTACGGGCGGCAACCATCTCCACCTGTTTCTCTTGCTCAGGCTCTTGTCTTTCCTCATGCACGACCTCTGTCGTAACCCCATCAACGTCGATGTCATACACGTCAGGGTACTCATTGACACGGCCGGTGCTCTGTTGGTAGCTGTCAATCTGGCCTTGCACGAGGTCGATGCGCTGGCTGAGCATGGTGCTGGCATGACGCACATCCTGCAGTATGGTCTTGATGTATTCCGGCGACTCCTGCAGGCTTTCGAGCCACGATTTGAGGTAGGCGGCTGAGTCCTCCTTGATGTTCTTGGTCATACCGTAGCGCGTGGCAGTGAGCGCGGCACCAAGTTCTGCTACTAATTCTTCGCGACCATACTCGGCAGAGCCAAAGCTGTTACCTTGCTTCAATCGGTTCAGCCGACTTTCAGACCCCGTGGAGTGTATCATCTCATGGAAAGCCGTTCCGTAGAACGATTCGCCATTGACAAACTGCTTCTTCTCGGCCAGCACAATCTCGTCTTTGGAGATGCTGTAGAAACAGTTGTCCTGGTGCTTCAGGTTGATGGGACAGAGCCACAGGTTTTTCGCTATCACCTCGTCCATGGCAGGGAAGTCGAACTTTTCTCCCTCAAACCGGGCGGGTCGGCTCAGTTCGTTCTGTTCCACGAGCTTGGCATAGAGTTCGGGGCGAGCCTGCTCCAGATTGGTTTGTCCCACGTTAAAGACGTTGAATACATTGAGCTTGGGATATACCGCATAGACCTTCTTCTCCTCATCGGAGAGCTGCTTGTAATCCTCGTACTTGATTCTCTCCCTCGTCTCCTTGTTCACCACCGTGAAGCTGGTGAGCATGACGGGAAAGGATTTCTCGCCTTTGTTGATGCTCACGGTGGGGCGTTTCTCGCCGTTCGCATCGAGCACGGGCTTGCGTGTGCCGTCGGCACTGGTGGTAAAGTTCAGCCCGGCCACGCGGTTGAACGTGGCGAAGACAGGGAGCTTGTAGCCCTCCTTCTCACAATGCATCATCAGAAGCAGGGCGTTCATACCATTGTACTCACGCCCGCTGAGGTTCTTAGGCCACTTCATGCTGCGCAGGCTCGGCATATCACGCCTTGCTGCCTTTCGGCAGTAGGTCTTGATATGCCTGCCACCGAACCGTACTTGCATGTCTCCATGCATACGGCTCTCCATTAATGACATCACACTATATTTCATTGCAATTGTTAATCGTAGCATAGCATTCTTTACAGACAACCAAAGTTTTTCTATGCTTTTGGAGCATCATTTTATCCCATTCTTTCACACCTTTCAGTGTTTTGAGTGTTCTAACATGATGCATGACGACTTCGCCCTTATGTCCGCATAATTCACATGTACATGTCTTAAGCCTTTCTACGAGACTTGGTCGGGGTACATGAAACACTTTGGGCATATTGTCACAGTCGGCATATTTATTGGCTTCTTTGCGTTTGAATCCCTCATTATAGAATACTCTGAATCTTAATTGCCTTTTGAATCAGTGTCGGGTACAGTGAAGTCACCATCCTTTGTGTATTTTCTGATTACTTCGCTTATCGAACTGTTAGTCTTTTGTGCAATGGTATGATACATACTGTATTCCATTATGTATCCAAACTTGCTTCCCGCCTTGGAAATGTTGTTAGCAATAGAGTAATAGTTGTAAAATCCTCTTATCTCGCTGTTATATTGAGAGACGATTTCTGCTATGCCTCGTTTGTTTAGAGAACCTCTATACTTTGCCTGCCATATCTCTTTCCCTTTTTGAGATTTGATACTTATTACATTATATTCAAGAAGTTTTTCTTTAACAATTCCCATTGGTAGTGTAAGAATGACATTCCCATTAAAGCTTTTCATAAGAACATTATTCTTGTTACGCTTATATGCTGTTGACTTGCGTATAGAAATTTCATATCCGAGAAACTTAGCAGCATTTTGCGCGTGAGTGATTAAAGTCTTTTCTTGTGACAGTTCCAGTTTCAAGTTCTTTTCCATGAATCTTGTAATGTCAGTCTTCATCGTCTCACAATCAGCTTTACTACCGATGATTCCTATTAGAAAGTCATCTGCATACCTCACATATTTAACTCTTCTATACGTTTCATCCATATCCATACGACATGGCATATCAAGCGCCTCCCTTTTCAGTTTGCGGTATTCTGTTTCATACTGCTCAATTTTAATCTCGTCCTTACAGCGTTTGATTTTCCTCCGTAGATTATTCATCTGTCGGATGACTTTCAAATATTGAGGGTTTAACCGTTTCTCTTTTCCCTTATTGAATTTGTCTGCATACTCATTCATGTACTTATCGAACTTGTCAAGATAAATATTTGCCAATACTGGACTTATAATTCCACCTTGTGGAGTTCCTGAGTACGTGTGATGATAATGCCATTGCTCAACATAACCAGCCTTAAGGAATTTTCTGATGAGACGAATGAATCTTTCATCAGCAATTCTTTCTTTCAAAATGTCCACTAATACATTATGGTCTATGTTGTCAAAGAATCCTTTAATGTCACCTTCGATAAACCATTTTGCACCAGTGAATGTATTCCGTATTTGTGTAAGTGCCGTGTGGCAACTTTTGAATGGTCGGAAACCATGTGATGTGGACTCAAAATAATCCTCATAGATTGATTCCAAAATCATTCTCGCAACCTCTTGCACCAATTTATCCTCAAATGTCGGAATACCCAACGGTCGTAACTTTCCGTTCTTTTTGGGAATGTAAATTCTTCTTGCTGGTTTTGGCAGGTATGTTTCGTTTCTCAAACTTTCAATAAGTGCATCAATTCTTTTGAGGCTCATGTTGTCTATTGTCTTGTTATCCGTACCTGCTGTCATATTGCCAGGTTTGGCATATATGCGTTGGTAGGCGACATAGTACATTTCCTCGTTAAAGAAAATACGATATATCCTCTCGTACTTATAGTCCGAGATTTTGCTATGATTGTGTAGTGTGTTTAATATAATTCTTGGATTTCTCATACGTCTCTCACGTGTTCCTTAAATTGATATTAAAGTCATTAACTGCTTCCCTTCGCCATGTAAGAGTTATTATCTCTCTCAGACTACTATGGAAGCTCCGTTGCCATATTGGGTATTCAGAACCTGTGTTCATAGCTTTCAAGCATCCCAACTTAGGCAATCCCCATTTGCATTTGCAATAACTATTTAGCGTGAAAGATTGTCGGATGCGACTTACATTCTTTTCCATACTTATTGCAGGTGCGATACAGTCAGTTCCTGCCCAACTATCCAGAAGGTTATAGTTGGGTACTGTATTACAGCGTACATAATTACCTTCCGCCGTAGCCGGTTCATTTGCCGCTGAATTATCGTTTAACCAATCAGGCTTCATCCTCATATCTTTCGTTTTCCCTTGCCGTTACATCCTCTGCTCGGTAATTAGCAGGCTTGCGGCTTTTCCGACATGCTACACTCCCCAAAGAGTTTCCCCTTACGGATAAGTCGGTTGGGAATATGTTGTTTGAACTCTAACATAATCTCGTGCTAATGAGATATTTATTGCAATGCCTTGATGGGCGCAACCTTTGTAAACCAAGGCTTCTTCCAGTCCTGCTGGATGCTCTTGATTTTCTCAATCATCAGGTCGGCAAACTTCTCCAAGGCGCGGTCCTCGGCGGTCTGACCGCTGCCGCTGTTGTTGGTCTTTCGGTATGCCATAATCAGAAGGGCGGATTTTCGTTACTGTTTGCGCGAGGGAAAGGCATCCGTTCCCATTCTTTCACCTCTTCGAGGCGGCAGTCAAGGTCGATGCGGCCGAGATAGGACGACACCTTCAACTTGCCCTTGACCTCAATCTTGGCCTTGGGTTGGAGGAAAGGCTCCGGTGTGCAGTCTAACTTGATGAAGCGCACCCATGTGAACTGGAGCGTGTCACCTGCCTTTTCGGTGGAGAATGCGGAGAAAACCACATACTGCTTGCCTGCCTTGTCAGTCTTCGCGTCCACGCTTTTGCCCACCGTGCCCTTGAACTCCAGCGTGCCCTCAATGCCGTCTTTCTGGTTTTCTGGCGCGAAGTTCACGCTGTCGGCGAAGAAGTTCAGGTAGAGGTTGTCGCCGGTCTTGCGGAACGTGAGTGTGCCGATGGCCTCGATGCGGCTGCCCACCACATACTGCGGGATTTCGGTTTCCGTGCCGTCCTTGCAGACGGAGATATACACCTCCTTGCCTTGCATATTGTTGCGCGAGCCGGGGACTGTGAGTTTGACGGAAAAGGTCAGACAGCTCTTGCCGTCCTTGTTGGTGCGCATCGCAGCTGCCTTGCTGATGACACCGTTGATTGTTGCTTGGGATTTGATCATCGCTATTGTTTTTAGAAAATGGTTTATCTGGAAAGTGTTTCCTGGTGTCCTTGGGAGATGCCCTGCCGGTAGTTCTGCGACATCTGGGCATTGACCACGATGTTGTTGATGACGCCTGTCACCCTCTGCTGCTTGTCCTCGTTGCTGAGACTGCTGTCAGAGAGCGCGAGGTTCAGGCGGTTCATGTCGGCGGTGGTCATCTCGTAGGAGAGCAGCCCGTTGCCATCGTTAATGCGAAGTACAGGCAAAGCACCGTCACGGACGAGCAACTTGCACTCTTTGAGTGTGGGCAGGAGCAGAGTGAGGTCAACTTCCTTATTAAGGGCAGCATCCGTAGCCGCTTGCAGTTTCTCTTCCTCGCTCTTGTTGTCTATCTGCACGGCGAGAGCCATCAATTTGGTGAACATGGTCATTACCATTTCCATCACCGGGTCTTGGCCATAGCCGCCAAGCCCCACGCCGCTGTCCTCCGCCGAGAGCAGTTTCTTCATCCACTCGTCCGCCGAGAGCGAAGTGTCCATAGCCAGCATGGCGGGGTCGTTGGTCTTGTACTTGGCCGGCAAGTCCTGTCCGTTGTGCATGGCCGTGAGCTGTATGTTTCCTTTCTGGGCTATTTCGCAAGATAGGCCGCAGGGTCTATGTCGCGCTTTGAGCCGTCTGCCCCAATCTGTACCACTCCAAAATGCAGGTGCGGCCCGGTGGTGTGCGTGCCAGTATTGCCCGACACGCCAATCTGCTGCCCGGCATTGACGGTATCACCCTCCTTAACCGCGATGGAGTTCATGTGCAGGTAGGAAACCTGTGTCTTGGTGCCGTCCTCCCGCTCATATTCTATTGTTACTGACTTGCCTCCAGCCGTGTTGGCATTGTCATTTACCGCCACCACCTTGCCATTGTTCTCCGTGGCCAACAAGGCTTCGTTGTCGCATCTGATGTCGATGCCCTTGTGCATCTGCTGCTGGTCAGGGTTCAGCGGGTCTTGGCGCATGCCAAAGGGAGAAGTGACAAACAGAAACTCGTTTCGCTTCAAAGGGAAAGAGTAATCTGCGGACTGACTTTCTGCAGCTTGCCCTTGTCCATTGCCTACAGGCAGGGCTTGTGTCGCTCCCTGCCCTTGTCTAGGCGTCTGCCCTTTAGCCCGCATCTCCTCCATGACCATGCGGTCGTACTTGTCAAGCCCGTTGCGCTCGATGATGCTTATCAGCGAGGACGCATAACCATCTGATGTAGCATAGCCCGCCTGCTGAAGCCCTTGCGCCCAGCCCTTGTAGTCATCGGCGGAAAGACGGAAGCAGGCATCATAACGCGAGTTGTTCCTCAGAAACTGCGAGTGATGGGTGTAGCTGTCGGCCACACTGTCGTAGTTGCAGAACTTCTCGTTGGGCTTTTCGTCGGTATGCAGACTGTAACGCCCGCCCGCATCCAGCCATTGCTGCGTGGCCTTGATTCCAAAGTGGTTGTTGCCGTTCTGTGCCAGTGTGCTCTGCCCGTTGGACGATTCCAGCATACCCTGTGCGAGGGTCACGGAAGCAGGTATGCCGTAGAGCCGCATTTGCTCCATGGCATACTCTGCATATTGCTCGGCGTATTGTTCGTTCTTGCTTGCCATAATCTTACATCCTTATGCCACGATGGAATTGTTCTTCTTGCGCCTTCTCTCTGGAAGCCTCAGTGGCAGAACTTCGCTCCACCCGCTGGTCTTGCCGTTCTTTTTGTTCAAATGCATCGCAGATGGCCACCCTCGCACCGGAGCGGATGAGTTTGGGCAGGTTGATGTCCAGATCGTCCTTGGGGAAGCGTGCCACGCTCACTTTCAATTCCTCGGTCGGGTGCTTCACCTCCTCCGTTTTGAGATTTAGCAATTTGCTCACAGCAAGGGAGTCTTCCTTGTACGCCTCGTAGTTGTCGCCCACACGGAACAGCAGGATGGCATCGGGATGCTTGCCTTTCAGGTCATCGTACTGCTGGAGATTAGGGAAGTTATGCGCCACATCGGGCTGCACCACGGCTTTCTCTTCCGCAGCCTGCTGGCTTGTGGCTATTTTCTCCGTCCTTTGCTGGAGAATGTCAGCGAACACCTGTGCCGCCAAGGCGGTCTTGTAGGCCTGCATGTCCTCTGCCACCCACATACGCTGCCACTGCTGGCTGGTTATCGGGCGTGGCTGCACCTTTTCCTTTCCCTCAATGACAGGCAGGAGCATGATTTGTTCGTCCTGGGAGCGGAAAATGTTTACCCGCTGTATCTGTCGTGGGTCTACGCCCTCTGGCACTGTGCCGAAGACATTGACCTGCAGCTCGGGGCGGCTCTTGGCCAGCGCATAGTATTTCTGCGCCAGCTCATTGCGCACGGCGGAGATAGCCTCCGGGTTGCCCTGCTTCACCACTGCAAAGAAGCGGTTCACGTCGACCTTGTCGGGATGGATGGCAAAGGATACCTCGCCCTCGGGTTTGAGGTAGAGTGCCCACTTGCCGTCATCGTCACGCAGCATCTGCACGCGCTCAAACTGTTTCTCGGTGGATTGTCTCACCGCATCGCTCAGGTCGAAACGCGACACCACTTCCATTTTGCCTGCATTCATCTTGGCCGAATATGCCTCCTTGCCGGCGAAATATGCGTCATCGGGATGATAGCGCAGCGAACCTTCTTTGTTGTTAGGTGGCTCCCTGCACCATCAGTGCCTCTGTAATCTTGGGCTTGCTGAAGCCCGGGGCGGTGTGCGGCACAACACGGGCACAGGCCTCCTTGCGCTCTTCCTGTAGCATCACCTCATCGGGCGTGAGCCAGTAGTTGCGTCGGTCGCCATTAGGCATCAGCACATCGCCGCCGCTGCGGGCTGTGGCAGGGAGAATGACATCGGCTATGCCTGTGGCCTTGTCCATCACCACCACGAACTCCTTGTTGCGCTTGTCGGGTATGCCGTCCAGCTCATCAGCGATGAAGTGGCTGCCCTTTTCTTCCCAGTCCTTCGGCATCCATTCGGTGCAATGCTGGTAGATGCGCGCGCCCTCGTTGGCGGCTGCGGTGTAGGCCACATTGATAAGTTCGTTGCGCTGCTCAGGATCCATCTCCATCTTAGGCAGACGATCTTGCGCCTGCCCAAGCGCGGCGTTCACCTGCGATTCGTAATAGTCGAGGTTGTCGAACTTGGCCATGAAAGCGTCCTTCTCTGCCTGACCGCCGGGGAAGTTGCGCACATTGATCTTCATGCCTCCTTTGCAGATGATGTCTTGGAGGATGAGTGCTTCCTGCGAGGAAACCTGCGGACGGTTCTTGCCCTGCTCGCGCAGCTCCTGCGTCTCCTGCCGGGTGTGGTCGGTGGCAAACTGCAGCTTTTCGCCACGCTCCGCCTTGCGCAGCACGTCGACGGCGTTGTTCACGTCGCTCTCGATGGCATCGATGAAACAAGGGTTTTCCTTTAGTTCCTGCGTCCAATATTCCACAAGGGGCAGGCTCTCGGGCTTCAGCTTGGCGGGCAGACCGAACTCGGTCATCTTCACTGCTGATGCCAACTCGCCCACCAGCTGCTCGTAGCGCAACGCCTGCTCCGACGGAGCTTTGCCGCCCTCCATTACCATGCCCTCACGTGCCAAACGTTGGGAGTGGCCAGTGGCGCTTACAGCTTGGCGCACCAGCTCTTGCACATAGTCGTTGTAATGATTGAAATGCTTCTGGTCGGGCATGTAGATGGCATCCTTGGTGTTGTCATAATTAGCCATACCCGTTGTCTCTCTGCGGATGGGAGCGAGGTTCTCTGATATTTGTTTGCGGAACTGGTTGACGGCGGAGTGCAGCTGCCGCTCTTCGTTTTGAATATTGCCACGGTCGCTGGCCGAGCCGTAACGCTGCGTGAGGGTTTCGAAGGCCTTGGCATCCACCATCGGCATGGTGGTTTGCTCTACGTTGAAGAGCGAACGTATCTCACGCTGGCGCACCGCCTTGTAGAGGTTCTGCTGCTCGGGAGGGAGCGCCTGCCACTGCTCGCGGCTGATGATGTCCTTCTCGTCGTGTCGGTTCACGTAGTCCGCCCACTTGTACCAGTTCATCGGCACGGAGCGTTCTTCTTTGAGCACTGCCTCTCCCCGCTTCCTCGCATCGGTGAACGAAGTGTATACAGCCGTGCTGTAACCTTTGGTGTCGGCGTGCAGGGTGAACATCAGGGCGTTGAACGGACTGACCGTCCCGGCATGGCCGTGAATGCGCGGAGCCATGCGACCCTTAATGTTGAGCCAGTGGCCGTCGGCGGCAGCTCCTTCGAGAGCGCCCGCAAGCAACTCCACCTGTCGGGCGGCAGCGGCTTGCACTTGTGGTGTCTTTTCTTTCATCATATCTTCTTTTTGAATGTGTTTCAAATTTATCTGAGTGCCATGCCACGCTCCTGCTGCTGACCTGTGGTGATCTCCACATTGCGGTAGTTGCTTTGAGCGAGTTCCTTCATCTGGTCGTGGCGGGCGAGAATGGCATTGGCAAGGGTGTTCAGCGGCAATGCGCCTGCGGCGTAGGCGGCAGCGGCATTGTCGGGTATGGTGACGGAACACGGCACATTGTCGATGGTGGCGATGAGCGTGTTGCCTTTGAGTGTCGGGTTCTCTATGCGCGGGTTGAGTTCCTCATCGGCATATTGCTTGTATTGCGTAGGCTTGGGCTGAACGCCTATCTCGCGGTCAATGGCCTCATGCCCCATCTTGTTGATAAGGTTGGCGCCGCCCATGCCGATGAGCACCATCTTCAGGAGCGGGTTCCTGACGAACAGTCCAAGGAGTATGGAGGCGAGGGGAATCAAGTCTTTCTTCACGTTTACAGATGTAGTCTTACCCGTGAACAGCCCTACGAGCATATCAGGAAGCATGGCTATAACGTATGGCAGGTTGCGGCCGATGTTACCTATGCCGTTCAATCCTACCGACTGCAGAAGGTTGGCCCAGCCGTCCTCATTGCCTTGTCCGTTGCTTCTATCGACTTGGTCGCTCTCATTACCTTGTCCGTTACTTTCGGTTTGTTGTACAGACTGTTCGGTTTCCGTCGCCGTTAACTGCGAACCTTGTGAGGCAGATTGGCTTGGCTCTTCTTCCGCCATCTCCTCTACATTATCTTCTTCGGAGGCTTGTCCGTCTTTCTCTTGTTTCTCGCGTTCCATCTCTGCCAAATCATCAAGGTAGGCTTGCTCCTGACCGGGAGCGACAAATAGCGGAACGTCTTTGTATTTGTCAGCCCGCCGCCCGCCCGTAAAGGATTGCGGTTGGAGCAAAGGGGTTTGTAAGAACGGGGCGCCTCCCATAGGCTCGAAATTTAAGTCCATCATCCACATAGGCTTCTTCGTGAGCAATGGCATCTTCTTGGAAAGGCCTTGGTTGATGGAGTGGACATTGGTGTTTTCGTATGACTTGATGCCTGCGGCTTGCTGTCTGATGGCAGGGAACACATTGGTCTCTGAACCGAACACGGCCAGGCTGATGCATTGCTCTACAGTCAGGCCGTCTGACTGCCCTTTCTTGCCGAGGACGGACTCCATGCCAGCGAAGACTAATTCCGTTCCTACAAGCCGGCCAAGTCCCGCCCAGGAATAGACCCCGCCGAATGCCACCGCGTCGGCTGCCATTGTAACGCCTCTCGCCGCTGCTTTCTCCTTGGTCGAAGGGTTGTAGGCCGCCTCGCCGCGTGCCTCTATCTCGGCTTGCAGCGGCGACTTCAACAGTTCGTTCTGCAGCCCGAAAAGACTGGCGTCGGCTCCTTTGCGCAGCACATAGTCAAATGAGTTCTTGGGCATCTGCTCCTTGACCATGTGGTCTATCATCATCTCCTCCATGCGGTTCGCCCGCCATACGCAGCAGGTCGGCCTCCATCGCCTCGTCGCCCAGGATACGGTCGCGGCAGGCCACCACATAGTCTTCGGCAGTCTTGGAGTTCTCCCCACCGTTCAGACGCAGGTGGGTCATGGTGTCGTCTAAAGCGAATGGGTTGCCGGCCAAGGCAGCCTGCCGCATGATGCCGCCGAAGGACGTGGAATAATCGGCATATTCCCTGGCCTGTGCGCTCTGGAGCTTGTCGCGTTCCTGCCTCATGATGGGCACGAAGTAGGTGTTAAAGTAACTGTTCAGGCAGTACTCCACTTCCGCAAGTCGCTGTGTGTCTTTGGGCTGTGCCATTGTGCTTGGTTATAAATTGAGTTGTTTGAGTAACTGTTCCTTTGTCTGCCCGATGGCATTATGGTAGGCTTCCATCTGCTTGGGGAAGTATTCCTCCAGCATCGCCTCCTTGTCTATGCGGTCGAGGATGAACTGCACCGCCGTCTGCCGGGCTATCTCCACAGCCGCCTCGCCATCCTCCGAGCCGTTGAACCAGGCCTTGGTCCACCATCTTATGCCGGCCTTGTCGGGATAGACGGTTACGAGCCGTTGTATGTCGAAGCTCTGCACGTCTATCTGCAGGTCGGCGAGCGGGTCGATGATGCCCGCCGTGGCTACGGCCTCGTCAAGTCTTTTTTTTTACATGCCGCGTCCAGCGTCGACAGGAATATCTGGTGGCGCAGGGCGAGGAAGTTGAGGAAGTCGCCGATGAGCAGGTTCTGCACCTTGGCGGCGATGGGGATTGTCCGCTCCGAGATTCCCATGGGGTTGGCCATAGATGGTATGGCCTCGCCGAAGTAATTGCGCATGGCCGAGAGAGAAAAAATGTTGCGCAGCGACTGCTCCGTGCGGGTCGGCACGGTATAGAGGCCGCCGGCCACCTCCATCAGGTATTCGGGATAGTAGCGGCTCATCAGCTCCTCTATCTCCTCGCGGTTGTCGTCATAATCGGTGGGGATGTCCATGTCCAGTGTCTCGAAGTCGGGCAGGCTGCCGTCCTTGCCGACCTCGCTCATCTTCACGTTGCCGAAGAGCATCTTCAGGAACTCTATCGGGTCAATCTCCTCGCCGCCATAACGCACCTCCAGGTGGAGCGTCTTGCCGCTGATGGCCACCACGCTGCCGGCCTTCACCCGTTTGCCGAAAGTCACCATGGCATGGGCGATATGGCCGTAGGTCACTTCGTAGTCCCGGTAGCGGGTCACTTGGTAAAGGCCGTGCTCCTTGTTCGTGCCAATGGCAGTGACGATACCGTCGGCCACGGCGCGGAGCACGTAGCGGTTGGTGGCGAGGTCGATGCCGTGGTTGAAACTGCCGTCGTCCTGCAGGCCGTAGGTCTTCAGCAGCACCACTTCCTCGTTCTTGCCGTTGAACGGCATGCTATAGCCGCTCTCGGACTGTAAAATCATGTCTTGCGTATATTCCATTGTCTTTCTGTTATCTTTCTGTTCAGTTGTCTTTCTGTTGCGTTATCTGTGTCTGCCGGCGGATGGCTGTTGCTGGTCGTTCTGTTGTTCCTGCTGCGGTGCCTGCTGCCGGGCGATATGCGAGTTGTTCCCGATGAGCATCATGGCGAGCAACGCGCCGCCAATCTTGCCCAGCCAGCCGAAACGGCCGAAGATCATCATGCCTGCGACCAGCAGACCGACGATGCTCAGGCCGGACACGTTGCCGCTGGCGATGTTGGAGAAGAAGTTGCCGAACATGCCCGTACCGTTGCCGCCAGTGATGTTCCGCAAAAAGTCGGAGATGCCGTTGAAGAGCCCTCCGGCCTGCTGCACCGTGCCGTTCAGGCCCGACACGGAGTCGCGCACGTCTCGGGCGGCCTCCTGCATGGACTTTACGGCCTCGGTTGTCGTTTCCACTGCTGCGTCTACGGTCTCCGAGCCAAAGGCCACATCGGCTACGGTTCTCACCACGGGCTTGTCATTGACCAGCGCCTGCCAGCCGACATAGCCCATGCCGGCCCCGATGGTGGCTGTCTTCAACGTGCGTCCCGCGCCCATAAGGGTACGCTGCGGATGCACCACAGCCCCTCCGAGGCCTCGTGTGACCGGATTGTTCACGGCATATTTGCCGTACTTCGCTATACCTTTGCCGATATTCAGTATGGTTGCCCATTTTCCCATCTTATTTCTTTATTTGCTTAAAGGTTCGTGTATGCTGTATCTATTGATTTCCTTTTCCTTTATTTGCCGCCAGGCCTTACCTTCGCCCCGTTGGCACGCCAACGCCTGAAGGCTTCCTGTCCGAACTTGGCCTTGTCCACCTCATAGCTCTTGGCACGGCAGTCTATCTCGCGTCAAACGTCACTGAGTGTGGTGTATTTGACAGCCAGCGTGAGCCGCACCAGCAGCTTGTTCATCGCCTTGAGCTTCGGGCGTATACCGAACACGATCTCCATACGCTCCTTCTCGGTCATCTTCACGTCGGAGAGGCACACCTGTCGTATGTCGTTCACGATGTCCACGCTGCCCAGCACCAGATCGCGGTAGATGGCACTGCGCCGGGGTGTGAGGGCCACGGCAAGGGCGTTGTCAGGATGTGATGTCAGTTGGCGGGTCAGGCTGCCCATATTCTCGGTCAGCTTGCCTATCTCGTGGTAGAAGCCGTATATCTGTGCGGCATAGCTGATGACGGAGCGGAAGCTGTCAAGGTAGTCGTTGAACTGCCGCTGCCAGTCGGTGGTGGCTTCCACCTCTTCCTTTGTCCAGATATGGCCTGTGGTCTGCAGGAGCATGGCCTTCTCCTGAGACTCCAGCTGCTTCTCGGCCTTTTCGCTGTACAAGGCTATCATCCCGGCCAGCACGGGGTCGGTCTGGGCGGATGCCTTGACGGCACCGCAAACGAAAACAAGTAGGATCATTATCGTCTGTTTCATTGTCCCTCCACGATTCTAGCGGCACGCCTCCAGCGTGAGAGGGCCTGTCTGGCCACCTCTCCGTTGTCGCGGTCAATCATGCCGGCGGTGATGTTGTTCCACACGTCCATAAGGGTATAGTATTTGATGCTCAGGTAGAGCCTGTTGAGTTTCTTGCTGAATGCGCCGAGCTTGTCGGCAAGTGCCCACAAGGTCTGCGAGCGTTCCGCGCCCGTGAGCATGTTTGTTTTGCCTCTGGTGGTGATGGCTTCTTTCAGCAGCGTGTAGACGGAGATAAGTTCCGTGGCGGTTTCGATGTACAAGTTGTTCATCGACATGGTGGCGACAATCCCTTGCGGGTTGCTGCCGATGGCGTTCTTCAGCTTGCCAAGGGTGATGAAGATGCGCACGCCGTCCTCGTAGAGGGTGGCGGATGCTTTCAGGGAGGAGGCAAAGCCCGACACGCTTTGCAAATAGAGGGAGTATTTCTTCTCCCATTCATGTATCTTGGTAAACTCGGCGGCAATGGTGTTTTGCAAGGCGGCTGTCTTCATCTGCGCCTCGGTCTGGTCTTTCATCTGTCCGTTGATGGCCTCGTTGCCCTCTGCCAATGCCAGCCACTCCAAGGGGTTGGAGACGACCAGCTGCGCCTTGGCCGTTTGGCAGGCAAGGCACATCAAAGCGATGGTTAATATCTTATCGATTGGTAATCTCATATACTCCATTCCTTATTCTGTTGTAGGTGACACGCTCACGAAGTGCCGGTATCAGGTCGTCGCTTCTGTCCATGCCCGTCATATTGAGACAGGGCGTGGTGCGGTCGCCCGAAAATACTTTCACGGTCTTGATGCCGAAGAGCTGCTGCATGAAGTTACTGTCCTCGCGGTAGTCCACCACGCGGTACAGCTCGATATAGTCCCTTGTATGGTGGAACACGCCATGCTCGTAGATAATCTGCTCGGAGGTAATCTGAAACAGGGTGCGTTTCAGGTAGAGGAAACGATACACCAGGCAGAGGCTGATGGTGAGTGCCACCCAGAACAGCAGGCTGCCGAAAGGCTGACCGTCCAAGCCGGCCATCACAAGGCTGACGGCGCACAGCGCAATCACCGGCAGGTCGTTCACCACGAACTGCCAGGCGGAGGGCTTTCTCACCAAGGTGGCATATCGTTTCGGTAATATCATCCTGCTCATCTTCTGCATCCTCTTGTTTGTTCTTCCTGCTGCACGGGTTTCTGCAACAGTTCGTCGTTATAGTCCTTATACATGCTATTGCAAGGTTCGTATGAATAGTCCTCGCCATTCAGCCCTAGCGTCTTGCACAGCCGTTGGAAGTCAAACGGCTCCATAGGCAGCTCGTGCCGCTCAAACTTATTGGTAAGGTCGGTAATGACAATGTGTTGTTTGTCGGGCTTCAAATGGCTGGAAAAGACGCGCCCTTCCTTTTGCATGGCGAACATCAGCGCAAACTGCCGACCTGCGTTGTCGCGGTCGAAGCACAGATGGTGATGCGCCTCGGGGGTGGCGGCGATAAGCGAAGCGAACTGCCCACGGCTGGGATTACCGCCGGTGGAGATGAATACAGCGTTGCCAAGGTCTTCGAGTTCCTTGGATAGCTCCTGTATCTCTTTCTCTCCTGCGTATGTGCCATTGATTTGCGCCAGCTTATAGCCGTTGATAGCATCCGTCAGCCGCTTGTAGTTCATCTGATAATAGGCCATCGCGTCGTAGGCACTCTCGAACAAGTAGACATGTTTGGCCTCGCCTATGGGCTGGCTGAATCCTTGGTCGCTCTTGTGGTTCTCTAATCTGCCAATCCATAATCCCTCACTGGCATTGCTGCCTGCCGCCATTCCTTTGTAGGCGGTCTTTCCCTCGGCGTTGGGACGGCTGCGCTCTTCCAATCCTACAATCTGCTTGCTTGGCCATGCGACTAGGCTCAATGGAAAGGCAAGGTTGGTGTATCGCTTGCCGTCGCTGCGCTCCTTGGAAGCCAAGAAGAAGTGGCCGACAAAGGCCTTCTGCGTGTGCAAGTCTATGCCTCTGTTCTTGAAATAGGGATAGAACGGCTTCTGGGATTCGAAGTCGCGGGTGTCGAAGCTTCTTACTTCATACTCGTCGATGTTGAACGGCTTGACTTCCCGCTGCCGCTCTGCCTGCCGTTCCGTGCGCTCCTCAACGGGATTGTTCAGGAGGCGGTTGCAGACAAGGTTGACAAGGCGGTCGGTAGACATGCCGGCATGGTATTCGGCGAAGAACTGCGGGTGCTCCTTGATGAAGCTGATGACATTATAGTTCTTGCGCTCCGGCGGCTGGAAGCAGCACAGGCCGTTGGCGGTGACAATGAACTTGTCGCCATGCACGCGCTTGCCGTCGCTGCCATACCTGACATACGAGGGATAGCGCAGCCCATCCCTGCGGTTGAGCTGGTAGCCCGCGTCCACCAATAAGTCTTGTATGTCGATGCGCTGCTTGAAATCCTCGTAGGTCAGTGCTGCCATGTCTTCTCTTTTTTCTAAGGTTCTGTTTAATTTTACATGCTATGTCCGCGGTGCTGTTCCAGCGGGTTGCCGTTCATGGCTGCATCAAACTGCCTTGCGGCCACATCGGCAGGTGTGTCCACACCGGGCTTGTGATAGACGCGAGGCTCTGGACCGCCATGCCTTTCCATATACAGGTCTGGCATCATGCGTGGCCCGTGGGCAAGGTCATGGGCTACCACTGCCGTGGCGTACAAGGCTGCCGTGAGTCTCGTACCGAAGCCAACGTTGTAGCGGTTCTTCATGTCCACCTCGGGGAAGATCTTCGCGAATAGCTTCATGCGGTGATAGTCGTCCAAGGCCATGAACTTGTCATACTGCTTCTGTGAAATCTCGTGGCTGACCACCTCGCCGTCAATGACAGCGGTCATGCGGTATTTGGTCTCGCCTTTGTCATCTTTTGGCATAGGCTCAACTCTGATGTCATCCACCATTACCTCTCGGCCATGCCTGCCCTCCCTGAACCAACCTTTGTTGTCGGCTATCAGCGACAGGTCGTTGCCATCCATCACCACTGCCCCCTTCGGGAGGTTGTCGCGGAGCGAGTTTTCGCGCTCAACGCTGGCCTCCTGCTCTCCATCTAGCGGTACGCCTTGATAGTATTGCTCCTGTTCTTGCAGGCGCTCGTTGAGTTCCTGTTCTTGCTCGGGATGCAGCTTAATATCAATGAGCTTGTCACTATTAAGCATCTCCATGGTAATAGGCGTAGCAAAGTCGTCTTGCAACAAGCCATTGAGCACCTCCAAACGCTTCTCTATCGGATAGTCGGTTATGGAGTTGGAGGTCCGTGCATGTATTTGCTCGTCGGTAAGAGTGTATTGTAGGTCGGCCTGTACTGCCGAGGATTGGATGGTCACCAGCTTGTTCTCCGCATCCACTACAATGCCGTGGCTGGCCAACACCTCCTGCCACTTCTCATTGGAGAAATACACATCGGAAGTGATGGCTTCATTATAGGGGATAGCCGGTGTTGTTGGTCGCTGTGGTTGGTTGATGGGTGTGATGACGGTCTGCAGGTCGGCAAGCACATCCTGCTGGTTGGCGGCTACGGGGGCTGTCGTATAGCCTTTGTAATAAAAGCCATAGCCGCCGGCAGCCAGTTCGCCGGGCTTCATGCGTCCGTCAGGGCGGTTGGCAACCATCGGTGCACCGGGATAGTATAGCTGGCCTCCGATACGGCGGAGGTGGAAGCCTTCCTGCTGGCGCGGTGTCCAGCCAAGAAAGTCATAGCCCATCATGTGAGGCATGAAACCACGGCGGGGAGCGACACGACCATACTCTCCTGCGCCGATACGGTAGCCATGCAGACCCATGGCAACACGCCCGTTGGCGTTGCGGGCGTGTACAAAGTCCTTGGGCATGTCGAAGTCGGCGGCCACGATGCTGGCAAAGGTGTTGTAAGCCCTGCGGTTGACGCTGTTGGTGCCCCAGTCGGTGAGGGCTTTCAGCTGTTTCTCGGTGATAGGGTATTGCAACACGGGGGAGTCATGGCCTTGCACCAAGAGGGCAAAGCCGTTACTGCTGGCCACCACGTGGGCCTGCATCCCGTTGCGCATCAAAATGTCCTGAAGCTCGGGCGTGAGCTCCAAGGGGCGCGGGTTGGTGTTCGTGCGTATGGCCATAGACTATGCGTTTCCGTTTTCGAGGGCTTCTTCCAACTGCTTGTCGCGGTGTTCCAGGAACATCACGGCAGAAGTCTTTTCCTCGGGGTTGATGTGCCGTTGGCTGCAGAAACGTTCGTACTCTTCGTTCAGCTCTCGTGAATGGTGTCGGATATAGTCTTTCCAGCCGTATTCGCCTGACTGTTTCTTTTCGATAAGGGTCTCTTCGGGTTCGTATCTCATAGCTATATAATTATTGTGTCAGTGCTTAATCTGCATGGTGTTGTTGCGCTTCTTCATCTCTTCCCACATCTCCTCGGTGTAGCTTTCCTCGGGCACGTAGGTGAGGTCGCCGTCATTATCGGCCACCCAACAGCCGTTCAGGCCGAAGTTGTACTGCCCAAAGGCCTTGCGCTGCTCCTCGCGCCAACGCTTCTCGTCACCGTCGGCGATGCGGATGCCGGATTTTTCATTGAGGTCGATTCCGATGGTGCGCAGCGCATCGCCGTCCATGACTGTGATGGGCATGCCTTTCTGGAGGCAGGTCAGCTCGGCATTGGTAAGTTGACCCTCGTTGGCCACCAGTTCGAGGTTGCGGCCGATAACAGGTGTAGGAACGGAGAGGATTTGGTTGGTGCCGACATCTATCTGATGGAATGCCTGCACCTGCTTGCCGTCTGCAGTGATCATTGTGGAAATGATAGCTCTGTTTTCCAGCAACGCCTTGCGTTCCTCTGGAGTGTAGTTGTCAAGCGGACATACCTTCACTTGCGGGTAGAACAGCACGTCCACATTGCCGTCGTTCATGCATACAAGGGCGAAGCGTGTGCGGGCACTTACCTCTTCGCCTTGGTTATCCATGATGGAAATGGGTAGGACAGGTGAGCGGCGACCGTCAAGGATGTTGTCGATTACCTGCTTGGGCAGGTCGTCAATCATTTCCGGCGTGAGGCCGAAGCGGGCAAGTGTGCCGTAGGGCACTTCCGCTGCATTGAATTTGGTAATTTTCATCTTTTTCAAATCAGGATTAAACTTAATCTGTTCACAAAGGTAGAATACAAGTTTTGAATATACTAAGCATTAAGGTATGATTAGTAATAAGTTTAATTGCAATTAATATAAGGACGCGTGTTTCATACTAAGTTTAATAGTCTAAATGGACTTACGGCTGATTTAGCTAAAATAGAGTATGAAATTACTATCAATTACTTTTGTTGTTTCTTCACTCTCCAATACTCAAAGTATGATTAGTTTTGTACCATGAAATCAGTAATCACACTCACACTCTCCCTCATGTTGGCCGGTTCAGTCCAAGCGCAGTTCAACAACATCCTTCCGCGCCAGCCACGTTACAACATCGAGCGTGTCATTGAGGACGAGAAAACGGCAGGATACAAAACAGCGGTAGCCGACAGTATGCAGACCGCTAAGTCTGATACCATCGGCTACCGCCAGAAATGGATAAGACAATACCTGTCGGTGTCCTATCCGCTAAAATCAATATATGTCACTTCGCCTTACGGAATTCGCCAAGACCCGTTCACGGGCAAGAAAGCCAACCACAACGGCATTGATCTCCGTGCCAGCAATGCCGAGGCCTACGCCATGATGTTCGGGGAGGTCATCAAAGTCGGCTCCGACAAGCGCAGCGGCAACTACGTTACCATCCGACATGGTGAATATACCGTCACCTATTGCCATCTGTCCAAACCGCTTGTGAAGAAGAAACAACTCGTCGCTGCTGGAGAGCCTGTCGGTATCACCGGCAACACTGGACGCTCAACAGCTCCGCATCTCCATATCACTCTTCGTAAAGGGCGCAAGACCATTAACCCTATTGTCATTCTTGATTTTATTCAGGCCGCTCGCCAAGAGGCTATTGAAGCGTTGATGAGAGAATAGTCAACAGCGCATGCCAGTACGCCCAGTTCCAAAATTGGGCGATTTTACTTATATGGGCCACCATAGCCGTGACAAAATCCTAAGTTTTATGCAATCAAATTCACTATTCCGATAATTTCTTTGTAGATTTGCAACTGTAAAATAGTCACGGAATGGAAAAGAGACTAAATCGAATAAAAGTGATGCTTGTCGAGAAGGGCGTTTCACAAACAGAACTGGCCGAAAAACTTGGTAAAAGTTTCAGTACCATAAATGGTTATTGTGCCAACAGAGTGCAACCTCCTTTAGAGGTGCTTTATGAAATAGCTGATTGCCTTTCCGTAAGCATCAAAGATTTGATTGTAGATAACGAACTCGCCAAATAGGGATTTATCATGGCAAAGAAAACATATAGCAAGAAAGAAACTGTACTTCGGCTTGAAGACGTACTGATGAACTGCCGCAATATCATGCGAGGCAAGGCTGGCATGACGGTGAGGCGCGATATCATTCTTACTCTTGTCTTCCTGAAATTCCTCGACAAACGTTTTAGCAAACGTCGCGAGGAAATCAAAGACGAGTATAAAGACAAGCCGGGGCTGCTAAATGTGGTTATGGAAAAGGCTGCCAGTTATGGCAAGGCCGGTGTGGCCTATTTGGATTCAGACTGTCGGTGGGAACGCATCTTGGAATTGGAAGAAACCACCCGTGCATTGGAGCTGGATAATATAATCCACAAGCTTAATCAAGACGAACGTTTACGAGGAGCTCTTCCTGCCAAAATATTCACTGACTCAAAGATAGACCCCAAGACGCTCAAGCAACTGGCGGAGGAGATAGATAAAATCGACGAGAGCCGTTTCCATGAGAAGGACCTTATTGGACGCGTCTATGAATATTTCCTGCAGGCTTTCTCCATCAACGCTGACAAAGAGGAGGGCGAGTTTTATACTCCTCACAGCATTGTGGAGACCATCGCTGCATTGATTGAACCTTTCGACGGCACCATCTACGACCCATGTTGCGGTTCGGGCGGTATGTTCGTGCAGTCGGCCAAGTTCATTGAGGCGCATGGCGGTAACACCAGCAAGGTGCAGGTGTATGGGCAAGAAAGCAACCCCGACACTTATCGTTTAGCCAAGATGAACCTGGCCATACGCGGCATTTCGTATGACCTTGGCGACGAGGACGCCTCGACCTTCACCAACGAGAAGCACAAGGAACTGAAAGCAGATTTCATCATGGCCAACCCTCCGTTCAATTTGAAGAAATGGCGCGGCGAAGACGAGCTGACTACTGATCGTCGATGGGCTGGCTATGGTTTGCCTCCGGCATCAAATGCCAACTATGCTTGGATTCTTCACATGCTCTATCACCTCAATCCTGCGCACGGCATAGCAGGATTCCTCCTGGCCAATGGCGCTCTGGCAGACCCAGACACGCTGGAGATTCGCCAACGGCTGATTGAAAACGATAAGGTGGAAGCTATCATAGTGTTACCTCGGGAGATGTTTTATTCCACAGACATCAGCGTGACCCTATGGATACTGAACAACAACAAGCGAGGTGGACAGTGGCACGGCCGCTTGCTGCGCAACCGCGTGGGAGAAGTGCTGTTTGTGGATTTGCGTACATGGAATCAAAACATCTACGAGAAGAAGTTTGTGCAATTTGTTCCTGAGCAGATAGCACGCCTCGTAGAAATCTACCAACGGTGGCAATCCACCGAAACTGACGGGCAGAATTACAGCGAGCCAGAGCTTTACCGCTCGGTGAGCTGTGACGAGATAGCTTGCAACGGCTGGAGCCTTGTGCCGAGCCGATATATCGAATTTGTAGACCGCGACACTAATTTGGACTACAATGCCATCCTTACAGAAGCCGCAGACAAGACACGTTTGCTAATTGAACGACAAATAAAAAACCAACAAGCATTGCAGGCAGCTTTTGCCGCATTGGGTTACAAAGCATAGAGCATGAAGAACGAGAACCAAAACATAGAATACAAAGAGTCATGGCGCGACGAGTACCTGCAATGGATATGCGGCATGGCCAACTCCATTGGTGGAACCATCTTTATCGGGAAAGACGACAGAGGCAATGTCGTGGGTGTGGACAAAGCCAAGAAACTGTCGGAAGACATTCCCAATAAGGTGCGCGACACCATGGGGATTGTTGTCGATTGTCTGCCGCGCGAGCAGGACGGTCTGGAATATCTGGAGATAAGTGTTCCTGCCATGTCTTATGCCGTAAGCTATCGCAGCCACTTCTACTATCGCAGCGGAGCTACCAATCTCGAACTCTCCCAGGGGATGCTTCACACATTCCTGCTCAGCAAGAATGGCATGGGCTGGGACGATGTGCCTGTGCCCAATGTGACGATTGACGACCTTGACCGCGACAGCTTCAAGGTCTTTCGCCGTGAAGCCCTGCGCCACAATCGCTCGACCCGCGATGAGCTTGACACAATGACCAATGAAGAACTGCTCGACAAATTGCACCTGCGCACAGCCGACGGGATGCTGAAGCGTGCTGCCATCCTCCTCTTTCATGAAGACCCGGAGCGATGGTTCACGGGGGCATATATCAAGGTGGGGCGCTTCACTGGCTCAGACCTGCGTTATCAGGATGAGTTGCATGGCTCGCTCATGCGGCAGGCCGACTTGATAACCGACCTCGTGTTCACGAAATACATGATTGCGGAAATCGGCTACGACAACATGACCCGCGTGGAGACCTATCCTTATTCCAAGGAGGCCTTCCGCGAAGGCATCTACAATGCCATCATGCACAAGGCCTACGAGTCGGGCAACCCGATACAAATCCGCATTGAGGACAATAAGATGTATATCAGCAATGGCTTGGTGTTCAACTGTCCTTGGACTCCCGAGACGTTGATGGCTCCCCATCAGTCACTTCCTCCCAACAAGTCGATTGCCCACGTATTCTTCCGCGCCGGCTATGTGGAAGCCTGGGGACGCGGTATCAGCAAAATGTGCGATGCCTGCCGCGAGTGGGGACAGCCCGCACCCGAATACGTAATGGATCCAGGCGGTCTACGCCTGCTCTTCCACGCCCTACCTACGGCTAACGGTGGTCAGAAAACTGAGGTAGGTAGACAGAAAACTGAGGAAAGTGGACAAATAAAGTAGACAGAAAACTAAGGAAAGTGGACAGAAAACTGAGGAGGGTGGTCAGAAAAGTGGTCAGAAAACCATCGTTGGTGGTCAGAAAAACGAACTGGCTTTCTTTGCCTACAATGTCAGATACGTTTTTCCCGAAGACAGCACACAGGGGAAGATTGTTATGGCCATCTTGCATGACCCCTATATCACTCAAAGCACCTTAGTAAAACAGACTGGCGTAAATCGCAGTGCCATACAGAAGCATCTTGACAAGCTCAAGGAATACGGTATCATTAAGCGTGTCGGTCCTGACAAAGGTGGATATTGGGAGTGCATAGCCCCGGAAAACAGTAATCAAGAAGGAGGCGACCAATGAATTGGAATGAGGACATAGAGCGCATGATGCGCCTTGCACCACGGGTCAGGCTCGGAGAGGTGATAGAACTTTTGGATATACGTAACATAGATAATTGCGATTTCCCCTTTTATGGGATAAATCGTGATAAGGCTTTTATGCCTTCAGTTGCGAATACATCAGAAGTAGATAGGAAGCGTTACAAAGTAATTCAAAAAGATGAGTTTGTCTTCAGTGGAATGCAGACGGGACGTGATATATGCATACGTATCGGCTTGTTCAAAGAAGAAACACCAGCTTTGCTTTCTCCCGCGTATTGGACATTCAGATTGAAAGACCAACGTGTTATATTGCCAACATATCTATTTATTCAGTTTCTGACAACCGAAAAAGACAGACTCGGTTGGTTCCTGAGTGATTCAAGTGTGCGCTCGAATCTTGATTGGGATAGGTTTTGCAGCATAGAAATCCCACTCCCTCAATCGAAGTGCAGCGTGAGTTGGTAGGCGTGTATGAGGGCTTACGGCAGATGGCAGAGCAGAACGAAGCTCTGCTTGCCCCGCTCACCGATGCCTGCCACGCCTATGTCGTGGAGTGCAAAGCGAAGTACCCGAGTGTCAAGCTGGGAGAGTATATTGAGGTTCAAGAAGAAATCAACAGGGGCAATCTTGATTATCCATTTATAGGTATAAACATCGAAAAAGAATTTATGCCAACTTCCGCTACTACAGATGGTTTGGATAAGCGTAAATATAAGATTATGAGGAAAGGCCGCTTTGTATTTAGTGGAATGCAAACAGGGCGTGACATTGCAATCCGTTTAGGGCTGTACAACGAAGACAGCCCTGCGTTAATCTCACCTGCCTATACAACTTTCACCATTAAGAGTGAAGTGAAAGATAAATTACGCCCAGAGTTAATAGCACTCTATTTCTCACGAAAAGAATCGGACAGACTGGGATGGTTTTACAGTGATTCAAGTGTAAGGTCTAATTTGGATTGGGAACGTTTTTGTGATATGCAAATACCCCTTCCTCCAATGGAAGTACAGCAAGCCATAGTCAGCCTTTACCGCTGTGCGGAAGAGGCAAAATCCATTGCACGGGACGCATGTGAACTGATGCGTACACTCTGCCCGGCACTCATCCAAAAAGCAGCTCACAGCCTATGAAGACAAAATATTACGAAAGCGACTACGAAGAAGCCTTCATGCAAGTGTTGGCCGACAGTGGTTGGACGGCTTGCAATGCCCTCGAACTACACCGCATGGAAACGGAGGCACTATTAGAGAATGATTTGCGGCAAAATCTATTGGAGCAGCACGGAGATTTAACTGAAGCTGAAGTGACACGTGCCATTGCCAATCTGCGCAACACCGACTGCGGACGTCCCTACCTCACCCTTCGAGCAGTGTTCACTCTCTATCGAGACGGTTACGTGATGAGCCGCGACGACCAGTCGTTGCCCGATTTGCATGTGCAGGATATTGACTTCGAGCATCCGGAGCGCAATACGTTCCGCGCCGTGAACCAGCTCACGATGATTGAGGGCAAAGAGAACCGCCGCCCCGACATCATGCTCTATGTGAACGGTATTCCGGTGTGCATCATCGAGCTGAAGAATCCGGCCGACCCCGACGCCGACATCTACAAGGCATGGGAGCAGATACACATACGCTATCGGCGCGACATCCCCTCGCTAATGAAATACTGCGCCCTGTCATGTATTTCCGACGGTGCAAACTCGCGCCTTGGCACTACCTATTCGCCCTACGAGCACTATTATGCCTGGAAGAAAGTACACAACGAGGACAAAGCCGCTCGCGGCGTGGCCGAGATGCAAACACTTATAGCAGGAGCCTACACGCCTGTGCGATTGCTCAGCATACTGCGCGACTTCGTGTATTTCCCGGATATCAAAGAAGATAGCGATAAGGAAGTGGAGGTGGTGTGCCGCTATCCGCAGTTCTTTGCCACAGAGCGGCTCTTCAGCAATGTATTGGCCCACATGCGCACCACAAAGGGTGGCGATGGTAAAGGCGGCACGTATTTCGGCGCAACAGGCTGTGGCAAAACTTACACCATGCTCTTTCTGGCACGCCAGCTGGCCTTGCGTGCCAAGAGCAAGATAGGCTCGCCCACCATTTTAATAATCGTTGACCGCGAAGACTTGCAGACACAGGCCTCGAAACTCTTCTGCGCCTCCACCGATTTCCTTTGCGACGGCACAGTGCGCGAGATTGAAGACCGTGAGGACTTGAAGAAAGAACTCTCGGCACGAGGTAGCGGCGGCATCTTCATCATTACCATACAGAAGTTTTGCGAAGACATCGGCTTCCTCAGCGACCGAAAGAATATCATCTGCTTCAGCGATGAAGCCCACCGCACACAGACAGGCACCGGGAGCAAACTGAAAGTCGTCACCGAAAAACCGGAAGTTGCCTCGGATAACAACCTGGTAGCTCCGGCAAGAAATACAGGCAAGAAAGAGAAGGTCGGCGCATTCGTCACATATGGCTTTGCCTATTATCTGCGCACTGCTTTCCCCAACGCCACATTCGTAGGCTTCACCGGTACTCCCATTGACGAAACTATCCATGTGTTTGGGAATGTTGTGGATGTCTACACCATGCGTCAGGCTGTAGAGGATGGCATCACGGTGGATCTGAAATACGACCCGCGTTTGGCTCGCGTTGAGATTGACCCCGAACGAGTGAAACTTATTGAGCAGTACTACAAGCAGTGTGCCGAAGAAGGTGTTGACCAAGACAAGATTGAAAAGAGCAAGCGGGCAATGGCCTCACTGGGTGTGATTCTCGGCGACGAAGGTCGATTAGAGCGTCTGGCCAAAGACATAGTGGAACACTACGAAGCTTTTACCGCCAATTCTCCCCATGTGGTGCAGAAAGCCATGATAGTGTGCAGCGAGCGTCCCATAGCCTACACCCTCTATCGTAAGATTGCAGCCTTGCGACCGGAGTGGCTGGAACCCAAACGGGTGGATGATGAAAGTCAATTTCAAACACCCGAGGAGTTGGCAGAATTGCAAAGCTACGAGCCGTTGCCTATGGTCAACCTTGTTGCCACCCGCAATGCCAACGAGCGGGATACGGAGATGTACCACCTGTTGGGTGACAAGGTACATCGCCAAATGCTGGCCACGGAGTTTAAGAAAGACAAGTCGCACTTTAAGATTGCCATAGTGGTAGACATGTGGATTACGGGCTTTGATGTGCCATCGCTCACCATTCTCTACAACGACAAGCCTCTGCAGAAACACACCCTGATACAGACCATCTCACGCGTGAACCGTAAATATCCCGGCAAGGAATTCGGACTGATTGTAGACTACATGGGCATACGCGAGAACATGTTGCAAGCTCTGAAGAAATATGGCGGCGAGGGCGGCATTTCGGTTGATGACCTTGAAGCCTCCTATGAGATATTTGCGAAACTATTGGAAAGGCTGAAGGAGGACTTCTCCTCATTCGATACCAACGTATTTTTCACCTCCGATGCTCTCGCACGCCTGTTATCCCTCCAAGCCGCCTCCGAGTTTGTGCTGGCTCAGCCTGCCCCGGATGACAATAAAGAGCCTTCATTCAAAACCCTCTTTATTGGACATGTGCGGCAACTGAAAGCAGCCTACGACATCTGCCAGCCAGCAGGCCGCCTCAGCACAGACGAATGTGCATGGGCACAGTTCTTCATGGCAGTACGTTCGCTTGTTGTAAAGATGACCGACAGTGGCGTCAGCGTGGAGACTATGAACAAAGCCGTTGAGGAAATGGTGCGTGGCGCCATACGTTGTACCGGTGTGGAACGTGTGCTCAACGCCGAGAGCGAAGAAGAAATCTTCGGTGATGAGATATTGGAGGAGCTGAACAACGTAAAAGAGCCAAACACTCGATTCCAACTGCTTGTGAAATTGCTGAAACGTGCCATCAAGGCCTACGGCCGCGTGAACAAAGTGAAAGAGCAAGAATTCTTGGCTCTGCTAAAACAAATTGTGGACGAATACAACACACGCGACAAGCTGACCTTTGCCAACAACGTTGCTTCCGACACTGTTAACGCTATCGGTGAAGTGGTTGAGAACAAAGTGTCGTCATTTATTAACCGTTTGAAAGACCTCTTTGGCAAACTGAAAACAGACAAGAGCGAGTTTCGAAAACTGGGTATCACCTTTGAGGAAAAAGCGTTCTACGACATACTGGTAGAGGTACGTGACAAATACAAGTTTGAGTACCCACAAGAGAAATGCCTCGTTCTGGCAAGGAAAATAAACGAGCTGATAGCTGGCAGCAGTGTATATGCCGACTGGCTCAACAACCGTAACATACGCGATGACCTCAACATGAGTCTCACAGAGCTTCTCTATGAAGAGGGCTATCCGCCCGAGTGGGATGAAGAGGTGTTTGCCAAGGTAATGGCCCAAGTGGAGAACTTCAAAAAGTACAACTAAAAATCAGCGAGATAAATGTAAGGATGAGTTAATGTGATAAAGACAAGAATAATGAACATATACCGGGAATCTCAGAGATGTCCTGTGTGCGGCTGTTAGGTCGTTTCCACAATATATGGGACAGGCATATGAACGAGGCTGAGTTTCTCTTGTCATATTGCAAGAACTGCACAATGGGTGGCGACAACGTTTCTCGATTACCGCATATTGGGGCTTGCGCATTTGGCCGCAGCGGTTTCTATATTTACAACAATGAGACAGCCTCATTGATAGTTATTCACTTTGCTTTCCACTTAGGTGGAAAAAGCGTGGGGGCATATTGGAGAGTCGTGGGAAATCCGTGGGCGAATCCCGCCCTCTTCCGGATGGCTTGTTCTCCTGTCCGGCGCGGCTTTTGAAACGACGTAAAGAAAAAAGAAGGCGTGAAGAATGGGCGGAAAAGAACCTTCAAAACCATGTGTTGCGCATGGGACGTTTGCCCTTTGCGCTTGCCTGCGGTTTTTTGGTCACTTGTTTTATTCTTCCGCAAGAGCGCAAAAAGTCTTCCGCAAGACTTTTTGAATTCATGAGCATGAATTTTCGCGCTCTCGCGGTGTAATTTTTTTTGCCCGCCGCCTGACTTCGTCAACGTGTCACCCATAATTCATCCGTGAACAATGGAGCAATGCGTTGATGGCGTTTCATCAGCATAGTTC
>CAZKMT010000009.1:0-13033 GCA_964554115.1 uncultured Prevotella sp.
GGAAGTTGTAGTGGAGCAGGAAGCGCATGTAGCTGCGGTCGAGCACGTCGTCCACGAGCTTCTCGTCGAGCTTCGTGCCGAGCGTGCAGGTGGTGAGGCTCTGCGTCTCGCCGCGGGTGAAAATCGAGCTTCCGTGGGGCATGGGCAGTGGCCCTACCTCGCACCAGATGGGGCGAATCTCATCACACTTGCGCCCATCGAGGCGTATGCCCTCGTCGAGAATGCAGCGGCGCATGGCGTCGCGCATCACATCGTGGTAGTAGCGGTCCATCAAGGCCTGCTTCTCCTCCATCTCGTCTTCGCCGAGGTCGGCATGTGCGGCGGCATAAGCTTCCTTGAAGTCGGCCAGTATCTTGTCGAACGCTTCCTCGCGGGCATGTTTGTCGAGAGCCAGCTTGGTCACATCGTAAGCCTTCGGGTAAAGTTCGTCAGACATCTGCTTGCGCAGTTCCTCGTCGTTCACCTCGTGGTTATATTCACGCTTGACATCCTTGCCAAGCTCTTTCGACAGCTCCGTCTGCAACTCGCACATGGGCTTGATGGCGGCCATGGCGGCTTTCAGCGCGCCAATCATGTCTTGCTCTGACACTTCTTTCATCTCGCCCTCCACCATCATGATGTTCTCGGCCGAAGCACCTACCATTATGTCCATGTCGGCATCGGCCATCTGCTGGAATGTGGGATTGATTACATACTCGCCATTGACGCGAGCCACGCGTACCTCGCTGATTGGGCACTCAAAGGGTATGTCTGAGCAAGCCAACGCAGTGGAGGCGGCAAACCCGGCAAGCGCGTCGGGCTGGTCCACGCCATCTGCCGAGAAGAGCAGTATGTTGACAAACACTTCTGCGTGATAGTTTGATGGGAATAGCGGGCGGAGCACGCGGTCAACAAGCCGCGAAGTGAGAATCTCATTGTCGCCCGGCTTGCCTTCGCGCTTGGTAAACCCGCCCGGAAAACGGCCTGCGGCGGCGTACTGTTCTCTGTAATCCACCTGCAAAGGCATGAAATCTGTTCCGGGAACTGCATCCTTTGCGGCACAAACAGTGGCCAATAGCACCGTGTTGCCCATGCGGAGCACACATGATCCATCGCACTGTTTTGCCACTTTCCCGGTCTCGATGCTGATGATTCGCCCATCAGGCAACGATACGGTCTTCGTAATTACGTTCATCTAAAAACTTACTTTATTGTTTCTTTAACATCATAAATCGGCGCAAAGTTAGCCAAAATAAGTGTAACGCTGTCTATTCCATGCGTTAATTTGCATTTTTTTTGCATCCATCCGGAATGGAAGTGTCAACTTTCGAGGCTTTCTACAAAATCGTACTGATTCTGACACATCAACGAAACGAGACTGAAGTATTTCTTCTTCCGCCCCATTGGTAGCCAACGCCAATGTCGCGCATTGTGCGTTTCATTCAGTATGAATGTCCGCAAGATGCCGGAACGAGGGTGGCGGATGCCGCAGAAGAGCCTTTTGCGCAGTGTGTGGCGGTTGCAAACGATGGCGTCAGCATGTCGATGGCGGTAAAAAATGTTTACAAACGAGCGGTGCCTATGGCAACTGCAGCCGAATCGCCTTGCAAAACAGGCCGTTTTACACTCCGAAACAGGCCGTTTCGCATTGTGAAACGGCCTGTTTCGGAAAACGAAATGGTATAAAAGTAAACCCGTTGGCATTCAGTAGGTTGCGATGACGGGGCAAACGGCCTTGCGAAAGTAAACAAGTTTTACAAAGCGTGACCGCCTGACGCGCTTCCCGGAGGCAATGCCGTCTGCCCGTGAACAATGCCCCGGCCGGTCAGGGAATCCAGCAGCCGGCCTTTATTCGCTACCCATGCCTTTCTCTGCTCTTGTCTTGCCGCCTGCGGTTTGCCAGTCGCTTTGCCCACAGATAATATCCGGTAAGCGGGAGGGTCGCGCCGAACAGTGCCGCAGCGAACCATAGTATGCGCGTGAACAGCCCGCCCCAGTTACCTACATGGACAGAGTATATCCATCCCCGCAGCTTGCCCGCCTTGTCAGAGTCATTGTACGGGGTCGTTCCGGTAATGCGACCTGTCGCGCTGTCGAACGTAAACGAGTCTGCTGCGCGCTGGTTGCCGAAACCGCCGAGGGTCACGTTCGCCGTGCCGTCGGCCACGGTTATCTGCTTGCTGTTCGGGTAGCGTGTGCGCAGATGGTCATATACGGCCTGCCATGTGGCTGTGCGTCCGGTTGTCGCGCGCTTTACGTCGGCGCGTCCGGGGCGTTGCCTGTCGCCATCGCCGCCGCGTGGTCGCTCACCGCGTTGGCCGTTGTCGCTTCTGTGGCCGCTTGTGGCCGTATGGCCACCCCGTCCGGATGACATTTCCACGCCGAACAGTCCGTAGAAGCCGGTTCTGTACCATGCGAACGACCATGTAAGGCCTGTGAGAGCCATGGCCAGCAGCAGTGTGACGGCATAGATGCCTCCGGCTGTGTGCAGGTCGTGCAGCAAGCGTCTTGTGTTGTGGCGCGTGGCGATGGTGAAGCTGTTGCGCAGCGACTTGCGAGAGCGCGGCCACCACACCACCACACCCGACAGCAGTGCCAATACAAACATGATGGTTGATATGCCCACTACAGTCTTGCCCCATGACATGCCGCCATTGCCGCCGGGGCTGTCGAGGAGCCAGCGATGCAGCCTGAACATGGTGGCAAAGAAGGCGGGACGCTCATAGATGCCTTTTATTTCGCCGGTGTACTGATCCACGTACAGGGCGGCACGCCGCGGTTTCGACAGGCTCACCCTATATGCGCGGTCGGGGTCTTTGAACGCCGTGATGCCCGTGATGGCCACGCTGTCGGGCAGTGTAGCCGCCACTATCTGCCTGAGCGTGTCCATCGGCAGCGGCCGGCCGTCGGCATTGTCGGTGCATAACAGGTTGTGCTCTGTTGCCGCCACCACTTCGTCTTCAAACACGAGCATGGCACCCGAAAAGCATACAAGCGTGATGATGAGTCCGAAAGGCACGGACAGCCAGAGGTGTATCTCGCGGAAAAGTTTTTTCTTTGGCATGGTTTTATCTTTAAGCGAAGGCGGGTCATGGGCGACCTAAGCCGCTATGACCCGCCCGGATTCATAATTTTAATTGCAAATCTACGCCCAACGTCAGATTAGTTTATCAGACCGATGGCTTCGATGGTGGTGGCTCCGCTCACGACGAGGCTTTCCTCGGCGATCGCAGTAGACGGGTCTATCTTATAGATTGTGGGCGAAGATGTCGTGGTGTTCACCGCCACGTAGGCATAGCCGTTTTCGAAATAAGGAGTTGAGCCGAAACCGGACACGTCGTCAGGCAGCCCGTCGACTTGGTTCAAGGTCTTGTCTTCGGCGCTGAACACCCACAGCTGGTTGGCCGTCTTGCTTGAAGAAGTGATGGGAGCGTCATACATCAGGAACAGGAACTTGTCGTCGCCGATGTACCAGCTGCGCAACAAGCCGTTGTCCGTGAGGCTTTCCAGGCTGCAGTAATAGTCGTCAAACTCCTGGGTGGCGGTGTTTATGCGCACCACTCCGGCATCCAGTGTCGTCTGCTGGCGCTCGTCAGACATGGTTTTGGCATAGCTCGGCGAGATTACATATACATAATTGCCGTCGTCGGTGCCCCATATCATCTGGTAATACTGCGAGCGGTTGCGTCCGCAGGCATAGCTTATCTTGCCCGTCTTTAACAGTTTCTTCTCCTTGAGGGTCTCGTCGGTGAAGATGGCCACCCAGCAGGAGTCGGGCCACTGTGTGTACTGCAACTCGTTTTCGCTGTATGATGCGGAATTGGAACCGCCGCTCTCGGTCTTTATCAAGTCTTCATAGCCATCGCGAACCCACTTGCGGTTGCCGTCAGAATCAAGCTGCGTGCATCCATACTGCGAGAGTCCCATGGGCACTACCGCACTGTATATGTTGCTGCCCACCTGCTCAAGGCCGGCGAGTATTACATACTCACCGTTGCCGAGATAGTTCTCGCAGATGTAGTCCTCGTCGGTAACCAAGGCGTCAGAGCCTGTGCCGCCGGTGGTGTTTGACGTGAATATCTTGTTGGCCACATCGATGTATCCTATCTTTATGGTGTAAGGCACGTAGCCGGTGTTTGGGTCGGCCCAATCCGTGGTGCCTGTGCCGCTCGAGGTGGTCATGATGTAATCGTCATAGATGCCATAGGTGGTGAATCGCGTCACGAAGAATTCTGTGTCGCTCTTCTCTATATCCCCGGTGGAACTGTTGCGCTCAAAGTAGAATGTCGTTCCGGCCTCGCCTTGGTTGTAGTTGAGCGCGTAGAGATACGTGTTGGAATGGAACACCCAGTAGGTGGCGCCATCGTTGTAGAGGCCATAAGGCGTGATCTCGCCTGTCAGTGACGGTGCGGCGGTGAGCAGGTCTGTCTCCGTGCCTGAGCCACTTATGGTGGTGGCCAACACGTACTTGTAACTCAAATCGCCAAAGCCGCTTGCTACGATGGTCGAGTCGGAGCTTGGGCCGGAGTTCGAGCCGTTGCTTCCATCATTGGAATTCTCGTCATCGGAGCACGAAATCATAAACATGCCGGCGGCAAACAATGCCAGCACACCGGTGCTGAAGAAGTTCTTTTTCATTCTTGTCGTCTTTTTGTTTGGTTATTGTTCTTATTTATTTTTATTGTGTTGCCATTACTTGCCGAAACTCACTCTCACCTTGCCGTAAAAGGCTCTGCCGGCTTTCTGCAGACTGAAGTTGTCGTAAAGATTCTCGTTGGTGAAGTTGCGGCACTCCAGGGAGAAGTTATATTTTCCGTTGGCAATGCTGTAAGCCAAAGAGAGGTTGTGGGCAAACTGTGTGGGCACCATGTAGTCGCTGCTGTTGACGGCATAGACCCCCTCGGAGTAATACGAGAAGCTGTGCGTGTAATAGTTGTCGTAGGTGATGGTGAGCATGTTGCCTTTCTTGCCAAGGTCGTGCCAGTAGAATGTGGCGTCGCTGTCGGCAAAGCGGTAAGGCACGTTGGGCATCCTCGACTTGTACACGGGGTTGGCCACGGTGGTGCTTCCCACCATTATCGGCTCATTGTCTCTCACGTCCATCTGCGTGAAGTTGCCGCCTATGCTGAGCCATCGGCCGAAGTTGTACCTCACGGAGACGTTGCCCCCGGTGGTCTTCACGCGGCCGTAGTTTTCGTAGAACGCCCCCTCGCGGTTGCCGCTGAGCGATGCGATGCTGCGCTGTATGTAGTCTCTCGTGTCGCGGTATATGAGTCCTCCCTCCACGTAGAAAGTGTGGCGGCCGATGGTCTTGCGGTAACTGAGGTTGAAATTGACGTTGTGGCTGTTCTCGGGAAGTATCATGGTGCTGCCCGTCTCGAGGTCTTCGTCGCCGAACATCTCGTCGATGGTGGGCAGGCGGTAGGCCCTTTCGTAGGAAAGCTTGGCTTGCAGGCCGCTTAGGATGAAATATGTGCCTGCCGCTCCGTAGCCCCACGATGTGGTGGTTCGGTTCTGGCGCACGTAGTTGCTGCTGTTGGCGTCTGTGGCCACAGGGCCGGCCACGTACAGATTATACATCTTGCCGAATACGGAAACGTTCCAGCGTTCCGATGGCGTGAGTCGGTATGACAGCCCGGCAATGTCCTTGCGCGTCTGCTTCTTGATGGGGTCGGTTTCCTCATTGCCATAGAGCAGCGACGTGTTTGTGCGTGAGAATGCTGTGAACACGTTGTTGAAAGTCAGCGAGTGATGCTGCCCAATGTGGTAGTTGGCAGTCAGCGTGGCACTCCAATTGTCGTTGTCGGCCCTTGACAGCTGGTACGACTGTTCGCCGGGGCTGCTCGTGTACTCGCGCTCTCCGAGCCAGTTGTAGGTGTAACTCGCCGTGTCCACGTTGGTGGTGGAGTTGCGTGTGTAGTTGGCCGTGGCCACAAGGCTCAGTCCTTTCACTCCGAGGTCGCGCTTGCTGTACTCTACAGACGGCATCAGGGTGTGCCCGTGGCGGTGCTTTTCGCCGAATACGGTCTTCTGCCTCACGCCGGTCTGTATTTCCTTATACATTTGAGAGTATGTGAGTCCCACCATGAGGCGGTCGGCCCAAGGCTTGCCCGTTATGCCAGCCTTGGCCACCACGGCCTCGTTGTGGTATGTGTCGTTGAATCGCTTCACACGCTCGAGCTGCGAGGTGTTGAGACTGTGGGTTTCGAAGTCGTATATCGGGGCATCTACATAGTAGTCGTTGTCGGAATAATTCTGGAAAGCGCTGACCTCATACGTGAACCCGTTCTTGAACGTCTGGCCGAAGTTGATGTCTGTCTTGTGGGTGTTGAACGAGCCGTATGAATAAGATGCGTCGACAAACCAACTCTGCTTGCGCTTGTTGGTGACGATATTTACCACGCCGCCGATGGCATCGGTGCCGAATCCCACGGGCACCACGCCCCTGTAGACCTCTATGCGCTCGGCAAAACTTACCGGTATGTTGTTCAGTCCGAACGAGCTGCCGACGCCCTCTTGCGGCACGCCATCTATAAACACCTTGACGTGCTTGCCGCTGAAGCCGTCAATCATCAGGTTCATGTCGCTGCCCACACCACCGCTCTCGCGCACTTTGACACCCGGAGCCTTGTTGAGAGCCTCGCTGAGCGTCTTGCTGCTGTTGAGCATCTCGCGCGTGTCGATGGCCACGGCGTTGTAGGCCGAGTTCTTGACGCGGCTCACTCCGTTGGAAACCACCTGTACCTCGTCGAGGCTTATGGCGGATGTCTGGAGCTTGACGTTCACCTTGACACGCCGGCCGCGCACGAGGTCCACTTCGCGCTCGTCTTTTTCGTAACCTATTGCAGACACGTTGAGCGTGTATTTTCCAGCCGGTGCCTTTATATGGTAAATGCCTTGCGAATCCGTGGAACAGCCGTATGGAGTGCCTTTCAGCAGCACGGTGGCATAGACGTCGCTTTCTCCATCAGCCAGTATCACCTTTCCCGAAATGACACCATAATCGGAATCTTGCGCGGAGGCCTTTCCAAGACATAACAGTGTAAGCAAAAATAGCGTTGTCCTAAATACATTATTATTAATTGCCATGGTAATATGGGGAATTACTGTTTCTTTTCGCTGTGCAAAGGTACGAAGTAGACTTATACCGCGCAATGCCAAGAAATCATGATTTTAATTGCCTGCGGTGGCGTGTGGCTTTCATTATGACTAATTGTTTTTGGGTATTCGCGGCGTATGGCATTGCATGGTGGCCGGCCAAGGCCGCGCCATGGGGCAGGTCGTTCCCGCGCATGTGGTTAAGCGCGTCTGTGTCGGCCTGTGTGGCCTGTCCGTGCGGCGGTCGCCGGCCTTTCCCGTGATGCTTACTTTATGCTATGTCCGTATCTTTGTGAGGATTAAAAAGTTATCCGTTTTGGAAAACTTTCGGACGGAAAATGCCCCAGAAGTTTTCCATATAAATATTTTTCCATGTCGCGGAAAGTGCATATCTTTGTCGCAGATAACACGAGATGAACAATGGATTCCGACAAGACTTTCACTTACGATGAGGCCTTTGCAGCCTCTTTGGACTATTTCGGAGGTGACGAACTGGCCGCCCGCGTGTGGGTGACTAAGTATGCCATGAAGGACAGTTTTGGCAACATATTCGAGAAGTCGCCCGAAGCCATGCACTGGCGGCTTGCCAACGAGATAGCGCGCATAGAGCAGAAGTACAACAACCCGATGCAGGCCGGCGAGGTGTTTGCACTGTTCGACCATTTCCGCTACATCATCCCGGCAGGCAGCCCCATGACAGGCATAGGCAACAGCCACCAGATAGCCTCGCTGAGCAACTGCTTCGTGATTGGCATCGATGGCGATGCCGACTCTTACGGCGCGATAATGCGCATAGACGAGGAGCAGGTGCAGCTGATGAAGCGGCGCGGAGGCGTGGGGCACGACATGTCGCATATACGCCCGAAAGGCTCGCCTGTCAACAACTCTGCGCTCACGTCTACCGGTCTCGTGCCTTTCATGGAGAGGTATAGCAATTCCACGCGAGAGGTGGCGCAGGACGGGCGTCGCGGGGCACTCATGCTTAGCGTGAGCATAAAGCATCCCGACAGCGAGGCGTTTATTGACGCGAAGATGACCGAAGGCAAGGTTACGGGAGCCAATGTGTCCGTAAAAATCGATGACGAGTTCATGGAAGCGGCCATCAACGACCGCCCATACGTGCAGCAGTTTCCTATCGGCAGCGACCATCCGGACTATGTTAAGGAAATAAGCGCGAAAGACTTGTGGGGCAAAATTGTGCACAATGCGTGGAAGAGTGCCGAGCCCGGCGTGCTGTTTTGGGACACCATACTGCGCGAAAGCATCCCTGACTGCTATGCAGACCTGGGCTTCCGCACCGTGTCGACCAACCCTTGCGGCGAGATTCCGCTGTGTCCTTACGACTCGTGCCGCCTGCTTTCCATAAACCTTTACTCTTATGTGGAGAACCCGTTCACGCCGGATGCCCGTTTCAACTTCGACCTTTTCCGGAGCCATGTGTACGCAGCGCAGCGCATAATGGACGACATTGTGGATCTGGAGCTGGAAAAGATAGACATGATATTGGCCAAGGTGGACAGCGACCCGCAAGGCGATGAGGTGAAAGGCGCGGAACGCCACCTTTGGGAAAAAATAAAGAGGAAGAGCGGCATGGGGCGGCGCACCGGTGTGGGCATAACCGCCGAGGGCGACATGCTGGCGGCCATGGGGCTGCGTTACGGCACGGAAGAGGCCACGGCGTTTTCGGTAGAGGTGCACAAATGTCTTGCGCTGACGGCTTACCGCTCCTCTGTTGAGATGGCGCGTGAGCGCGGGGCGTTTGCCGTTTACGACACTGGGCGCGAGAAAGACAATCCATTTGTGGCGCGACTGCGCGATGCCGACCCTCAGCTTTACGCCGACATGGCTAAATACGGACGCCGCAACATAGCCTGCCTTACCATCGCTCCGACTGGTACCACCAGTCTGATGACACAGACAACGAGCGGTATCGAGCCGGTGTTCATGCCGGTTTACAAGCGGCGCAGGAAAGTGAACCCAAGCGATTCCAACGTGCATGTGGACTATGTTGACGAAGTGGGCGACTCGTTTGAAGAGTACATTGTCTACCACCGCAAGTTTTTGGTATGGATGGAGGCGAACGGTTATGACACCGAAAAGAAGTACACGCAGGAAGAGATAGACGACCTCGTGGCAAAGTCGCCTTATTACAAGGCTACGGCCAATGATGTGGACTGGCTTATGAAGGTGCGTATGCAAGGCGCAATCCAAAAGTGGGTTGACCATTCCATAAGCGTGACGGTGAACCTTCCGGCCGACGTGAGTGAGTCGCTCGTGAACCGTCTTTATGTGGAAGCATGGCAGTCGGGCTGCAAGGGTTGCACGATTTATCGTGACGGCAGCCGTTCCGGCGTGATGATTTCTATGTCGAAGAAAGACAAGAAGGGTGATGCGCAGCTCTACCATGGCGAGCTTGCGCCCTGCAAGCAGCCGGAAGTGACCGAGGTGAGACCGAAAGAACTGGAGTGTGACGTGGTACGATTCCAGAACAACAAGGAGAAATGGGTGGCTTTCGTGGGCTTGCTCAATGGCTATCCATACGAGATTTTCACCGGATTGCAGGATGACGAGGAGGGAATTGTGCTTCCAAAGACAGTCACCAAGGGAAAGATAATAAAGCAGACAGACGAGAACGGCAAGCACAGATACGACTTCCAGTTTGAAAACAAGCGTGGATATAAAACCACGGTGGAAGGGCTGAGCGAGAAATTCAACCCAGAGTATTGGAACTATGCCAAGCTCATCAGTGGCGTGCTGCGCTACAGGATGCCCATTGCCAATGTGATAAAGTTGGTAAGTTCGCTGCAACTGAAAGACGAAAGCATCAACACATGGAAGAACGGCGTGGAGCGCGCCCTGAAAAAATATGTGCTTGATGGCACTGAAGCCAAGGGGCAGAAGTGTCCCGTGTGTGGTCATGAGGCACTTGTTTACCAAGAGGGATGCCTTATCTGCAAGAACTGCGGTGCCAGCAAATGCGGATAGGTGGATCTGTCGGTGTGTGATGGCGCGGCGTGCGGCCGGCGCAGCGGGCCTGTTGGCTCGCCGCCACCGTTCCGCCGCGCGGTTTTAATGATATGAAACATGCAGATGTCATCGTCTTACATTTTCTTGCGCGATGTGCGCTTGTATGCACGCCACGGCGTGGCGGCGCAAGAGACAGTCGTCGGCGCAGAGTTTGCTGTCGATCTCCGCATAGGCTACAATTTGGAAAGAGCCATGCAGACCGACGATGTGCGTGATACGCTGAGCTACGCTGACGTGTATGAGGTCGTGAAGCGTGAGATGGCTGTGCCGTCGCGCCTCGTGGAGCATGTCGCGTGGCGTGTGGCTGAAGCGCTTGGGGCCGCGTTTCCCGCCATCACCTCAATAGACCTGCGACTCACGAAGCTGAATCCTCCTATGGGTGCCGACTGTCGCGGAGCGGGTGTTGAGATACATTTAATAAATGATAAAACTCGCTGAATAATTTGAGCTTCACCGGATTAATAATTATTTTTGCATGATTTTATGCACTATGGGCAAAAGATTGATTGCGTTTACGTGGATGCTGACTCTTTTTGTTGCGGCAACAGCTGCGGCAAACGAGAAGTTCACGCTCGTGATTGATGCCGGCCATGGTGGCAGTGATGCCGGTGCCAAGGGTGCATTTTCAAAGGAAAAGACCATAAACCTGAAAGTGGCATTGGCTTTTGGACGTTATGTGGAGAAGAATCTCCCGGATGTGCGGGTGATATATACGCGCAAGACAGACGTGTTTGTGCCCCTGCACGAGCGGGCGGACATAGCCAACCGCAACAAAGCAGACCTCTTCATATCAATCCATACCAACGCACTGCCGAAAGGAAAGATAGCCAGGGGCATGGAGACTTACACGCTGGGAATGCACCGCGTGGCCGACAACTTGGATGTGGCAATGCGGGAAAACTCGGTGATATTGTTTGAGGATGACTATAAGCAACACTATGAGGGCTTTGATCCCAATTCATCGGAAAGCTACATCCTTTTTGAATTCATGCAGGATCGCAACATGGAGAAGAGCGTGGAACTGGCGCAGATGGTGCAGAAAAGGGCATGCGCCACGACGGGACGCTCAGACAAAGGGGTCAAGCAGGCGGGATTCCTCGTGCTGAGAGAGACGTCTATGCCGAGTTGCCTTGTTGAATTGGGTTTCATCACCACCGCCGATGAGGAGCGTTACCTGAATACCGACAAGGGCGTGGATGCCTTTGGGCGTGGCCTGTATTTGGCTTTTGCCGATTACAAGCGCAAATATGGGCGTGCGGCAAGCGTGCCATACAATGCAGCCGGAGCTTCAGGTACAGCCGCGACGCAGGCATCATCTGGCGGGAGCGCGTCGAAAGCGGGCAATGGCACGGTATCGCGCAATGAACAGAAAAAGGCGGAGGAAAAGGCGCGCGAGGCTCGCGAAAAAACTGAGAATACAGCCAGAAAAGCTGAAAAAGCGCGCAGTGATGAAGATATGAAGAAGAGTGCCGCCACAGTCGCAGCCCCCACAGTGGAAAGTATAACCGCCGAGCTGGCCGATGCGCGTCTCGCGGCATCCGGCTCGGGAAACGTAAAACGGCAGCCTGCCGCAAATCCGCCGCCGGCGGATGCTAAGACGGCGGTCGTGGAAACCACGAGTGCGGTGAGCAATAGCGATGATGACCTCGTGGCGGAGGCTGGACCGCCGGTGTTCAAGGTGCAGATAATGGCAAGCAGCCGCCGCATAGACGCAGGCGACCGCCTATTCAAGGGGCTGAAAGGAGTTGAATGTTACAGTGACGGCGGACTTTACAAATATACTTACGGTGCGTCTACCGATTACAACGAGATAACCCGCTTGCGCAAAAGCGTGACAAACAAGTTTCCCGAAGCGTTTATAGTGGCGTTCAAGGATGGGCGGCGTACTGACGTGATGGCGGCAATACGTGAATTTAAGGAACGAATCAACAAGGATTGAAATAAACAAAGGTTATGAAATACTTTACAAAAGAAGTGCAGATAGCCCTCGTGGCAGTCGTTAGCGTGGTAGTGCTGTTTTTCGGTCTGCAGTTTTTGAAAGGGATGGAACTGTTTTCTGACGAAGACATATATTATGTGTCGTTCGACGACATAAGCGGCCTCACGGCCTCAAGTGGCGTCTATGCAGCTGGCTACAGGGTTGGCGTGGTCAAGGATATAACTTATGACTACGGTCGGCAGGGCGGCATCGTGGCCGTGGTGGGGCTCGACAAGCGGATGCGCCTGCCGGAAGGTACAACCGCTGAGATAGAGAGCGACATGCTAGGTAACGTGAAAGTGAACTTGGTGATAGCCGATGGCGGTGGTAAGATGATGGCCATTGGCGACACTATCCACGGCGACAAGGCTTCGGGAATGCTGGGCAAGGCGGCCGACATGATTCCGGCCATAGAGAAAGTGCTCCCCAAACTCGATTCCATCATGGAGCAAATCAACCTGTTACTGGCTGATCCCGCACTCGCGAACTCGCTGCGCAATGTTGACAAGATTACGTCTAACCTGACCACCACCACCGCAGAGCTGAACACTTTCATGACCAACATCAACCACAAGATGCCCGGGATGATGGATAAAGCTGACTGCATACTTGACAATACGGACAAGCTGGCGCGTAGTTTCAGCGAGGTTGACGTGGCAGCTACCATGGCTCGTGTGGATGCTACGCTTGAGAACGTGCGGCAGATGACCGACAAGTTGAACAGTGACGACGGCTCATTAGGCTTGCTGATGCGCGACCCCTCGCTTTACAATAGCTTGAATGCCACGATGCAGAGTGCCGACTCGTTGCTCATTGACTTGCGCCGGCATCCCAAGCGTTACGTGCATTTCTCGCTTTTCGGCAAGAAAGACAAGCAGTGACGTGCGGTGTGAGACGGATTGTTTGTAAAACCATATTCCGATTTTTGTAAGAATATTTTATCATGACGCC
>CAZKMT010000009.1:13133-50189 GCA_964554115.1 uncultured Prevotella sp.
TGTGTTGAAAACTGTCTGAAGGTCAGGTGCTTACACGGCGTTCCCGAAAATATCGGCAAAGCGGTGCGCGTTGTGAAATATTTTTACAAAGTTGCTGATGTCTGCGTGTGGGACAGACACACAAGGGGGAGACATCGGAGTGCTTGTCGGAGCCATTGCGGACAGTTCTTTGGCGTTTTGCGAATTACGGTTGGGCCTGATGTCATAAATCCCTTGACGCGCCATAAGGTCGCAGGCGAGCGTTCCATGTGTACGAAGCGTAAGGCATTGAGATGCAGGATGGGGCATGGTTTCGAGTCTTGTCAGTGTCTCGGTGATTTCGGAGGGTCTGTGCCCCCAGAATCTTTTGGGTAAAAAACGTAAAAACTTATGCGTATTGTGCATTGTTCTACATTTTCTTAGTAATTTTACAAGCTGATTTGCCCCGGTGGCAGTTATCGTGCTGGAGAAAAGAAAATAAGAACATATATATAATGCAATTTAAATGGAATTACAAAACACCGACACCCGAAAGAAAAGAGGCTGCAAAGGAGCTGGCTGAGAAGATTGGGATGAGCCCAATCGTGGCAAACCTGCTCATACGGAGGGGCATCAAGACGGAATCGGCGGCAAAGCGTTTCTTCCGTCCGATGCTCAACGAACTGAACGACCCGTTCTTGATGAATGACATGGACGTGGCCGTGGACAGGCTGAACGATGCCATGGGGCGTAAAGAGCGCATTATGGTGTATGGCGATTACGATGTCGATGGCTGCACTGCCGTGGCGTTGGTTTATAAGTTCCTGCAACAGTTCTACTCCAACATCGACTATTACATACCCGACCGCTATGACGAGGGGTATGGAGTGAGCCGCAAGGGCATCGACTATGCGAAGGAAACGGGCGTGAAGCTGATAATAGTGCTCGATTGCGGAATCAAGGCCATCGAAGAGATTGCGTATGCCAAGCAAATTGGAATAGACTTCATCATCTGCGACCACCACGTGCCCGATGAGGGAATGCCGTCGGCAGTGGCCATCCTGAACCCAAAGAGGCCGGACACGACTTACCCATTCTGCCACCTGTCGGGCTGCGGCGTGGGCTTTAAGTTCATGCAGGCGTTTGCCAGCAACAATGGCATCCCTTTCTCAAGGCTTATACCGTTGATGGACTTCTGCGCCGTGAGCATAGCGTCAGACATAGTTCCTGTGTTGGGAGAAAACCGCATACTGGCCTTTCATGGGCTGCGGCAGCTCAACCAAAACCCATCGGTGGGGCTTAAGGCCATAATAGAAGTATGTGGCCTTGCAGGGCGCGAGCTGACCATGAGTGACATCGTTTTCAAGATAGGGCCGCGCATAAACGCATCAGGAAGGATGCAGAACGGCAGGGAAGCCGTGGAGCTCCTCGTCGAGAAAGACTTGAACCGTGCGATGAAGGAGGCCAGTCTCATAAACGAATACAACGAGCAGCGCAAGGACGTGGACAAGCAAATGACCGAAGAGGCCAACCGGATAGTGGAGGAACTCGAGAACCAGCAGCATTTGTCGTCGATAGTCCTTTACGATGAAGACTGGAATAAGGGTGTCGTGGGCATTGTGGCTTCGCGGCTTACTGAGATATATTTCCGCCCCACGGTGGTTATGACGATGAGCAACGGCATGGCCACCGGTTCGGCGCGCAGCGTGGAAGGCTTCGACATCTACGAAGCCATCAAGAGCTGTCGTGACTTGCTTGAAAACTTCGGGGGACACACATACGCCGCAGGATTGTCGATGAAGACCGATAACATCGGGGAGTTCAAGCGACGCTTCCAGTCGTATGTGGATGAGCACATACATCCGGAACAGATGCAGGCCATACTTGACATTGAGGAGGAACTGGACTTCAAGGACATCACTAAGAAGCTGCACAATGACCTCAAGAAGCTCGCGCCGCACGGACCGTGCAATCCCAAGCCGTTGTTTTGCACGCACAACGTGTATGATTACGGCACGAGCAAAGTGGTGGGACGCAACCAAGAACACATAAAACTGGAACTGGTAGACAGCAAGTCGAGCAACGTGATGAACGGCATAGCCTTTGGCCAGAGCGCGGCCGCGCGCCTCATAAAGAGCAAGCGCAGCTTCGACATTGTTTATACCATAGAGGAGAATGTCTACAAGCGTGGAGAACCGCAATTGCAGATAGAAGACATCAAGCCATCTGCAGAATGATGGCGGATTGGTGTCATCGCCATGAAACGACGATGCAAGACAAGTTCATCGAGATACTGAAGGCTCACTGGGGCTACACTTCGTTCCGCGGCATCCAGGCAGACATAATAAAGAGCATCAGCGAGGGGCGCGACACGCTGGGCCTTATGCCTACGGGTGGAGGCAAGTCGCTTACGTTCCAAGTGCCGGCCCTTGCCAAGGAAGGCGTGTGTGTGGTGATAACGCCGCTCATAGCGTTGATGAAAGACCAGGTGATGAACCTGAGACGTCGCGGTGTCGCGGCTGCGGCCATATATGCCGGCATGTCTCACGATGAGATATTAGCGACACTCGAAAACTGCGTTTTTGGCGCCATCAAGATATTGTATGTCTCGCCCGAACGGTTGTCGTCGGAGGTGTTTTTGACCAAGTTGAAGCACATGGAAGTGTGCTTCATAACCGTTGACGAGGCTCACTGCATCAGTCAATGGGGGTATGACTTCCGTCCGGCCTACCTCCGCATAGCCAACATCAGGGCATTGCTGCCCGGCGTTCCCGTATTGGCACTGACCGCTACGGCCACGCCTGCCGTGGTGGACGACATACAGGACAAGCTCGGCTTCAAGGAAAAGAACGTTTTCCGCATGAGTTTCGAGCGTCCCAACATAGCTTATGTGGTGCGCCGCACTACTGACAAGCGCGGTGAGATGGTTCACATCCTTTCGAATGTTGAGGGGAGTGCCATCGTTTATGTGCGGAGTCGCCGCAAGGCAAAGGAGATGGCCGACTTTCTGGAGCAGCAGGGATTCTCAGCCACGTTCTATCATGCGGGGCTTGAGAATGCGGCAAAGGATGTGCGGCAGAAAGAGTGGGTAAGCGACAAGACGCGAATCATCGTGGCCACCAACGCATTTGGCATGGGAATAGACAAGCCCGACGTGCGCATGGTGATTCACGTTGACTGCCCCGACAGCATAGAGGCCTATTTTCAGGAGGCGGGACGTGTGGGGCGTGACGGCAAAAAGGCCTATGCCGTATTGCTGTATAACGATTCCGACAGGCGAAAGCTGGCAAGACGCATTGCAGACACGTTTCCCGACAAGGAATATATACGCAAGATATATGAGCATCTGGCCTATTTCTTCCAGTTGGCCGTGGGCGACGGCCTCAACATTGCATTTGAATTCAACATCGATAAGTTTTGCCACACATTCAAACATTACCCGCTGCAGGTGGATGCCGCGCTGAGAATACTCGACCGTGCGGGCTACATCGAATACACAGACGACAAGGATCTCGCCGCAAGGGTGATGTTCACGGTGTCGCGCGACGAACTGTACAAACTGAAAAACAACTCGGATACGGAGGACAAGGTGGTCATTTCCCTGCTTCGCAATTACGGCGGACTGTTCAGTAATTATAATTTCATCGATGAGAGTTTCTTGGCTTCACAAGTCGGAGTCACTGCTCCGGAGGTACATCAAGCGCTGAAACAGCTTGGCAGAAGGCATGTGCTGCATTTCATCCCGCGCAAGCAAACACCGCAGATTCGTTATGTGCAGAGGCGTGAAGATTCGGAGAGACTTATGTTAAGTCCCGAAGTTTATGAAAATCGTAAGCGCGAATATGAAGAACGCATACGTGCCATGCTCACTTACGCTACCAATGGCGATGTGTGTCGCAGCCGCCAGCTGTTGCATTATTTCGGGGATGACAGTGCCGCAGACTGCGGACATTGCGACGTGTGCCTCGAAAGGAAAGGGGAGATGGTAACAAGTGATGGGATGGAAACGGTAAGGACGGAAATCATCAATCTCTTGAAAGATGGCCGCCGCCATCGCATAACGGAGCTGCTGACCATCAGGCAACCGTCCGAAGTGGTAGATGCCACTCTGCGTTACCTTATTGAAGAGGAGTACATATACCAGGAAGACGGATTTATATTCACCTCAATCAAAGGGTGAATGGAGAGCGTTGATGTTTCGTCTCAATGTTGGCAGGTTAACCATCCGACCGTTTTTCCCGCAAGCACAAGGCCGTATGGGCGAAACGCGCCATAACTGTGCTTGTGCGGATGTTTCTGTCAATGCCCAGTCTTGGCGCAAGGCAGTATGACAAGGTGTCTGTCCTAGTGGCCATAATGGGTATGTGTGCCATTGTCATTTTATTGCGCCTGCTTGTTCAAAGGGCATTTAAGGCGTTATGTCGTGCGGCAAGTTACCCTTGCTTCAGCATTCCTTTCATAGTCAGCGATATGCGGTTGCGTTTCCTGTCAACGTCGAGAACCCTTACGCGGACGTGCTGGTGAAGTTTCACTTCCTGTGCGGGGTCGGTAACGTAGTGGTCGGATAGTTGCGAGATATGCACGAGACCGTCTTGGTGTACGCCTATGTCAACGAAAGCCCCAAAGTTTGTTACGTTTGTTATGATGCCGGGCAGTTCCATGCCTTCGGCAAGATTGTCTATCGATGTCACGTTGGGGTCAAACTCAAACGCCTCGGCTCGTCCGCGAGGGTCGCGTCCCGGTTTCTCGAGTTCGTGCATAATGTCTGTCAGTGTGGGCATACCAACGGTATGCGAAACATATTTCTTTAGGTTAATGGCTTTTCTTTTTTCGGGTGACGCGATAAGTTCGGCGACGGTGCATCCCGTGTCGTTGGCCATGCGCTCCACAATCTTGTAGCTTTCAGGGTGTACGGCGGTATTGTCAAGAGGATTCTTTGCCCCGGGTATGCGCAGAAAGCCGGCGCACTGTTCAAATGCCGCGGGCCCCAGGCGTGGCACTTTTTTCAGTTCTTCGCGCGAGGAAAAAGGCCCGTGTTCGCGGCGGTAGTCGACAATGTTGCGCGCGAGCGAAGTGCCGAGTCCGCTGACGTAGGTCAGCAGGTGGCGGCTGGCTGTGTTGAGGTTTACGCCAACAGAGTTCACGCAACTCTCCACTGTCTGGTCCAAACTGTTTTTCAGCTTTGTCTGGTTTACGTCATGCTGGTATTGCCCCACGCCGATGCTCTTTGGGTCTATCTTCACCAATTCGGCCAAAGGGTCCATCAATCGGCGCCCTATCGACACCGCACCGCGCACCGTTACGTCTTCGTCAGGGAACTCTTCGCGGGCTGTTTCCGAAGCCGAATAGACTGAAGCTCCGTCTTCGCTTACCATGTAGCATTGCACATTGTGGCTGAAACGCAGTTCTTTCACAAAGCGTTCGGTCTCGCGGCCGGCCGTTCCATTGCCTATTGCCATTGCTTCGATGTGGTAGCGTTCCACCATTGCCTCCATGCGTGCTGCCGCCTTGTCGCGTTGGCCGGCTGGCGGGTGAGGGAATATGGCTTCGTGGTGCAACAGATTTCCTTGGTTGTCGAGGCATACCACCTTGCAACCCGTGCGGAATCCGGGGTCAATGCCCATCACGCGCTTTTGTCCGAGCGGTGCGGCGAGCAGCAATTGGCGTAGGTTTCGGGCAAACACCCGGATGGCTTCCTCGTCGGCCCGTTCTTTGGCAAAGGCTGCGAACTCGGTTTCGATGGATGGCTTTACAAGGCGTTTCAAAGCATCGTCGACAGCTTCACTCACGAGGCGTGAGCACTCTCCGCCACCTTTCGCCACGAACATGCGCCTTATGCGCTCATCGCTGCCATTGTCGTTAGCCGATATGGTGATGCGCAATATGCCTTCTTCCTCGCCACGCCGCATGGCCAATAAGCGGTGGGCTGGGCAACGGTTCAGCGGTTCCGAGAACTCGAAATAGTCAGAATACTTGGTGGCCTCGTCAGTGTCGGCTTTCGCCTTTACCACTTTTGATGTGATTACGGCATCTCGCTTGTAGCTGCTCCTTACCGCACTGCGTGTGCGCTCATCTTCGCTCGTGGCTTCGGCTATTATGTCTTGCGCCCCTTTCAGGGCGGCCTTGATGTCTTTCACATTGCCGCGCACAAATCTTTTGGCTGTTGTCTCCACATCTCGCTCGCGTTGCGCCATGATGATGGTGGCCAGCGGCTCAAGCCCTTGCTCCCGAGCCACTTGTGCCCTGGTGCGTCTTTTGGGCTTGAATGGCAGGTAGATGTCTTCCAATGCGTTGGTGTCCCAACACTCCTCTATGCGCTTTTGCAATTCGCCCGTCATCTTTCCTTGTTCTGTGATGGTTCTGATGATGGTCTCCTTGCGTCTTGCCATGTCGGAGATTTTAGCGGAAAGGTCTGCTATGGCGGCTATCTGCACCTCATCGAGCCCGCCGGTGCGCTCTTTACGGTAGCGGCTTATGAAAGGTATCGTGCAGCCATCATACAGTAGCGTGAGTGTGTTTTCCACTCCTTTTGCCGGCAGGTTTAACTCTTTTGTTATCAGTTGCGTCAATGTGTTTGTGTTTGTTTCCATTGAGTGTTGCTTTATGTTTGGGTGCGGATAGGCTTTCATTCATGCGTCTGGTGGTTCATCCTGCATGTTGGTTTCATCCGGTGTCCGTTTTTCTTTGGCTCATAAATGATAGGGAATATAGTGCCGGAGGGATGCCGCATGGCTGTGACAGGCCGATGCGGGCACACGGAGTGCTTCCCTGCGCGTGTCGTCCCTTAACGAGTCGTTGGCGTCCGTGCCATTAGGGCTTTGCGCTCATCGGGCGTAAAGCGCTCGATGGCGTAGCGCAACATGGTGCGCGGCATTCTGGCGCGGTGTAGGTCTATGTAGGCGTAGAGCCTCCCTTTGTCGTGCTTGCCCGCTTCGCGCAGCATCCAGCCGCAGGCTTTGTGCATCAAGTCATGCTTGTGCGTCATGAGCATTGTGGCTATCTTGTATGTGTCATCGAGGTCGCCGTTGCGTATGAAAGCCATTGTTGACACCATGGCTATGCGCGCCTCCCATAGGTTTTGGCTGTTGGCAAGGCGGTAAAGCGTTTCGCGTGGCTTGTCGGCGAGATAACCTCCGACTATGGTGGGTGCTGATAGGTCTACAAGATCCCAGTTGTTGATTCTGTCAGTGTGTGCGAGGTAGAAGTCAAACAAGGCCTTTTGCCGCCCAGCGTCAGCCTTGCCGAATGCGGAGACCATTATCAGCAGGGCGCAAAGACGGGCCTCGTGCCATGGCGATGCAAGCAGGTCGTCGACGGTGGCACTGTCGGCTGTGACATGTGTTCGCGCCACACTGCGGGTCTTGGGCACTGTTACGCCTATGAACATGTCACCCTCTCCATATTCCCCGGGGCCGGTCTTGAAGAAGCGGGAGAGAATGAGACGCTTCTCTTCGGAAGCCAGCGCGCGCAACTCGCCGATTATGCTTTCTGCTGTATTCATATAGACAAAGTTAAAGGTTTTGCGGAAATAAGCTCGGTAAGGCATGGTTAAAATACGTGAATACCGATTTTTGCGCTTCGCTTTATGGAAAATGCAGTCCGGCAGCGCACCATAAATATTTCTATCGGCTCAAGACAAGACACAAACAAAAAAGATGTATGCCACATTGCATACATCCTTTCTGGAGGTACCTAGCAGAGTCGAACTGCTCTAAACGGTTTTGCAGACCGTTACCTAACCGATCGGCCAAGGTACCTTGATTCCGTTTGCGGGTGCAAAGGTAATATTTTAATTTGATATGACCAAATTATTTCGCTTTTATTTTGCTTGCCAATCAGCGAACAATTTTCTTTGTGGACATTGCGGATGCTCTTTCATTGTTTGTTGATTTGGAAGACAGGGAGTTCTGCGGAGACATTGAGTTCGCGATACGAATAGGCGGGAGATGCCGTTCCTGCTGATTTGGCCTATGCCATGAGCCGCTTATCCATCCGTCTGTTCAATGTCATGGTGAGGATAATGCTTATTCGGCAAGCATTAAATGTAAATATTTTTCGCAATGGAGATAGTATTGTCTGTCATCTTTGAGCGACATCGCAATCGATTGTTTCTCAGGTAATTAGTCGTAAGTGCCGTTTTGCCTTGCGAAATGGCCCGTTTCGCGGCCTGAAACGGGTCGTTTGGTGATGCAAAATGGGCCGTTTTGTAAGGCTATGCGGAGCGTTTGATTTTTTGCGGAGTGCGATGTAAACATTTATTACCATCGAAAGCGTTGCGGCTCAGTGTCCGTGGCGTCTGTACAATCAGTTTTCGGGTTGCCTTATTTTGTTGGTGTTTGCGTTGTTTTTGGCTTAATTTTCGTATCTTTGCATGGGTGGGCTGCACCACAGGAAATGGGGGCAAAGTTTTCTTTCAGCCCGCTTGTGTTGCCATCGCCTGCCGACCGGTTGCGCGTGGAATGTTTTCCGGCATTAATCGCGGCCAATGTGCGGTTCCCCTTGGAGCGTGATGGACTGTGACGGTGCCGTGTTGATGTGGCGTTTTGCGTGTGGATACAGACTAAAAATATTTAGGTGTAAGTATGTTGAGATTATTGTTCGCATTTGCATTTTATGCCGTGGCGGCTGTTGCGGCGTATGCGGGTCGGCCTGTGTGGCAAGATCCGTCAGTAAACCAGCAGAACCGTGAGCCTCGCAGGGCGGATTTCTTTGCTTTCGAGGAAGAGAAACTGGCCAAGGATGGCGACAAGCGGAAGTCTGCCCGCTACCTTTCGATGGAGGGTATGTGGAAATTTCATTTCGCAAGGAACTACGGCGACAGGCCGGAGGGCTTTTATGCCGCAGACTATGACGACGCGGGATGGGATGATTTCCCCGTGCCGGGGCTGTTTGAGATAAACGGCTATGGTGACCGTATATATAAGAATGTGGGCTATTCGTGGTTTAACACGTTCAAGAGCGACCCTCCGTATGTGGGTGAAACAGACAATTATACAGGTTCTTACCGTCGTGTGTTCCTCTTGCCCGAGGACTGGAACGACTGCGAGGTTTATTTCCACGTCGGGTCGGCAACGAGCAACCTCATGCTGTGGGTAAACGGCAAGTATGTCGGTTACAGCGAAGATAGCAAGGTGGCGGCGGAGTTCAACGTTACCGATTACCTTAGGCCGGGAGCCAACTTGATAGCCATGCAGGTGATGAGGTGGTGCGATGGCTCATACCTTGAGGACCAAGACTTCTGGCGTTTCACGGGCATTGCGCGCGAGGTATATCTTTATGCGCGTCCCAAGACGCATATCGGCGACATAAAAATTGTGCAGGATTTGACGGATGGCTATCGCAATGGCTTCCTGTCTGTTAGCGTGCCGATGGAGATGGACGGTGGCATCACGTTGCGCGCCGCATTGGAAGATGCGGAAGGCAATCTTGTGCATGAGATGGATTTGCGACCCGACAGCGATGGCTTCAGCGGCAAGATGACTGTTGAAAGTGCCATGCCGTGGACGGCCGAGACACCTTATTTATATACGCTCACCCTGTCTTTGAAGCGGAATGGCCACTTGTTGGAAGCCGTGGCGCAGAAAGTGGGCTTCCGTCATGTGGAAGTCTGTGGCGGACAGCTGCTCGTCAACGGCAAGGCGGTGCTGATAAAAGGTGTCAACCGGCACGAAATGGACCCGGACAGCGGTTATGTGGTCAGCATGGAACGCATGGAGGAAGACTTGCGCATAATGAAGCGGTTGAACATAAACGCAGTGCGCACGAGCCATTATCCCGATGACCCGCGTTGGTATGACCTTTGCGACAAGTATGGATTCTACGTTACAGCCGAGGCAAACATAGAGTCGCACGGCATGGGATATGGCAGCAAGACCCTTGCAAAGCGCGCCGACTATGCCGCAATGCACATGGAACGCAATGTGGCTAATGTCATGCAGTTTAAGAACCATCCCTCGATTATAGTGTGGAGCTTGGGCAACGAGGCCGGTTACGGGCCAAACTTTGAGGACGCATACGACTGGATAAAGGCGTATGACCATACGCGCCCCGTGCAATATGAGCAGGCCGGACAGGACGGCAAGACCGACATCTTCTGTCCGATGTACTATGATTACGGGCGATGCGAAGACTATGCCAAGGGTGACAACCCGCGCCCGCTGATACAATGCGAGTATGCGCATGCCATGGGAAACTCAATGGGAGGATTCAAGGAATATTGGGATATGATTAGGAAATACCCCAAGTATCAGGGCGGATATATCTGGGATTTTGTGGATCAGGGCTTGCGCGACAAGAGTATGATAACGGGACGCGAGATATTTGCCTATGGCGGCGATTACGGACGTTATCCGGCGAGCGACTATAACTTTAATTGCAACGGATTGGTGGCGCCTGACCGCAGGCTCAACCCTCATGCCTATGAGGTGCAATACTTCTACCAAGACATCTGGGTCGCAGACAAAGGACTGTCCGGTGGGGCTTTCGAAGTTTACAACGAAAACTTTTTTAAGTCGCTTGACGACGTTTATTTGCGGATAACCGTTATGCGTCTGGGCGAGGAAGTGGATTCGCTCGACATTGACGTAAGCGTGGATGGCATTGAGCCGCAGGCGCGTAAGACTGTCAAATGCAGCGAATTGAAAGCGGCCGTGGCCGATTTCATGAAGAAATATCCGTCGGATGAATTGGTGGTCAACTTCAATTTCCATGCAAAGGAGTCGCAGCCTTTGGTAGACAAAGACCAGGTGGTGGCACGCCAGCAGTTTGTGGTGCGTCAATATGATTTTGCGCGCAATGCCACAGTGGCGGTGAGGCACTCAGACAATGGAGAGGTGGCAGTTCCGACGGCTGTGGACAAGCAGGAAACGGAGTCTTATATACGACTGTCGGTGGGCGGAGTGAGCATGACGGTCGGGAAGCGCACAGGATGGATAGATTATGTGGACATCGACGGGCAAGCAATGCTGGCAGACCGGCGCCCCATAAAGCCGGAGTTCTGGCGTGCCCCCACAGACAACGATTATGGTGCCGGCTTGCAGAAAAAGTTTGCCGTTTGGAAAGCTCCCGTGATGGAAATAGATAGCGTCACCTGCACCGCCTTGCCCGATGGAGGCGCGCAGGTGGTGGCATCGTTCACCATGCCGGACGTGAATGCTGCGCTGACCATGACATACGTGCTGTCGATTGACGGCTCTATAAGTGTGAGACAACGCATGGACGCATCGCCGGATGTAGCCGTGCCCGACATGTTCAGGTATGGGATGCAGTTGCAGATGCCTGGCAACTTCAACCGAATCATGTATCATGGCCGCGGTCCGATAGAGAATTATTCGGACAGGAAGAGCAGCCAGTTTATAATGGTGGAAGATACTACGGTGGCCAGCCAGTATTACGGGTATGTAAGGCCTCAGGAGAGCGGCAACCACACCGATGTGCGGTGGTTTGCCGTCTATGACGAGGCATCGGGCAAGGGGCTTGTGGTCTTGCCCGATTCGGCCATGGAAGCCGGTGCGCTTAACTATCTTGTTGAGGATCTTGACGATGGGCCTGAAAAGGTTCATGAGTGGGGACATCACAGTGGTGACCTCGTGGCACGGCCGTTGACGCAGGTGCATATACAGAAACGGCAGTTTGGGCTCGGCTGTGTCAATACTTGGGGCGCACAACCTCGGCGTGAATATAGGTTGCCCTACGGAAGTTATGATTTCGCGTTTGTGATAAGGCCGTTTACGAAGTGAGACGGATGAACACTCTTTCTGTCTTGGCTGCGGGGGTGCTTTGCGTCACGCCTTATTGCGTCCTGTCTGCCGAAAGTGGCGACAGTGCCGCTGTGGCCGGTCTTGTTATGCATGCAAACAGGCAGCGGTCGTTTGGCAGTTCCATACCGCCGGGTGATTATAGTGGCATTGCATGGCTTGGGGGAGACCGCTATGCGGTGGTGAGCGACAAGTCGGAGGAAGAGGGCTTTTTTCTATTCGACATCAGCATTGACTCTCTTACGGGGCGCATCCGTGGGGTGACGAATGAGGGCTTCGTCTCGGCAAGGACGCCAAACCGGGATCACGAGGGCATAGTTTACGTGCCGGGGCGCGGCACAGTGTTTATATGTGGCGAGAAAGATAACCGTGTGGTGGAGTTTGCCACCAACGGAATGTCGACGGGAAGAGAACTGGCCGTGCCGGAGGAGATGCTTGGGGCGACAGCTAATTATGGCCTTGAGTCGCTGGCGTATAGCGATGCGACAGGTAAGTTCTGGACGACGACAGAGAGCACGCTGCCCATAGACGGCACTCAGGCAGGATATGGCAACGCTGTGAGAAACCGCCTGAGGATTGTGCGCTTCGGCGATGACCTAAAGCCGGAGGCTATGTTCTTTTACGAGATGGACACGCCTACGGTGAGAAAGAGGCCCGGAGCGTATGCCATGGGAGTAAGCGAGTTGTGCGCGCTTGACGATGGCAGACTGCTGGTCTTGGAGCGTGAGTTTTATGTGTCGCGTCGCAAGTTCGGCTCTTATGTGAACATCAAACTATATGTTGTCGCACCAGACGATGCGTTGCGTGGAGAGGTGCTGCCCAAGACGTTGGCATTGCAATTCAAGACACGCCTCGGCCTGTTCCGTTACAGCCTTGCCAATTATGAGGGAATGTGCCTTGGGCCTCGGCTTGCTGATGGAAGTAGGGTGCTGATAATGGTTAGCGACTCACAGAATCGTTATGGAGGAGTGCTCAAGGACTATTTCAAAACCGTGGTGATAAGGTGACCTTATGCTGTGCGTGTAGCATTTACACAGGTGGCCAAGGGCTTGTTTCGCATGACAAAAGATGGGGTGGCAGTCGGGCGGCGTGTCAGAATTGCGCGTGGTGACTTCCGATTGTCTTCCTGTGGAGAGTGGGGCGCAGCCATGCTCGCCCTATTCGTTTTTCCGTTTTCTTTATTCGTATTCCCCCAAAGTTATTGATAGAGGAAACGCTTTATGCTTTTCTTTGGAGTTTTTTCAAATTCGGTCTCTTGTATTTCTATCTCGGATAGCTTGGAATATGGCGGAAGAGAGTTGTTGATGCTTATGCGATGCTCTTCCATGATGCCTTTGAGGTCATCGAGGTTAAGCCCCATTTCCTTGGCTTCATCGTAATCGGGGAACACAAGCCCGACGAGTTTGTCGCCCCTTTGCACCACGATGCTTTCCGTAACCATGAGCATTGAGTTCAGCTTGTCTTCTATCTCTTCCGGGTATATGTTCTGTCCGTTGGAACCGAGAAGCATGTTCTTTGAGCGGCCTTTGATGTAAATGTTGCCTGCTGCGTCAATGGTGCCCAGGTCACCGGTATGATACCAGCCGTTGTTGTCGATGGCCCGGCGCGTCGCTTCTTCGTTTTTGTAATATCCAAGCATGACGTTCATCCCTTTTACGAGAATCTCTCCGGCGATGTGCGCGGGGTCTTGGCTGTCTATTCTCAGTTCCATGTGTCTCACCACTCGTCCGCAGCTGCCTTTGGCAAACGTGGCATGGTCGGCATAGCAAATGATGGGGGCGCATTCGGTTGTGCCATAGCCCACGGTGTAGGGGAATCCGATGCGCTTCATGAATGTCTCCGTCTCTTGGTTGAACGCTGCCCCTCCGATGATGATTTCATAGAAATTGCCTCCGAAAGCGGCTGTCACCTTTTCACGAATCTTTTGGAGAATCTTCTTGTTTACCACGGGCATGTTGAGCAGCAGGCGCATCTTGCTGGTTTGCATGACTGGGAATATTTTCTTGCGGACAATCTTTTCGATGACGAGTGGAACGGAAATGATTATCGCAGGCCTGATGCTTGTGAACGCCTGGGCTATGATGGCAGGGCTTGGCACTCGTGTTAGGTAATGAATATGGCAGCCATGCAGGAATTCGAAGATGAATTCGAATGACATTCCGTACATGTGTGCCATCGGCAATATGCTTATTGTGTTGTCGCCTCGCTCCAGCACATTGCTCAGCTCGGACTCCGCGAAGTCGTAATTGCTCCACAATGCCCTGTATGGAATCATGACACCTTTGGAGAATCCGGTGGTTCCACTGGTGTAATTGATTAGCGCAAGTTCTTCTCCGCTGGTCTCATGGTAATATTTTATGTGCGTTTTCCTAAAGTATTTTGGATATCTTCGTCCGAATATTTCGTTTAGATGTTCGCGGGCATACGTCAGTCTGTCTGTCCTCGATACGGCGAGTGAGTAGTCGGGTATGTTTATAATCCCCTCCAATCTTTGCATTTTCTCCGGGGCGATGACTGTTGCCACCACATCGCCGACAAAGAGAAGCTTTGCCTCACTGTGGTTTACTATGTTGTGTATCTGGTCTGCCGTGAATTCGTGAAGGATAGGCACGGCTACCGCTCCGTAAGTGAGTGTTGCAAGGAATGCCACAGCCCAATTGGCGCAATTGCGCCCGCAAAGAGCTATTTTGTCGCCTTTCCCAACGCCGCTGTATTCGAAAAGTATGTGCAATTTCTCTATCTTGCGTGCCACATCGTGATATTGCAGCGTCACGCCCTTGAAGTCTGTCAGCGCATCTAAATCCCAATTGTCGATTATTGCTTTTTCTATTATGGAGTTAAAGCTTTGTTGTAGGCTTGTTCCCATGTGCTTACAGTTCAATATTTTTGTAGAGGTATCGCTTTATGCTTTTCTTGGATGTCTTTTCAAACTCTACGTCATGTAGTTTGATTGAGGACAGTTTGCTGTACGATGGCAATGCTGCGTTTAGCTCGATTCGGTTTTGTTCCATTATGTTCTCAAGGTCTTCTTTGGTGAATCCCATTGAGTGGACTTCCTCAAAGTCCGGGTATACCAGTGCCACCAGCTTGTCGTCTTTCTGCAATACGAGGCTTTCGCTGACCATGGCCATGGAGTTCAGTTTGTCCTCTATTTCTTCCGGATAAACGTTTTGGCCGTTGGCACCAAGCAACATGTTCTTTATGCGTCCGCGAATGAACAGGTGACCGTCGCTGCTCATGGTGCCGAGGTCACCGGTGTGGTACCATCCGTCGGCGTCCAAGGCTTCTTTTGTCGCCTCTTCATTTTTGTAATATCCAAGCATCACGTTCGTTCCGCGTGCGAGCACTTCGCCCGGAATGTTCTGCGGGTCTGGACTTGCCACCTTAACTTCCATGTGTGCCACTGCCGTTCCGCAACTGCCAGGCACAAAGTCTTTGTAATCGCTGAATGTTATGACCGGCGCGCATTCCGTGGCTCCATAGATTACTGTTATTGGGAAGTCGATGTTTTTCAGGAAAGTCTCTATCTCTTGGTTCAAGGCGGCTCCGCCCACAATGGCTTCATAAGCGTTTCCGCCGAAGACGGCATGTACCTGCTCGCATATTTTCTGCTTTACCTTTTTACTTATGACGGGCATGTTGAGCAGCAACCGCATCTTGTTGTTTTGTACTTTGGGGAAAATTCGCTTGCGAATGATTTTGTCAATGATTAGCGGAACGGAGATGACTATTGCCGGTTTGATGTCTGCGAAAGCCTGGGCTATGATGGCAGGCGACGGAAGGCGTGTCAGGAAGAAGAGGTGGCAGCCGTGGCAGAAGGGGAAGAAGAATTCCACTGCCATGCCATACATGTGTGCCATGGGCAGTATGCTTAGCGTGCTCGCGCCCGGAGGGATGTGTGTGCCGATGGCATTGAGGCAGAAATCCAAATTGCCCCAAAGCGCGCGGTAAGGCAGCATCACTCCTTTCGAGAACCCCGTCGTGCCGCTTGTGTAGTTTATCAGGGCAAGTTCTTCTGCGCTGTCTTTATGGTAATTGATATGTTTGGCTCTGAATGCGTTTGGATATTTTTTTCCGAACAGTTCGTTGAGGTGCTCACGGGCAAATGTCAGTAGCTCCGAACGCGACACCATCAACGAATAGTCGGGTATGTTTATGATTCCCTCGAGCGCGGGCATGGCTTCGGGATTTATGGCCTTGGCCACCACATCACCGACAAACAGCATCTTAGCCTCGCTGTGGTTTACTATGTTGTGTATCTGTTCGGTGGTAAACTCATGAAGTATGGGCACTGCCACTGCGCCATAGGTGAGCGTTGCGAAGAAAGCCACCGCCCAGTTGGCACTGTTTCTGCCGCAGATGGCTATTTTGTCGCCTTTCACCACTCCACTGTTCTCAAACAGGATGTGCAGCTTTTCGATTTTCCTTGCTACATCATGGTATTGCAGGGTGATTCCCTTGTAGTCGGTTAGGGCATCTTTATACCAGTTGTTTACTATGCTTTTTTCAATGTGTGAGTTGAAACTATCGAATGTATTCATTGCACAATTGAGTTATTTTTGTGCAAAGATAGGTCTTTTTTTGCACACCCACAAATAAAATGTGCATTATTTATTCGTATCTAATGGATCTTGCCGGATGTATGTGTGAAACTAGAAAACTTGGAGCTATCAATACGAACATGCTTACAATCAATGTCGATATGTTTAACAATGCTATTAGCGGCACGTTTATTTCCATCGGCGCGGTGTTTACATAATAAGTCGAGGGGTCTAAAGCCACCATCCCTGTCTGCTTTTGCAATACCACAATACCTATGCCTATGATATTGCCAATGGCAAGACCCTTGCCTATGATGAACAGCGCAAACCAAAGGAACGTGTGGCGCACTGTGCCGTTGGTGGTGCCGAGGGCTTTCAGTGTGCCTATCATCTGTGTTCTTTCGAGTATTATTATCAGCAGTCCGGAAATCATTGTGAAACCTGCCACGCAAGCCATCAGCACAAGTATTATCCATACATTGATGTCGAGAAGGTCAAGCCATGAGAATATCTGCGGGTAAGCCTCGTCGATTGTTTGGGATGTAAACACGTTGCCATACCTGTCGGCAGTGCGGTTTACTTTGTCCACCACGTTGTCCGCCACTTCATACAATTTCGCAAAGTCGGCCACGGTCAGCTCTGCGCCGGTGCATTGCCCATCGAGCCAGTTGTTCAGTCTCGTGGTCGCATATAAGTCTGTGAAGCATAAGTTTTGGTCGAAAAGGGTGAGGTTGGTCCGGTAGATGCCGCTTACAGTGAAACGCCTTGCCCTCACGTCGTCATTGGATATGAAGTAGGCATATACTTTGTCTCCCACGTCGAGCTTCAGTTTGTCGGCGGTCATCTGGGATATGAGCAGGTTGTATTTGCTGTCATTGTCGCTGAATGCTGGTATTTCGCCTGCCACGAGATTCTCTCTCACAAAGTTGAAATCGTATTCGGGGCCTACGCCCTTGAACGTCATGCCAAGGAAGTCGGAGTCAGTTTTCAGTATTCCCTGTGCATTGGCGAAGCGCTCCACGTGTTTGATGCCATCGATGCTTTTCAGTTCTTGCATCACGCTGTCGTCTATGCAGATGGGGTAGGGGTCCGTGCTTTGCAGAGCTAGGAAGTTTTCCACCTGTATGTGGCTGCCGAAACCGATTACCTTATCGCGTATGCTGTGTTTGAAGCCGAGTACCACCGACACGGTGACAATCATCACCGCAAGGCCTATGGCCACGCCGATTGTGGCTATGCGTATGGCAGGGCGGCTCACTTTATACTTGTCGCCCTTGTCAATGTAAATGCGTTTTGCTATGAACAGCGGTAGGTTCAGTCTTCCCAAATCCAGGTGTTGAAAATGTTTTACAACTCGTTGTCTTGTCTTCCGGGATAGGCATCGAGTGCTTTCCTCAGCACTACTAATGCCCTCGACAGGTCATCCTTGTTCAGCACATAGGCTATGCGCACTTGGTTGATGCCCGCGTTTGGCGTTGTGTAGAATCCGCTTGCCGGTGCCATCATCACGGTTTCGCCCTCATAGTCAAACTCTTCCAGACACCAGCGACAGAATTTCTCACTGTCGTCCACAGGCAGTTTGGCCACCGTGTAGAAAGCTCCCATAGGTATTGGCGAGTAAACGCCGGGAATCCGGTTCAGCCCGTCAATCAGGCATTTGCGCCTTTCCACATATTCATCGTAGACGTTTCGGTAGTATTCTTCGGGCGCATCGAGCGATGCCTCAGCCACAATCTGGCCTATGAGCGGGGGAGACAGCCGCGCCTGACAGAACTTCATCACCGCTTTGCGCACCTTGTCGTTTTTTGTTATCAACGCGCCAATTCGTATGCCGCACTCGGAATAGCGTTTCGACACGGAGTCTATCAATATGACATTATTCTCGATGCCATCCAAGTGGCAGGCGCTTATGTACGGCGAACCTGTGTAGATGTATTCGCGGTACACCTCGTCTGAAAACAGGTAGAGGTCGTATTTCTTCACCAGATCGCGTATCTGGTTCATTTCGCGTCTCGTGTAAAGGTAACCGGTGGGATTGTTTGGGTTGCAAATCATTATGGCCCGCGTGCGGTCGTTTATCAGTTCCTCAAACTTTTCCACTTTGGGCAGCGAGAATCCCTCTTCTATCGTGGTGGTGATGGTGCGAATCCTTGCCCCGGCCGATATGGCGAAAGCCATGTAGTTGGCGTAAGCCGGCTCCGGCACTATTATCTCATCGCCCGGGTTTAGGCACGAGAGGAAAGCGAAGAGCACGGCCTCGCTGCCTCCCGATGTTATGATTATGTCGTCGGCACTTACGTTTATGTCGTATTTCTTGTAGTAACCCACAAGTTTTTCCCTGTAACTGCGGTATCCTGCCGATGGAGAATATTCCAATATGGTGCGGTCGACGCGCTTCAAGGCATCGAGAGCCACCTGCGGTGTTGGCAGGTCCGGCTGGCCGATGTTAAGGTGGTAGACCTTTATTCCCCGTCTCTTGGCTTCGACGGCCAGCGGCGCAAGCTTTCTTATGGGCGACTCTGGCATTTCGAGTCCGCGGACAGATATTTCCGGCATCTTGCTTGTTGTCTTGTTATGAAAACTAAATGCAAAGATAGCATTATTAATTGGAAAAAGCGATTATGGCCCCGTACAAAAAAACATAAAATGGGAAATAGGTCTTTCTCGGTGTGCGCATCGCCTGCTTTTGCCGCCGGTGTTTGGCATGTGAGGCTGGCAGCAGATTGTTTTTCTCTTGTGCATCTGTGACGGATGGCGGATGGGAAAAGTGATTGCGGCTACCGGCCAATTCCGCCGCTTGCTCCATGCCGGTTTAATGGGCGTGAAAGGGGAAGCGGCGGCACCCCTTCAGTGTCTTGCGGTAAACTTTTTTGATGGTTGGATGCCTGTTGTTCCCACGAAAATGTGTAAAGATTTTTCGCAGTGCCGACGAAGTTTCGCCTTTATTTCGGGGTGCGGTGTAACTTGTTGACTTTCAGGTTGTCTGCAAAACGCCCCGTTTCGCTCTCCGAAACGGGGCGTTTTGCAACCCGAAACAGGCCGTATTGCCATCCGAAATGGCACGCTTTGCGCGCCAAAACGGTTGATGCCTTGAAGTTCCTTGTCAGTTGTAAACATTTATTACTGCCCGGAAGCAGACTCATGACGACAGAACAGGCCCATCCCCCGCATCGGCCTTGATGGCATGATGCCGTCTTTCCGGCGTGTACGGGCATTATCGGCAGGAGGCGCAAGTTTTGCGGCATGGCCATTTAGAAGCTTGGTCAATGCCCGCTTGGCAGAGCTTGATGTTTTCTGCCGTTGTCATTGCGAGGCAAGGGTATTCCAAATGTATGCAAAAGTTTTGCCGTTTTCATCGTTTTATGTAACTTTGCAGCCCGAAAACATATAAAAATCCTACAAAAAAATGACCGGCTATTTAGTTAGCGATTCGCGGAAAGTGACTACGCATCGCTTTATGGAGATGAAACAGAAAGGCGAGAAAATATCCATGCTCACGGCATACGATTACACCACTGCGGGGATAGTGGACAACGCGGGCGTGGATGGCATATTGATAGGCGATTCGGCCTCCAATGTCATGGCGGGCAATACTACAACGCTTCCAATGACGGTCGAGCAGATTATTTATCATGCCACTTCTGTGGTGAAAGCCGTAAAGCGTGCTCTGGTGGTGTGCGACATGCCTTTTGGCAGCTATCAGGCCGACTGTAGCGATGGAGTGAAGAATGCCATAAGAATAATGAAGGAAAGCGGTTGCGATGCCCTTAAGATAGAGGGCGGCGCAGAGATTCGGGACACGGTGAAAAAGATTCTCGATGCAGGCATCCCCGTAATGGGACATTTGGGACTTACTCCGCAGAGCATAAACAAGTTTGGCACGTATGCTGTGCGCGCCAAAGACCCCGCTGAAGCGGAGAAACTCATATCTGATGCAAAGCTACTTGCCGACATAGGATGCTTCGCCATCGTACTTGAGAAAGTGCCGGCAAAGCTGGCGGCTGCCGTGACGCAAGAGATATCAGTCCCCACGATAGGCATAGGCGCGGGCAATGCCACCGACGGACAGGTGCTCGTGGTGACCGATATGCTTGGAATGACCAAGGGGTTCAGTCCTCGGTTCCTGCGCCGGTACGCCGACCTCAATACTGTAATGACGGATGCCATCGGCAGTTACGTCAAGGATGTGAAAGAAGGCGACTTTCCCAGCGAGTCTGAGTCGTATTGATGCCTTGGTTTGGTGGCTGCCATGATTGGGCGGATATTGTACTGATTATGTGGCAAATGCGGTCACCAATGGGTTGCTTTCGGCAGTGATGATTATTGCGCCACTGCGAGTGGCACAGAAAGCAGTCCATTGGTGACCTTTCGCATCACCATTCCGCAACGTTATTCGTAAATGTCGCTCAGCTCTTCCGTGTCGGTAGAGTCTGCGTCCGTTTTGCAGGGATCATAGTTTTCGGGCATTGCGAAAGTGCTTTCTTCATTGTATCCCAACTCGGTGTCTTCATATATTCGGCGCATGTAGTAAGCCCAGATGGGCAAGGCCATCGTGGCTCCTTGGCCCATGCTCATGGAGTCGAAGTGGATGTCGCGGTCGTCGCCGCCTACCCAGATGCCGCTGACCAGCTCCGGCGTGAATCCCACGAACCATGCGTCGCTGTTGTTGTTCGTCGTACCGGTCTTCCCGCCTATCTCACCTTTCAGATTGTACCTGAAACGCAGGCGGCCGGCTGTGCCGCCGTCTACCACCCCTCTGAGCATGTAGAGCATCTTGTCCGCGCTCTCCTTGCTTATCACCTCGTTCATGCGTGGCTGGAAAGTGGCAATCACGTTGCCTTCGTTGTCTTCAATCTTCGTTACGAACAAAGGTGCGCAGCGTATTCCATGGTTCGCGAATGTGGTATAGGCGCTAACCATTTCGGCCACCGAGATGTCGCATGGCCCGAGGCAGAGTGCCATGGAGGGATGGATGTCGGGGTTCTTTATCCCGTATTCATGGAGAAGCGAAACGAAGGCTTGCGGGTTTAGACGACTCATCAGGTAGGCTGAAATCCAGTTGTTAGACTGTGCCAGCCCCCACTTCAACGTCACCATTTGCCCGTATTCCTTGGTACTCGTGTTGCGCGGGGTCCATTTCTTTCCCGCCACGATATAAGTCTGCTGCACGTTGGGAGCCTTGTCGCACGGCGAGAAACCGTTTTCCATGGCCAGGGAGTAAAGGAACGGTTTTATGGTGGAGCCTACCTGCCTCCGCCCGTCCATGCACATGTCATAGTTGAAGTGTACGAAGTCCATCCCTCCTACGTATGCTTTCACCGTGCCGTCTATCGGACTCATGCTCATGAATCCGGCGCGCAAAAAAGACTTGTAGTATTTTATGGAGTCGAGCGGTGTCATGATAGTGTCTATCTCGCCGTGATATGTGAACACCGACATTTCTGTTGGTGTCCTGAAGGCTTCCCGTATCTCGTCTTCTGACGCTCCGTTTTCCCTCATCACCCTGTAACGCTCAGTCTGCCTGACAGAGCGCATCAATATGTTTTCCACCTGACTGCTTGTAAGGTTGCCGGAGAACGGGGCTGTGGCTTTTCCTGCATTCTGCCTGTTGAATGCGGGCTGCAGAAATTTCACCACGTGTTCGCGTATGGATTGCTCTGCGTGTTCTTGCATTCTCGAGTCGATAGTTGTGAACACTTTCAGTCCGTCGGAGTAGATGTTATACGGTTTGCCGTCTTTCTTCTTGTTCTTGTTGCACCATCCGCAGAGCGGATCGGTCTCCCAATTTATAGAGTCTTGGTAAAACTTGGTGTAATTCCATTTCGGATAGTCGGCTCTGTTCGGTTTTTTTGCCATGATGTATTGGCGCAGAAACTCCCTGAAATAAGTGGCGATTCCGTCTTTGTGGTCGGCCACATGGAAGTTCAGGTTCAACGGTTCTGCCGCATAGCTCTCGTATTGCGCCTTGGTGAGGTAGCCTGCCTTGAGCATTTGCATGAGCACCACGTTGCGCCGCTCGCGGCAACGTTCCGGGTTTCGCACGGGGTTATAGTACGATGGATTCTTGCAAAGCCCTATGAGCGTTGCCGATTCCGTGACGGTCAGGTTGCGTGGGTCTTTGTTGAAATAAGTCTTTGCGGCGGTCTTTATCCCGATCGCGTTGTGCAGGAAATCGAAATAGTTGAGGTAAAGAGCTATTATCTCGTTTTTCGTGTAGTTGCGTTCCAACTGTACCGCAATCACCCATTCTATCGGCTTTTGCAGCATGCGCTCCGTCATGTTGCGCGCGGTGCCGGAATACAATTGCTTGGCCAGCTGTTGGGTTATGGTGGAGCCACCGCCGGCGTTCACATGCCCCAGGATGCCACGCTTCACTATGGCTCTGCCCAATGCGTAGAAGTCAATGCCCGAATGTTCGTAAAATCTGATGTCCTCTGTGGCAATGAGCGCTTTCACGAGCGATGGCGACAATTGTGAAAAGTCAACGCATATCCTGTTTTCCTTGTTGTAATTCCACGTGCCCATAATCTTGCCATCGGCTGAATACACCTGCGTGGCAAAACGGTCTATGGGATTCTGTAAGTCTTCCAGCGGGGGCATGTAGCCTATCCATCCCTTTGCTATTGCGGTGAATGCACCTGCCGCGGCCAGCACCCCGATGAAAAGGATTGTCCAAAGAAAACGCACAAAGAACTTTCTCATTTCTGTTTATAGCGTGATAAGAGGGTTCGTTCAACGTGCAAAAATACTGATTTTAGTTTAGATATAGAAATAATAAAATGGAAAATCTGCCACTCCTGTACATTAATCAGAAAAATATGCGTAACTTAGCGGTCGAATAATGACATATAATATTTTGTGCACTGATGGAAAAGCATAATTTTGTTACTATCGCCGACATCACGAAGGAGAAGATTCTCTACATGATTGAGATGGCACAGGAGTTTGAGCGGCATCCCAATCGTGAGCTGCTGAAAGGCAAGGTAATCGCGACTCTGTTTTTCGAGCCGTCAACACGCACCAGGCTGAGCTTTGAAACAGCTGCCCTCCGGCTTGGGGCGCGTGTGATAGGCTTTGCGGATCCTAAGATAACGAGCGGCACCAAGGGTGAGACATTGAAAGACACGATATTGATGGTAGCCAACTATGCTGACATAATAGTCATGCGGCATTATGTCGAAGGCGCAGCCCAATATGCAAGCGAAGTGTCGCCCGTGCCAATAGTCAATGCCGGAGATGGAGCCCATCAGCACCCCTCGCAATGCATTCTTGATTTGTATTCAATATACAAGACCCAGGGAACGCTCGAGAATCTCAACATATATCTCGTGGGAGACCTTAAATATGGAAGGACGGTTCACTCGCTAATCATGGCCATGCGCCACTTCAATCCAACGTTCATTTTTGTTGCCCCCAAAGAACTGGCTATGCCGACAGAATATAAACTCTACTGTAAGGAACATGGAATCAAGTATGAGGAACACACGGAATTCAACGAACAGACCATAGCCGATGCAGACATATTATATATGACCCGCGTGCAAAAGGAACGCTTCTCCGACCTCATGGAATACGAGCGCGTAAAGAATGTTTATATACTTAAGAACGACATGCTTGCACACGCTAAGCCAAACATGAAGATTCTCCATCCACTGCCGAGGGTAAACGAAATAGACTATGACGTGGACGGGAATCCGCACGCTTATTACATCCAGCAAGCGGGCAACGGACTCTATGCGAGAGAGGCCATTTTCTGTGATGTGCTTGGAATAGGCTTGGACGAAATCAAGAACGACAAAACCATAATATAATAATGAATAAAAACGAAATGCTGGTGGCGGCCATCAAAGACGGCACTGTGATAGACCATGTGCCTGTTGAGAAAACATTCCAAGTGGCGTGGCTGCTGAAGTTGGAAGAGATCTCCACACCGGTGACCATAGGCTATAATTACAGGTCGAAGAAACTGGGGAACAAGGGAATCATAAAGGTGGAGAACAAGTTTTTCACCGATGAAGAGATTTCACGCCTCTCTGTGGTGGCGCCAAACATAGTCTTGAACATAATCAGGGACTACGAGGTTGTGGAAAAGAAAACCGTTATAACACCTGACGAGCTGAGAGGCATCGTGAAGTGCAACAATCCTAAGTGCATCACCAACAACGAACCCATGGCCACCCTGTTCCATATCGTGGACAAAGATAACGGCATACTGAGATGCCATTATTGCGAGAGGGAGCAAGAGTTGGGCAAGGTGGAACTCGTCTGAGAAGTGTACAAGGTGTGTCTGTCCTCATCCAACGTGTGTGGCAATGGTTCATGGAAGGCATGTGGTACCGCGAACCTTGTCGCGCCGGTTTTTGATAGGCTTCACAATATGCTGCGGCATTACAATAGAAATAAATAACAATAGAAATGAAAAAAGACCAAGAGGTTTTCGACCTTATCGAAAAAGAACACCAACGCCAGCTCAAGGGCATGGAGTTGATTGCATCAGAGAATTTTGTAAGTGACGAAGTTATGGAAGCCATGGGCTCATGGCTTACCAACAAGTATGCCGAAGGCTATCCCGGCAAGCGTTACTATGGAGGCTGTGAGGTGGTTGACAAAGTGGAACAGCTGGCCATTGACCGCGTCTGCAAGCTCTTTGATGCGGAATATGCCAATGTGCAACCGCACTCAGGAGCACAGGCCAACGCCGCAGTGCTGTTGGCGGTGCTGAAGCCCGGGGACACTTTCTTGGGGCTGAACCTTGCACACGGAGGCCATCTTTCGCACGGGTCACCGGTGAACACATCGGGCATATTGTATCATGCGGTTGGCTACGACCTTGACAAGGAGACCGGACGTGTGGACTATGACGAAATGGAGCGGCTTGCGGTGGAGCACAAGCCAAAGCTGATAATAGGCGGCGGCTCGGCTTACAGCCGTGAGTGGGACTACAAACGTATGCGTGAGATAGCCGATAAGGTGGGGGCATTGCTGATGATTGATATGGCGCACCCGGCCGGACTTATAGCCGCAGGACTTTTGGATAACCCCGTGAAGTATGCCCACATAGTGACATCCACAACGCACAAAACCCTGCGCGGGCCGCGTGGCGGCGTAATACTTATGGGAAAAGATTTTGAGAATCCGTGGGGACTGAAAACGCCCAAGGGCGTTACTAAGATGATGAGCCAGCTGCTCAACTCTGCCGTATTCCCCGGCCAGCAGGGAGGACCGCTTGAACATGTAATCGCTGCAAAGGCGGTGGCTTTCGGCGAAGCGCTCCGACCGGAATTCAAGGAATGGGCAAGACAGGTGAAAAAAAATGCTGAAGTGCTTGCCGAGGAACTGATGAAGCGTGGCTTTGACATCGTGAGTGGCGGAACCGACAACCATTCCATGCTTGTTGACTTGCGCTCCAAATATCCGGAACTGACAGGAAAAGTGGCAGAACAGGCTCTCGTTGCGGCCGACATAACGGTGAACAAGAACATGGTTCCATACGACAGCCGCAGCGCTTTCCAGACCAGTGGCATACGCCTTGGTACGCCGGCCATCACCACACGCGGCGCAAAGGAAGATTTGATGGTTCTCATTGCAGAACTTATAGAGAAAGTGTTGGACAAACATGACGATGAGAGCGTTATAGCCCAGGTGCGAGCCCAAGTAAACAGCACAATGAAGGCTTACCCTCTTTTCGCATATTGACGTTGGCCGCATAGGGAGCGAAACCATCGGTTGCCGTCTATGGGCGTTACGATGCCCAAGTGAAGCAACAATCTTGCGGGATTGTCATTGAATGACGGCTTCCGATGGTTTTCGTGTGCTTTCGCGAGCCATGTGGCATGTGGCTTTTCGCCCGATGAGTTTGGTGTTGTAGGCGTCCTTGCCGCCTGCCGCACCATTGGTTTCGCGCAGGGTGGAAAGTTAAGTCCTTAACATAAATTTCAAATGGCAATGCCGTCGTTTCGCTTAAATGGACTAATTTTGTGGTAGTTTATGCCGGGCAGCAAGCCAAGTGGCACTGACTGCATTGCTGAAACATTAAAAACGAATGGACATATATGAGAAGTAGAACAGCAGAATGGTTTGAATGTAAAATCCGTTATGAGAAAACAATGGAAGACGGTATGCAAAAGAAAGTGACGGAAGCGTACACGGTAGATGCGCTTAGCTTCACAGAAGCGGAGCAGCGTATCATGGAAGAGATGTCGTCTTACATCAGCGGTGAATTTGACGTGGCAGACATAAAAAAAGCAGCCTACAAGGAAATATTTTTCAGCGACGAGGATTCGGCAGACCGTTGGTATAAGGCGAAGCTGCAATTCATAACCATCGACGAGAAAACAGACAAGGAAAAGCGTTCCTGCGTGACCTATCTCGTAAATGCCGGCACACTCAATGCGGCTGTGAAGAACATCGACGAAGTGATGGGCGGCACAATGATTGACTACGTGATAGCGTCAGTTGTGGAGACATCGCTTATGGATGTTTTTGAATATAAGAAGAAAGAAGAGAACGACAGGCCTGAATTTGAACAGCAGTGATATGGGTTATGATGTGAGAGGTCATCTGCGTGACGTGCTTGACACGTTGCCTGCGGGCGTACGGCTGGTGGCGATAAGTAAGTATCATCCGGCTGAATGCATACAGGCGGCCTACGATGAGGGGCAGCGTGTGTTTGGAGAGAGCCATGAGCAAGAGTTGGGAAAAAAGCGGGAGGTGTTGCCTAAAGACATACAATGGCATTTCATAGGTCACTTGCAAACCAACAAGGTCAAGTATATCGCACCTTACATCTCTATGATAGAGTCGGTAGACTCGCTCAAGCTGCTCAAGGAAATAAACAAGCACGCGGCCAAATGTGGGCGTGTGATAGACGTGCTGTTGGAGTTGCACATAGCTGAGGAGGAAACGAAGTATGGCTTCACTCCAGACGAATGCCGCAGTCTGTTGTCGGACGGTGAATGGCGGACATTGACAAATGTGCGCATTTGCGGACTGATGACGATGGCATCATTTGTGGAAGACGAGGCGCAGATACGCTCGGAGTTCCTTGCGGCGGCTGCTCTCTTTGATGAGTTCAAGCGTGATTACTTTGCCGCCGATGATGCCTTTCGCGAGCGTTCCTGGGGCATGAGCCACGATTACCGGATAGCCGTGGAGTGTAGAAGCACGATGGTGCGCATAGGTACTACTATCTTTGGCTCCCGCATATACTAACGCGCAGTGTCGGTAGTCTGTGAGGAGGGTTGGCCGCCATGCCTTGTTGCTCAGGCTTTAGTTCGTTGCGCCTTTGTTCCATGGCCTTGTAATCATATGCGACTCGCCATAATCCGCCGGGCAGACAGTCAAATTCATTGCGGTACGAATGAAGCTGCAATGCAAATTTGTTGAAAATCTAACGTCTGTTCGGTTTAAAAAGTTACGATTTATTTGTTTGTTTGTTGTTTTTTATATAACTTTGCAGGCGGTTAAAGCAAGACATGCAAATATGAAATGTAACATTCTATCGCAGCTTACAGGCTTAATCCTACTGCCAAGGGCGGTTGGAAGAAGAAAGACTGGCGCGTGATAGTTCATCACATAGGTTTCAGACCTTTCTCGCTTCCCATTGTGAGAAAGGTTTTTTATTAAGTAATAAAAAGTAAAGCATGATTATGAGTGACAGATTGTTTATTTTCGATACGACCCTTCGCGATGGGGAGCAGGTGCCAGGATGTCAGTTGAATACGGTTGAAAAGATTCAAGTGGCAAAGATGTTGGAGCAACTCGGGGTTGATGTGATAGAGGCAGGATTCCCCATATCAAGCCCCGGCGATTTCAATTCTGTGATAGAAATATCCAAGGCTGTCACGTGGCCGACCATTTGCGCCCTTACACGCGCTGTGGAAAAAGACATTGAAGTGGCTGCCGAATCGCTTAAGTATGCCAAGCACAAGCGCATTCATACAGGCATTGGCACAAGTGATCCGCACATACGCTACAAGTTCAACAGCAACCGTGAGGAGATTATAGAGCGCGCGGTGGCCGCCGTGAAGTGCGCCCGCAAATATGTGGACGATGTTGAGTTCTACGCTGAGGATGCCGGACGCACTGACAATGAATACTTGGCCAGGGTGATAGAGGCTGTAATCAAGGCCGGCGCTACGGTTGTCAATATTCCCGACACCACTGGCTACTGCATGCCGGATGAGTATGGCAGGAAGATAAAATATCTTGTAGACCATGTTGACGGGATAGACAAGGTCATAATCTCAACGCATTGCCACAACGACCTTGGCATGGCGACGGCCAATACTCTGAGCGGCGTGCTCAATGGAGCGCGTCAGGTGGAGGTTACGGTAAACGGCATCGGCGAACGGGCGGGCAACACTTCGCTCGAAGAGATAGCCATGATATTGAAATGCCATAAAGACATTGGAATCGACACTAACATCAATACGACGAAGATTTACCCCGCTAGCCGTATGGTGTCGAGTTTGATGAACATGCCTGTGCAACCAAACAAGGCGGTGGTGGGGCGCAATGCTTTTGCCCATTCGAGCGGCATCCACCAGGATGGCGTGCTCAAAAATGTGCAGACATACGAGATAATGAGTCCGAAAGATGTCGGCCTTGACGATAACTCCATAGTGCTTACAGCTCGCTCCGGGCGCGCCGCCCTGAAATATCGTCTCGGAGTGCTTGGCGTAAAATTGCCAGGCGAGGAGACTGTAGACAAGATTTATCAGAAGTTTCTCAAGTTGGCCGACCAGAAAAAGGAAGTGACCGATGACGACATACTGATGCTTGCTGGTGCGGACATGGCGGATGCACATGCCGTAAAGCTCGATTATTTGCAGGTTACGACGGGAAAGGGCGTCAAGAGCGTCGCAAGCATAGGCCTCGACATATCGGGACAGAAATTTGAGGAGGCGTCATCGGGCAACGGCCCGGTAGACGCAGCTATCAAGGCGTTGAAGAGAATCGTCCGCAGGGAGATGACACTTAAGGAATTTACCATCCAAGCCATAAGCAAAGGCTCCGACGATGTGGGCAAGGTACACATGCAAGTGGAATACGATGGCAACGTGTATTATGGCTTTGGTGCCAATACCGACATAGTTACGGCTTCCGTGGAAGCCTATATTGACTGCATTAACAAATTCAGGAAATGACGCGATATGAACACACTGTTTGATAAGATATGGGACAGGCACATCGTTCAGATGATAGAAGGCGGCCCAACCCAGTTGTACATAGACAGGCTTTATTGCCACGAAGTGACCTCGCCGCAAGCTTTCGACGGAATGCGCAAGAGAGGATTGAAGTGTTTCCGTCCGGAGCGCATATACTGTATGCCTGACCACAATACCCCCACACACGACCAAGACAAGCCGATAGAAGACCCCGTGTCGCGCAAGCAAGTTGAAACGTTGGCTGCAAATGCTGCCGAGTTCGGGCTTGCCCATTATGGAATGATGTCTGAAGACAATGGCATAATCCATGTGGTTGGCCCGGAGAAAGGGCTGTCTCTGCCGGGTATGACCATTGTGTGTGGCGACTCGCACACATCCACTCACGGAGCTGTTGGAGCCGTGGCGTTCGGCATAGGCACAAGTGAAGTGGAAATGGTAATGGCTTCACAGTGTATATTGCAGCAGAAGCCCAAATCCATGCGCATAACCATCGATGGCCAAGTGGGGCGGGGCGTAACGGCCAAAGATGTTGCCTTATACATCATTTCACGCCTGTCCACATCCGGAGCAACCGGATATTTCGTTGAATATGCGGGTTCGGCAGTGCGCAATATGAGTATGGAGGGACGCCTCACCCTGTGCAACCTGTCCATCGAGATGGGCGCAAGGGGTAGTTTCGTTGCTCCCGATGATATAACATTCGACTATATCAAGGGACGACAATACGCTCCGAAAGGTGACGATTGGGATAAGGCTGTGGCCTATTGGCGCACGCTGAGGAGTGATGATGATGCCGTGTTCGACAAGGAATTGACGTTCAATGCCGGCGACATTGAACCGATGGTGACCTATGGCACCAATCCCGGCATGGGCATGGGTATAGGGGATTCCATCCCGTCGCTTGCCGACATAGAAGAGGCCGGCAAGGCCTCGTTTGTGAAGTCGCTTGATTACATGGGCTTCCGTCCTGGCGAGACACTCCTCGGACACCCTGTTGACTATGTGTTCTTAGGGGCCTGCACAAATGGCCGCATTGAAGACTTTCGCGCTTTTGCCTCCATCGTTGGGGGCCGCCGCAAGGCCGAAGGCATCGTGGCGTGGCTGGTGCCGGGCTCGTGGGCCGTAGAGAGGCAGATACGTGTTGAGGGGTTGGACAAGGTCTTGGCCGATGCCGGCTTCGAGATACGTCAGCCCGGCTGTTCGGCTTGCCTCGCCATGAATGATGACAAGGTGCCGGCGGGTAAGTATGCCGTGTCTACCAGCAACCGCAACTTTGAGGGTAGGCAAGGCCCGGGGGCACGCACAATATTGGCCTCGCCATTGGTTGCCGCCGCAGCCGCCGTCACAGGATGTATCACAGACCCTCGTACTTTAATGTAGCAGAAGATGAAGCAAATATTCAATGTTATAACCAGCACTTGCGTTCCGCTTCCGTTGGAGAATGTGGACACCGACCAGATAATACCGGCGCGATTCCTCAAGTCTACCGACAAGGAAGGCTTTGGCGACAACTTGTTCCGCGATTGGCGGTACAACGAGGATGGAACGCCCAACAAAGACTTCGTGTTGAACGATCCGACCTACGGAGGGTGCATCCTTGTTGCCGGAAAGAATTTCGGCTCAGGGTCGAGCAGAGAACATGCTGCCTGGGCAATAGCAGGCTATGGCTTCCGTGTCGTGATAAGCAGTTTCTTCGCCGACATCCATAAAAACAATGAGCTTAACAACTTTGTGCTCCCGGTAGTGGTGTCTGAACAGTTTTTGCAAGAGCTTTTCGCTTGCATAAAAGAAAATCCGAAGACGGAAGTTGAGGTTGACTTGCCTAACCAGACTGTGACCAACAAGGGCACAGGCAGCAGTGAGCACTTTGAAATCAGTGCTTACAAAAAGCATTGCTTGATGAACGGGTTGGACGACATAGACTATCTGATACAGAACAAGGACAGGATTGAGGCATGGGAGAAACTCAACAGGTGAGCGCTAATTATCGGCGCATACAGCCTTTTGTGGAGATTATGGACAGCACGCTCCGCGACGGGGAACAAACCAGCGGAGTGTCTTTCCTGCCGCACGAGAAACTGGTGATTGCCCGCAAGCTGCTCAAGGATGTGAATGTCGACCGTATAGAAGTTGCCTCGGCGCGGGTGTCGGATGGTGAGAAAGAAGCCGTTTCCATGATTTGCCGCTATGCCCGCCAAATAGGAATGCTTGAGCGTGTTGAGGTGCTTGGCTTTGTGGATGGTGGCCTGTCGGTAGATTGGATTGCCGACTGTGGCGGCTTAGTTGTCAACCTTTTGGCCAAAGGCTCGCTGAAGCATTGCACAAACCAGTTGCATAAAAGTCCTGAGGAGCATATCGATGACATAAAGCATACTATCGACTATGCCTGCAAAAAGGGCATAACCGTGAACCTTTACCTTGAAGATTGGAGCAACGGCATGAAAGATTCGCCCGATTATGTTTACCGCATGGTAGACGCGCTCCATTCGTATGGCGTGAAACGTTTCATGCTTCCTGACACACTTGGCATAATGAATCCGTTGCAGGTGATAGAGTATTTCCGCAAGATGCAGAAGCGTTATCCCGGCACTCACTTCGATTTCCATGCGCATAACGACTACGACCTTGCCGTAAGCAATTCACTGGCGGCTGTGCTCAGTGGCGCGAAAGGACTCCATGTCACGGTAAACGGTCTTGGCGAACGTTGTGGCAACGCTCCCTTGGCGAGTGTCCAAGTGATTCTCAAAGACCAGTTCCATGCAGAGACAAACATCAACGAGAGCGAGCTTAACGCCATCAGCAAGTTAGTGGAAAGCTATTCGGGGATAGCCGTGGCTCCCAACAAGCCCATCGTGGGCGACAATGTGTTCACGCAGGTGGCCGGGGTGCATGCCGATGGCGATGCCAAGGCCAACCTTTACAGCAACGAGCTTGCCCCAGAGCGCTTTGGCCGCCGCCGTGAATATGCTCTCGGCAAGACCAGCGGCCGGGCTAACATAGCGCGCAACCTGCAGGCGTTGGGGCTTGAGCTTACGCCCGAGCAGACACAAAAGGTGACAAGGCGGATCACGGAACTTGGCGACCGGAAAGAGATTGTTACGCAAGAGGATCTTCCTTACATCGTGAGCGATGTGCTGAAGCACTCCGCGCCGGAAGACAAGATACGCCTTGTCAGTTACGTGGTGTCGTTGGCCCATGGTCTCAAGCCTATCGCCAGTGTCAAGGTTGACATCAATGGCAGGCAGTATGAGGCCACGTCTACCGGCGACGGACAGTACGATGCGTTTGTGAAGGCCTTGCGTTCCATCTACCGCAACTCGCTTGGACGCACGTTCCCTGTGCTCGAGAACTATGCCGTGAGCATACCTCCGGGAGGGCGTACCGACGCTCTCGTCCAGACGGTGATAACGTGGCGCAACGGCGACAGGCAGTTGCGCACCCGTGGTCTTGATGCCGACCAGACCGAGGCGGCCATCAAAGCCACGTTCAAGATGCTTAACATAATAGAGGAAAACAACAAACAATAAGATTCAAACACATGAAACTGAACATTGCAGTGCTTCCCGGCGACGGGATAGGACCGGAGATAATGGAACAGGGAGTGGCTGTCATGGATGCCATAGCCGCAAAGTTTGGGCATAGCGTTACCTACCGTGAGGCTCTCTGCGGAGCGTGCGCCATAGATGCGGTGGGCGACCCTTTCCCCGAAGCCACTTACCAAGCGTGCGTCGATGCCGATGCCGTGCTGTTCGCTGCGGTTGGCGACACAAAATATGACAACGACCCTAAGGCAAAGGTACGCCCCGAACAGGGATTGCTCGCCATGCGCAAGCGGCTGGGGCTTTTCGCCAACATACGTCCGGTGCAAACGTTCAAGTGTCTTTTGCACATGTCTCCGTTGCGTCCCGAACTCGTTGAGGGGGCGGACTTTGTGTGCATACGCGAGCTTACGGGCGGAATGTATTTCGGAGAGAAATATCAGGACGAAAACAAGGCATACGACACTAATTATTACTCGCGCCCCGAGATAGAGCGCATTCTCCGCGTGGCATTCGAGTATGCCCGCCGTCGCCGCCATCACCTTACCGTGGTTGACAAGGCCAATGTGCTGGCCTCAAGTCGTTTGTGGAGGCTTGTGGCCCAAGGTATGGAGCCTGCCTATCCCGATGTGGCTGTGGACTATATGTTTGTGGACAACGCCGCCATGCGCATGATTACGGAACCGCGCTTTTTTGATGTGATGGTTACGGAAAACACCTTTGGCGACATCCTGACCGATGAGGGTAGTTGCATATCGGGTTCCATGGGGCTGCTCCCCTCGGCGTCCACAGGCGAAAGCACGCCTGTGTTCGAGCCTGTGCATGGCTCGTGGCCGCAAGCCAAGGGGCGGAACATCGCCAACCCGCTGGCCCAGATTCTTTCAGTGGCCATGCTCCTTGAGCATTTCGGTCTCAGAGACGAAGGCGCGTTGGTTCGTCGTGCCGTCGATGCGTCGCTCGACGCCAACGTCCGCACGCCCGAGATTCAGGTCGAGGGCGGCGCCACCTACGGCACACGTGAGGTGGGTTCATGGATTGTGGATTATATTTGCAAGGCATAAGTGTTTAAATATTTGTGCCCATACGCTTTTTTGTTGTTGCCTGTCGTGAGTGTGCCGTGTGCCGCCCAGACAGCGCAACAATGGCGCGACTCCTTGTCGGTACTCAGTCTCCAGATAGAAAATTCGCCGACTTCGCTGGATCTCCGCTTGAAAAAGGCTGCGGTGAACATCAACCTCGGCCAGTGGGAATACGCCATCGACGAATATTCCACCGTGCTGCGCATCGAATCCGCCAATCTGGCCGCACTTTTCTATCGTGCGTATGCGTACGTCAATTTGCGCCGCTACGAACTGGCGCTCAATGACTATGAGAGATTCCTTGACATAGCTCCGTTCAACATGGAGGCGCGTCTCGGTTTGGTGCATACATACCGTAAGCTGAACCGAATGGGGGAGGCGATCGATCAGGTTAACATGCTTGTTGAGCATTTTCCCGACAGTGCCGTGGCGTATGCGGTGCGTGCCGACCTCGAAAAGGAGCGGAAGGCATACGATGCGGCACTCTACGATTGGGACAAGGCCATCAGCCTTCAGCCCGACAATGGCGACTACAAGATTTCCAAGGTGGCGTTGTTGCTTGACATGGGCAAGCGGTCTGAAGCCCGTAAGGCGCTCGACGGCATGGTGCTCGACGGCATTCCGCGCGGCATGTTGCTCGAGTGGTACCGCAAGTGTAACGACTGACGGCTTTCGATACAGCCGCATGGTATGGCATGTCGTTGATATTTAGGCGTTATAAAGAAAAATCAGCCAACCGGAGCGGCGCGAGGCATCCTGTTGTTTTGTAAAGATGTTTCGCAACGTGCGGTGCTTTGCCGCTACGGATTAAGGCCTATTGCATATATTTGGTTTCCAGTCGGTTTGCAGGATGTGCCGTTTGGGGTTGCGAAACGGCTCGTTTGGGAGGACGAAACAGGCCGTTTCACACTTTGAAACGGTGTGTTTCGCAAGGTGAATCGGTATCTGCGGTTCCGCGCCGCCTTTGCATGTAAACATTCTTTACCGCCATGCTCCTTGGCTACGACAGACATTCGCCAAGAGCAAGAACCTGCTGGTTTCGGTCATCTCGTAGGGAACGGGGCGCGATTCTCGTAAATCACGCGCATCTCCTTGCATCGGCCCGATACGAGCCGTGGCGGACAGGGCGAACAGCCTTGTCCTGAAAGACTTGCAACTGGATTTTTTTGGATGAAATCTGTTTGGCAGAAATCCATATCTCTTGGCAAGAGATATAGTTTTGGTGATGCAAAGATACGCATAATATCGCAAAAACCGTGGTTTTATCTCGGTTTATGATGTGATATGAAAGGCAATTCGCGCGGAATTGTTTAGAAAATTATTTGGATTTGTTTATCAGATTGTGCGGAATTGTTTAGCAAATCCACTTGTACATTCAAGGCAACACGCTGATTTACAAGCATTAATCTCTTAGCATACATCTCTTGCCAAGAGATATATCTTTGCACGAATTGCCAAACATACTAAGATGGGCACAAAGTTTTTCAATAATGACGGCGACAACACCCTTTTCAATAAGCTAAAGGGCATCGCTGCGGAAATGGCCACATTCGACAGGTTTCTTGCCGTGGTCGGGTTCTTCCGTTCGTCAGGCTATTTCAAGTTGAGGAAAGAACTCGGCGACGTTTCCGAAATAAAGATACTGGTAGGCATCAACATCGACGACATATTCCGCCGCCACAATCAGGCCGTGCTCATGCTCGGCAAGGAGAGAGAGGCCAAGGAAAAATATTTCGAGGAGTTCAAGCAGGACATCATCGACGCAAAGTATGACCCCGAAGTGGAAGCCGGCATGTTGCAGATGTGCGACGACCTCGTGGCCGGCCGACTGGAAATGAGGATTCATGCCACAAAGAACCTGCACGCCAAGTTCTACCTCTGCCTGCCGAAGAACCACAGCGAGTACAGCGACGGTTGGGTGATCATGGGTTCGTCAAACATATCCGAATCGGGGCTTGGCATAACGCAGTCGCAACGCTATGAACTCAACGTGGCGATGAAAGATTACGATGACGTGAAATATTGCCTTGACGAGTTCAACACTCTGTGGAACGAGGCAGTGCCGCTCACACCTGACGACATCGCCGAATACAAGAAGCAGACATACCTCGGCTACCAGCCCACGCCCTACGAGATATACATCAAGGTGCTCATCGACATCTTCGGCGACCAGGTGGAGGACGACTTCACGCTCGAACTGCCCAACGGCGTGAAAGAACTGAAATACCAGAAAGATGCCGTGATACAGGGCTACCAGATGCTGATGCGGCACAACGGACTGTTCCTTGCCGACGTGGTGGGCTTGGGCAAGACCATGATTGCCACGATGATAGCAAAGCGTTTCATCGAGGCCAACGGCAGAGGCACCAACATATTGGTCATCTATCCGCCCGCGCTTGAAGACAACTGGAAAAGGACTTTCACGCAGTTTGGCATAGAAAGAAAGGCGCAGTTCATCACCAACGGCAGCCTCTCAAAGGTGCTTGAAGGCCGCGACCAATACAAGGACAAGGAGGAGTTCGACCTCATCATAGTTGACGAGGCGCACGGTTTCCGCAGCGACATTTCGGGAAAGTACGACGATTTGCAGAAAATTTGCAAGTCGCCTTGCTCCAACCCCGGCCTGTTGCGCAGCACGCGCAAGAAAGTCATGCTGCTCTCCGCCACGCCGTTGAACAACCACCCCGACGACCTGCTGAACCTTTTGTTGCTGTTCCAGAACAGCCAGAGCTGCACCATCGACGGCGTTCCCAACCTCAAAAATTTCTTTTCGCCTCTCATTCGTGATTACAAAAAGCTGATGCATGAAAGAGGAACGCAAGATGTTGAGAAAGAAGTTTACGGCATATATAAAACGATAAGGAACGGCGTAATAGACAAGGTTACCATACGGCGCACGAGGAAAAACATCCTCAACGACCCCGACTATAAGCATGACATAGAGTCGCAAGGCATCGTGTTCCCGAACATCCTGCCGCCGGAAGAACTTAATTACGAGATGAATGCAGCCACAA
>CAZKMT010000010.1:0-46886 GCA_964554115.1 uncultured Prevotella sp.
AACTACAAGTCGAAAGACAATAAAGAGGTGGACATCTCGCGCATGGGCTACTGAAACAAACAGGCCATCCGGGCTGAAACGACTGGTCAAGCCGAAGCCTCCGGCCTGCGTCAAGGAGCGTAACAACATCGCTTACCGGCGCAGCGGGGAACACCGACAGGCTGACCACAGCCGCCGGAAGCCGGTGGCGCGGGCATCCCCAATGCCGTAAAGCCAAAAGAAACGGGTCATGGAGATGGCATACAAAGTCTTCCATGACCCGCATTTTATGCCCTCACACCGGACGCAACGGCAGTAAACGATCTTTACAAAAGCATCATACTGAAAGCAAGGACTGCCGTCTTGGATTCCGAAACGGCCCGTTTCAGACCGCAAAACAGGCCGTTTCACGCTGCGAAACGGCCTATATCGGAAAGCAAAACGGCACATACGGAAAATCCGTTGACTATCAGTTTGTTATGAAAATGGGAAAAACGGGGGTCAAATACAGTCCACCCAATGAAAAATTTTTACATTTATCGTGCGCAGGAAGAGATGAAAAACAAGCGGCCTTCTGATTCCATTCACAAACAAAAGCGGCTCGCCAATCGCCGCAAACTCACGGCCACGCCATTGCGTGACGGCAGTCGCACGGCTCACTTGCCGCTGACTATCTTCTTTATGTCATTGAGCTTGTTCAACGCTTCCACGGGAGTGAGGTTGTTGATGTCCAGTCCGAGTATTTCATCGCGTATCTGACAGAGCACGGGGTCGTCGAGCCGGAAGAAGCTAAGCTGCATTCCCTCGCGGCTTTCCGCTATGTCGGATATGGGCTTGGCCACCGAACCCACCGACGCATTGTCGGCTTCGAGCTGCTTGAGGATTACGTTTGCGCGTCTTACTATGCTGCGCGGCATACCGGCTATCTCGGCAACGTGGATGCCGAACGAGTGCTCCGAGCCTCCGGGCAGCAGCTTGCGGAGGAATATCACCTTGCCGTCTTTTTCCTTTACGCTCACGTTGTAGTTCTTGATGCGGCGGAAGTGCTTCTCCATCTCGTTCAGCTCGTGGTAGTGGGTGGCAAAGAGCGTGCGCGCCCTCGCCCTCGGCTGCTCGTGCAGATACTCCACTATGGCCCACGCTATGGATATGCCGTCGTAGGTGCTCGTGCCGCGCCCCAGCTCATCGAAGAGCACAAGTGAGCGTGGCGAGACGTTGTTGAGGATGTTGGCGGCCTCGGTCATCTCCACCATGAAAGTCGATTCGCCCAGCGAAATGTTGTCGCTGGCTCCCACACGGGTGAATATTTTGTCCACCAGACCTATTTTCGCGCTCTCTGCGGGCACGAAACTGCCCATCTGTGCCATTATTACTATCAGGGCCGTTTGGCGCAGCAGAGCCGATTTTCCGGCCATGTTCGGGCCGGTGATTATCATTATCTGCCTGCTGTCGCAATCCAGATTGATGTCGTTTGGCACGTAAGTCTCGCCCAAAGGCAGTTGCGTCTCTATCACGGGATGGCGCCCCTGACGTATGTCCATGGCGTCCGACGTTACCACCTGCGGCCTCACATAATGACGCTCCTCGGCCACCTTGGCCGCCGAAAGGAGACAGTCGAGCCTCGCAATCAAGTTGGCGTTGATTTGTATTTGCGGTATGAAATCCTGCATCGACATAACAAGCTCGCCGAACAACTTCGCTTCCAAGGCCAGTATCTTGTCTTCCGCGCCGAGTATCTTCTCCTCATACTCCTTCAGTTCTTGCGTGATGTAGCGTTCGGCGTTGGCCAAAGTCTGCTTCCGCACCCAGTTCGCGGGCACCTTGTCCTTGTAAGTGTTGCGCACCTCGAGGTAGTAACCGAACACATTGTTATAGCCTATCTTGAGACTGGCTATGCCCGTCTGTTCCATCTCACGCTCCTGTATGCGCAGCAGATAGTCCTTGCCACTGTACGATATGTTGCGGAGCTCGTCGAGTTCCGCGCTGACCCCGCTGTTGATTACTCCCCCCTTGGCCACGAGCTGCGGCGGGTCGGCCGCTATTTCGCGCCCTATCCTGTCACGCAACGACTCGCACAGGTTGAGCTGCTCCCCCACCCTGCGCAACGTCTCGTCGCCGGCCGACAGGCAGGCTGCCTTTACCGGCTTCACGGCTTCGAGCGCGACGCGCAGCTGCACAACCTCGCGCGGCGACACGCGGGCCGCGGCCACTTTGGATATTATGCGCTCCAAGTCGCCCATGCGGCGCAACTGGTCGTCCACGCAGCGGCGGAAGTCGGGTTTGCGGAAGAAGTAATCCACCACGTCGAGCCGCTCGTTGATGGGCTTCTCTTCCTTCAGAGGGAACACCACCCACCGTCTGAGCAGCCTGCCGCCCATCGGCGACACCGTGCGGTCTATCACATCAAGCAGCGAAGCACCGTCGTCTTGCATCGGGCAAAGCAGTTCCAAGCTGCGGATGGTGAACTTGTCGAGGCGCACGTAACGCTCTTCTTCTATCCTGACCAGCGATGTTATGTGGCCTATGTTGGTGTGCTGGGTCATCTCCAAATAGTGGAGTATCGCGCCGCTTGCCACTATCCCGTTGTGCATGTGGTCCACACCGAAGCCTTTCAGGTTCTTGACGCCGAAATGCTTCAGCAACTTCTGCCGCGCCGCCTGCTCCGTAAATACCCAGTCGTCAAGCTGGAATGTGAACAACTTGTTGCCGAAGTGGCTTTCGAAATCATCCTTGCGACTGCGGTCGTAGAGCACTTCTTTCGGCGAGAAGTTGCCGAGCAGCTTCTCAACATAGTCGGCCGTGCCCTCGCCTGTGAGAAATTCGCCGGTCGATATGTCGAGGAAAGCCACGCCATAAGCGGCTTTCCCCATGTGGACGGCGGCCAGGAAGTTGTTCTCCTTGTAGTTGAGCACATTGTCAACCATGGCAACACCGGGCGTCACAAGCTCTGTGATGCCGCGCTTTACGAGCTTCTTTGTCAGCTTGGGATCTTCGAGCTGGTCGCAGATAGCGACGCGCTTGCCTGCCCTCACGAGCTTCGGGAGATAGGTGTCGAGCGCATGGTGAGGGAATCCGGCCATCTCCGTATCGGTCTTTCCCCCTGCCCCGTTGCCACGCCGCGTAAGGGTTATGCCGAGGATACGCGACGCCGTAACAGCGTCTTCGCAATAAGTCTCGTAGAAGTCGCCACAACGGAAGAGCAGCACCGCGTCCGGATGCTTCGCCTTTAGCTCGAAGAACTGCTTCATCATCGGTGTCAACCCATTGTCTTTCTTAGTCATGTCGCCTGTAATTTTGTACCCTTGCGTGGGCAACGGACACGCCATGCGCCCACCGCCACGCCTACCCTACGCAATGGTAAAGCAAAGGAGCGGAATGAAACCTTTCTCTCTTATTCACATTGCGGCTTTACCGACAACAGACAATGGCGCAAACGAATGGAAATAGAAGTCTACATTGGCGTCCCGAATGCTTTTTACCTCGTGCAAAGATACGCCAAAAGAAACGAAAAAACAAAATTAAATGACATTTTTTGAAGTGCTTCCAAGAGTGGCGCACGGCAACGGAAACACCCTACCCGACCGCGCCTTACGCTGCGCCCGCATTCCAGCCGCCATGGCATTCACCCACCACTACCCACAATCCCGGCGTCACTGCCGCACAAGGCGCAAAAAACGGGTGTGCCGCAATTACCGGCACACCCGCAGCTTTACAAAAAGGAAGCGCTCAACCCGCAACATCTTGCAGTGCCTTAAACGTACTTCCACATCTATTTTAAATCATGTTACTTCACTATTACTTTCTTTCCATTGATGATGTTGATACCCTTTGCAGGTGCTTGCAAACGCTGTCCGGCAAGGTTATATATCACATCCTCACCGCTGTAAGCCTCGTCTGCCGTCACACCATCGATGGCTGTGGCCTCCGATACGCTCACCGGCTGTATCTCAGGCGACCCGTTGTATATGGTGTTGAACAAGCCCGAAACGTTGTATTCAACACCATCGTTGGCATAGCTCGAAAGCGATATGCCGCCGTAGAGCTGAACCCTCTCGCCATCGGCGTTGGCATAGTAGTTGGTGTAAGACCCGGATACCTCGCTGGTGATGGTAACACCGTTGAGAATCACGTAGTCGCAGATGTGCTCCAAGGCCAGTATCTCGGAAATGGTAGCATCGACAGGCTGGGCAACCTCGCTGCTTTCGGCTATGTCGAGATTGTCGGTATTGGTGAAATCGTTGTCCTTGACCTCGTGTATGCCGTAGTAGTTGTCGTAGTCTACACAAACCGTTCCGTTCAGGACGGCGTTGACGGGAAGAACAAGGCTCGTGTTGTAGAATATTATGGCCTTGTCGCCCTCGCGAACATAGATGTCATTATCGTCAACGTAAGTGACTTTAGCGTCGGTCAGAGTCAGCCTGATGTACTCTTCGTCGTCCGTCTTCTCGTGGAGGTCGGCTATCGTGGCGTCTGTAAACTCCACATCGTCGGCGGAAGCGTTCGTAACGCTCACTGGCTGTATCTCAGGCGACCCGTTGTATATGGTGTTGAACAAGCCCGAAACGTTGTATTCAACACCATCGTTGGCATAGCTCGAAAGCGATATGCCGCCGTAGAGCTGAACCCTCTCGCCATCGGCGTTGGCATAGTAGTTGGTGTAAGACCCGGATACCTCGCTGGTGATGGTAACACCGTTGAGAATCACGTAGTCGCAGATGTGCTCCAAGGCCAGTATCTCGGAAATGGTAGCATCGACAGGCTGGGCAACCTCGCTGCTTTCGGCTATGTCGAGATTGTCGGTATTGGTGAAATCGTTGTCCTTGACCTCGTGTATGCCGTAGTAGTTGTCGTAGTCTACACAAACCGTTCCGTTCAGGACGGCGTTGACGGGAAGAACAAGGCTCGTGTTGTAGAATATTATGGCCTTGTCGCCCTCGCGAACATAGATGTCATTATCGTCAACGTAAGTGACTTTAGCGTCGGTCAGAGTCAGCCTGATGTACTCTTCGTCGTCCGTCTTCTCGTGGAGGTCGGCTATCGTGGCGTCTGTAAACTCCACGAGTGTGAACTCTTTGGTAGTCACCGTACTGGTGCGGCCATCGATGACCGCCATTGCTTTCACGGTGGTGGTGGCATTAATCGTGAATGACACCGGTGAAGCCCCGCTCTCGGATGCCGTTGTCGGCTCGGTGCCATCAGTAGTGTAGTAGATGGTCGCTCCATCCCCGGCGGTGATGGTCACTGTCGTTTCGCCTTCAAAAATACTGCTGCCATTGATAGTAGGAGGAGCCACATACGATTCATCGGTGGTGTAAGTCACCTCTATGCTCAATATGTAGACAGCCGCTGAAGAAGAGTTGTTGTAATTCAACGCTATCTCGCCCGAGCCGGAACCCTCAAAAGAATATGACGTGGCCGTAGTCGTAAGGGTCTGTTGGTCGCCGAAAGTCTCGCCGCCAACGGTTACGTCGAGCGTTGCGGTTATGCTGCTCGCGCCTGATGCGTTGACCACTACCGAAGTGATGGTGCCAGCTATGTCCGTAGTGGAAAGAGTGGCATAGGTGCATGGATTGTTCCTGCTTCCTATCTGTTGGCCTCTGCCATTGCTGCTGTCAAAGCCAAAATATCCTGCATCGGTATCAAGAGTCCAGTCAATGCCGTTAAGGCTCACTGTACCGCTTTCCGAGAACATTGTTGACTCGAAAGTGTAAGTGTAAGTGTCTGCTGACACATTTCTGCAAAGAATTGCCAGCAAGGCAACCAATGAATAACGTAAAATTCTGTTCATAACAATACTCCTTTAAAAGGTTTATAAATCAATTTCTAATGCAAAATTAGGAAAAATAAAAGTATCGCGAATATCTTTGTCTTTTAAATTTTTATTACAAATAGGCTATTTTATATTCTTTTAATGAACGGTCGCCACCCACGCGATATGAAATGCGCGCGCCAACGGCGGGGAAGGGTGGGGCGGTGTCTTCGCCATGCCGCACACCTCAGCCACAGCGCACACTGAAAAGCCACCGACGAAAGTCCGCAGCGACATCCTACGCACGGCAGTCGAAGGACACATATATACCATATTATTGTAAAAATAAATTACTTTGCGTCAGCAAGCGATGCCGTTTCCGTAATACATTGATTTCCAATGGATTTACGATATGGGGCGTTTTGCTTTTCAAAACGGCCTGTTTCAGACTGCGAAACAACCCGTTTTGGAAGACGAAATGTGCCGTTTCGCTTTGCAAAACGGCACGGACGGTATTACAACACGGTTTTTGTAAAAATATTTCACAATGCTGACAATCCTGCCACCACACTTGAATCGATTGGCATCTGCCGCGGCATCGCAACATCATCATTATATGAAAAACACATGAAAGCAGGACGGAATAAAACAAAAAGACATCCGCAGCCATCGCGGCAACGGATGTCCGAAATACTCACTTAACTTTTAAAAAAACATGAAAAAGTCTTTATATATCACTATTTGAAAAAGGTTTTGCCGATACGCACTTCAAGTTCTTCTCCAACTGCTCCACGCTACTGGCACCAATGAGCACCGAAGTGATGGCTTTCTGGTGCAGCACCCACGCCAAAGACATCTCGGCAAGCGTCTCGTGGCGACTTTTGGCTATGCCGTTAAGGCGGCGCAGGCGTTCCAGAAGTTCAGGCGTGAGCACGTCGCGCTTGAGGAAATGGTCGCGCGTCATGCGGCTGTCTTCGGGTATTCCGTCAAGATAGCGGTCGGTGAGCAGGCCTTGCGCCAATGGCGAAAAGGAAATGAAGCCCACTCCCTCCTCAGCGCAATATTCGGTGATTCCCTCTTCTTGGGGCGCGCGGTCGAGCAAATTCAAGCGTCCCTGGTATATCAGCAGCGGAGTGTCGTGGGCGCGCAGGTAGCTGACGGCCACTTTCAAGGCCTCCAGCGGCCACCGCGATATGCCGATGTAAAGAGCCTTGCCCGAGCGCACTATGTCGACGAGAGCCTGCAATGTTTCCTCCAACGGCGTGTTCGGGTCATGGCGGTGGCTGTAATAAAGGTCCACGTATTCAAGCCTCATGCGCTTCAGGCTCTGGTCAAGACTTGCCATCATGTACTTGCGCGAGCCCCAATTGCCATAAGGGCCGGGCCACATGTCATAACCGGCCTTGGTGCTTATGAACAGTTCGTCGCGGTAAGGACGGAAGTCATTGTCCATCAGCATTCCCAAAGTCTGCTCCGCCGATCCGTAGGGTGGGCCGTAGTTGTTGGCCAGGTCGAAGTGGGTTATCCCATGGTCGAAAGCGTAACACGCTATCGAACGGCTGCGCGTGTAGCAATCCATCCCTCCGAAATTGTGCCAGAAGCCCAAACTTACTTTAGGCAGCAGCACACCACTGCGTCCGCAACGGTTGTATTCCATGCCGTTATCATACCTCTTTTCGTCTGCAAAATACTTGTCCATAGTCTGACAAAATTCAAGTTTAACTATGCAAACTTAACAAAAAGGCACAACATACATAAAAAAAAAGACGGAAAAAAAACTAAAACAATACAAACATTGCTTATCGGAAACCCATCTGTTTACACCTTGTAAATATTGCTTCCGGCATAGGCATTGTGGCGACGGCATAGGCGCAGCAACATTCCACTGTTGATAACTGTGTGGAAAACCATGTGGAAAACCCATTGAAAAGCACTGCAATAAACAGACGACATGCACACGAGGCTTTGCCGTGTGGGTAAATCAACAGGTTTATCAAAGGCTTTTATGCAAGTTTTCCACACTTTCGTTGCCAAAAAAGATATAAACTTATTATATTTGCACCGCAATGGACAGATGTTGATAAGTGACATACAGCACTAAAATACAGCATGAAACAATAAACAGCCGCTGTTGTCAACGCGCATCACGGCGTTAATATCAAAATACGGAAAGAAAAGAACAAAAAGTTTTCAACATATCAACGGCATATCATAAGCAGCATTTTTATTTTCAAAAGAAGAAAAAATGAATGATAATAATAATTTGACGGTGAAAGGCGAATGGGTGGAAAAAGGCTTTATTGACGAGCCTGCGCCAGATGGCGCAGACTTGAAAGCGGAAATAAGGAGGATGTGCGAGGAGAAGAACGCCATCATATTGGCTCACTACTATACGCGGGGCGAGATACAGGAGGTGGCCGACTTCATAGGCGATTCACTGGCTCTCGCGCGCAAAGCGGCCGATACCGACGCGCAGGTCATGGTGATGTGCGGCGTGCATTTCATGGCTGAGACGTGCAAGTTGCTCAGTCCTGACAAGACGGTGCTTGCTCCCGACCTCAATGCGGGGTGCTCGCTGGCCGACTCATGCCGCGCCGCCGACCTCAAGGAGTTTAAGGACAAGCATCCCGGACATACCGTTGTGAGTTACGTCAATACCACGGCGGCCGTGAAGGCTCTCACCGACGTGGTGGTGACAAGCGGCAACGCGAAGAAGATAGTGGATTCGCTGCCGGCCGACGAGAAGATAATATTCGCGCCGGACTATAATCTTGGGGCTTACATCAACAGCGTGACAGGGCGGCAGATGCTGCTTTGGAATGGCGGATGCCACGTGCATGAAAGGTTCTCCGTGGCCGAGATAGTGCGTCTGAAAACCCGTTATCCGGATGCGAAAGTGCTTGCCCACCTTGAATGCAAGGCTCCCGTGCTGGCAGTTGCCGACGTGGTTGGCTCCACGGCTGTCATGCTTGACTATGTGAAGAAGGCCGATGCGGACAGCTTTATCGTAGCCACGGAATCGGGAATACTGCACGAGATGAAGCGGGCCTGTCCCGACAAGTTGTTCATACCCGTGCCGCCGGAAATCAGCGAAGGCTCCGTAGGGTGCTCGTGCAATGAGTGCGACTACATGAAGATGAACACTCTGCTTAAAGTTTACAACACTTTGAAGTATGGATGGCCACAAGTGGAGGTCGATGCCTCCGTGGCCCGCGATGCCTTGAAGCCCATAGAGCGTATGCTCGAGCTTAGTTGAAAGGTTTATTGAGGCCGTCGCAAGCGTTCATTGTGGTTTTCCAATGCACCGTTTCACTGTTTCCACTGCATCGGAAATGGTCGATACGATGATTTCGTTGCCGTTTGCCGAAATGGTGAACGTGTCGTCGCCGACTGTTATTTCGGGGCGGTCGGCATGGGGTGGGGCGGGAGACATGCCGTTGCGGTTCAACGCTTTGCACAGCATTGTGAGCCGCAGGCCTTGCGGCCCGGCCACTCCGATGGAGCATTCGGTCTCGTTGCTTGTAGTGAAGAGTCCCGTTTGTGCGTCGAACACTATGCCGTCGTGGGTAAAGAAAGCCTGCAAGCGTCCGTCGACAGCCATGTCTTCGGGCGTTCCGATGGCTATTTGTCCGTCGTTTCCGAGCAGCCACAGCGTGTCGGCTGTCTGCAAAGCTAAGTCCAAATCGTGGGTTGACATAAGCACCACCTTGCCAAGGCTGTGGCTGATGCGGCGCAGCAAACGCATGGTGTCGGCCTTGCTTGCAAAGTCGAGAAAGGCTGTCGGCTCGTCGAGCAACACTGCGGGTGTCTGTTGTGCCATTGCCTTTGCTATCATTGCCTTCTGTCTTTCGCCGTCGCTGAGTGTCGATATGTTGCGCCGTTCCATGCTCTCTATGCCCACAGTGGCCATGGCTTCGGCTATGGCATTGCGGTCGGAATCAGACAGCGTGCCCCAGAAGCCGGTGTAAGGCGAGCGTCCCATGGCTACAAGTTCGCCTACTGTCATGTTTTTCGCGTCGGGTTTGTCGGTGAGGACTATGGCCACCACCTTGGCCATCTCAGCCGCCTTGTAGTCGTCGATGCTCCGTCCGCAGATGCTTATCGAGCCGCCACATCTCGGCTGAAACGCGGCCAAAGTGCGTAGTAGTGTCGATTTGCCCGCGCCGTTTGGCCCCAGCAGGCAGGTCAACTCGCCGCCTTTGATGGTCGCGCTGATGCCTTTGGCAACGATTCTTTCGCCCTTGCGGCTCTTGTAGCCTATCGAGAGGTTGTCAAGTATTATCTCGTTTTTCTTCCCCGTCATGGCTGCAAAGATAAGAAAAACATTCCATTGGCATCCACTTTTCATTGGTTTAAGGCATTAATGGTATGCCTGACGATGGGGATTTCCTTGCGCAAACGAGTCCTGACAGGACTTTCCCGACAGTTCCGTTTTGTAAAAATATTTCTTGGCATGTTCCTTTTCGTAAGGCCATTTGGCTTGTGTTTGCAACTTATTGGTTGTCAGTCAGTTTGTCATATATGCCGTTTTGCGGTGCAAAACAGGCCGTTTTATGCCGCGAAACGGGTCGTTTTGTCATCCGAAACGACCCGTTTCACAAGGCGGTATGGCTCGTCTTGTCGAGCGACATGTCGTTTTGTAAATATTTTTCGCACGGCTATGGCATTGCGGATCGGCTTTTGTCGAGTGTGCCCGATGCCGGACGGCTGTATGTCGCGCCTTGGTTGCTTTTCATTTTTTGAGCGACAGAGTTACGGTTACGTCGCCCTTGCCGAGAGCCGAAAGCAGTTGGCTTCGCGAAACACCGTCGATATGGCCTAACGGTGTGAACGTCCAGGAGTTTGTTCCGTAGTAAATCACTAAATATTTTCCTTGGTAGAGTATCAAGTCTCCGGGCCCAGTAGTCGTTGGAGTGTCATTGCGCGGCAGGCTGTGGCCTATGGGACCAACCTTTTCCATGTCGCCATAGTCTTCCATCTTTATGGTTATGTCTCCTTTCGCGAGCAGTTCTTTCAGTGCTGTTGCCGATGAGTTGTCTGTCAGTGTGGCTGTGAACGCGGTACCTCCCGCCGTTGTCAGTGTTATCGTATTTGTCTCCATGTTGTTGGTGTTTTGTGTTCCATTGTTGTTTTTCGGGTGGCAGGCCGTCGCAGTCACGCTCATCGTGAGCATGGCGGTGATTGCCATCGCTGTCAGTGTTCTTGTCATTTTGCGCGTGTCAATGAGCATAGTTCTTTTTAGTCCTTTCCTGTTTTCATGCAAAGGTAGCCGTTGTGGCTGACAGTTTTACTAATCCGATTATCGCTGTTTGTAACACATTTACTGATTGTGTGCCCGCAGTGGTTCGTCGTCAAGGCAAAGAAAAGACCGACATCGCAAAATAATTGGCTTGCAAATTCCGCGAGACAGTTTTTTTATTATATTTGCATCGCATAATGGCAAGGCGGAAGCGGTAGCCGTTACCGCCCTTGTCCGGTTGCCATCGTCTCCGCAAAGGGGTGCAAATGTTTAATTTGTGGCTACGTTGGTGGCCGTCGCCACACGCATAAAGACTGCGACATGAAAATATATGACACAAAAGAAAAGGGTAGGGGCGCATGCCATCGCAAGGCGTGGCGCGCCTTGCGGCGGTTGACAGCCACTGTGGCGGTGGTTGTGGCGGGCATGGTCATGGCGGCGTATTCGCCGAAACGTGATTTGAAGGACGACATACGCCTTTCTGCCAGCAACTATGCTGCCTATCCGGGACCCGACAATGACCGTGTGCTTACGCCCGCTCCCGACAGCCTTGTGCCTTTCTATATAAGCCATTACGGTCGTCACGGCTCGCGATTCTTGATTGACAAGGCGGAGTATGACGAGCCTCTCGGAGTGTTGCAGCGCGCCGACAGCCTTGGAAAGCTTACGACGCTTGGCCGTGACGTGCTGCGCCGTGTGCGCTGGATGCGCGCCGAGGCCGACGGACGGTTTGGGGAATTGACGGAACTCGGAGCCGAGCAACACCGCGACATAGCGCGAAGGATGTATGAACGCTTTTCGGAGGTGTTTGACGACAGCTCGCACGTGGATGCCCGCAGCACAATAATAATACGCTGCATCCTGTCGATGGAGAACGAGCTGCTGGAGCTGGTGCGTCTCAATCCGGCCTTAAGCGTCAGCCACGATGCCAGCCAGCACGACATGTATTACATGAATTACAGCGACAGGTTACGCTTCCGCCGCAGGTATTCGGCCGAGGCCAGGGCCGCGCTCGATGCGCTTTACAATTCCGAAGTGGACACGATGAAGTTGATGCGCCGCATATTCAACGACATGGATTACGTGAAGAGCCGGGTGGCGGCGCGCCGGTTGAACGACCGGCTGTTCCGCCTCGCATCTACTACGCAGAACAGTGACGCGCGTTACAAAGTCACTTTATACGACATTTTCGATGACGATGACCTGTATGCCAACTGGCGTGTGACAAACGCGCGGTGGTATATGGAATATGGTTACTGCCCGCTCAATGGCGGTACGCAGCCGCTCATACAACGGAACCTGCTGACGCGCATCATCAGCGATGCCGACAGCTGCATAGCCTTGGCTCATCCGGGAGCGTCGCTGCGCTTCGGCCACGAGACGGTGTTGCTGCCGCTGGTGTGCCTCATGGGCATCAATGGCTACGACTTGCAGACCACCGACCTCGCCAAATTGGGAAACAAGGGATGGATTGACTATCTGGTGTTCCCCATGGGAGGTAATGTGCAGCTGGTGTTCTACCGCAAGGACGCTTCCGACCGCGACCCGCTTGTGAAGGTGTTGCTCAACGAAAACGAAGCCCGATTGCCCATAAAGGCTGTCGAAGGGCCTTATTACCGCTGGCGCGACGTACGTGATTACTGGCTGAAAAAGATGGAGTTGGCAGGTGGCGGCTCCGACTCCGTGCCGACAGACGGCTATTAGTGCTCTGTATGCGGCATGTCGGCGTGTGGCGGTGGAATTGTCGGCAGTGCGCGGATATTGCTGTGACAATGATACATTTGCTGTAGCGTGAGCCATGAAAGCATAGACTTCGCGAGGTGAAACAATGGAAATAAACATACGATGAACAACTTTTTGTTTTACAGTCCTACCGAATTTGTGTTCGGCAAGGACACCGAAAGCCGGGTCGGCTGTTTGGTAAAGTCGCACGGCGGCAAGCGCGCCGTGGTGGTGTATGGAGGAGGCTCGGTGGTGCGCAGCGGTCTGTTGGCCCGCGTTGAGCGTTCGCTCAGTGAGGCGGGCGTGGAATATTGCGAGGTGGGCGGCGTGCAGCCAAACCCCACAGACCCAAAGGTCTATGAGGGAATAAGCGTGGCTCGCCGTGAGAAAGCCGACTTCATGTTGGCTGTAGGCGGCGGTTCGGTCATAGATACTGCCAAGGCCATAGCCGTGGGTGTGCCTTACGAAGGCGACTTTTGGGATTTCTTTGCAGGACTGCGGATGCCGGAACGCGCCTTGCCGGTGGGCGTGGTGCTCACCATCCCGGCCGCAGGCAGCGAGGGTTCGGGCAACAGCGTGATAACGAAATTGGACGGGTTGCACAAGATTAGCCTGCGCACTCCAAAGGTGTTGCGCCCGGTTTTCGTCGTCATGAACCCCGAACTGACGTTCACTTTGCCTGCATGGCAGACGGCATGTGGCGTTACCGACATGATGGCTCACATCATGGAGCGTTACTTTACAAACACTCCCGACGTTGCGGTTGCCGACAGAATGTGCGAAGGACTGCTCCGAACCATAAAGGAAGAGGCTCTCAAAGTGATGCAAACCCCGCATGACTATGACGCGAGGGCTAACCTGATGTGGGCCGGAACGGTGGCTCACAACGGCATCTGTGGCGTGGGCTGTGAGGAGGATTGGGCGTCGCACTTCATGGAGCACGAGGTAAGTGCAGTTTATGATGTTACCCACGGAGCCGGCTTGGCAGTCGTTTTCCCGGCATGGCTCACTTACATGGCTTCGCACAACGCACGGAAAGTGGGGCAGTGGGCGCACCGCGTGTGGGATGTGGACGCCTCCGGCGACAGCAAGGCGGATGCCCTTGAAGGCGTAAAACGTTTCAAGCAGTTCCTCACTTCCATCGGAATGCCCGTTACTTTCGCCGGGCTTGGCATAGACAATCCGGACATTGACCTGCTCGTAAGCAAGCTCCATGAAAACAAGGGTGAGCTTGTGGGCAATTATGTGCGCTTGGACAGAAAGGCTACCCGCGAGATATTCGAGCTTGCAAGATGATTCTTTTGTGTCGGCAACGGATATTCCCACAGTCTGAAGCCATGGCAGGCGCAGGCGGAGAGGCCCGTTGCCGACATTTGCATTTATGTAAATGTGGTTATTCCATCTGTAATGTGGCTATCTGTTTTGTATTTCTTTTTCCTTAACTTTGCAACTGAGTAGATGCAAAACAATAGGCAACACATTGACAGATGAGGAAAAAAGAGACCCTTTTGGCGGCATTCTTGGCCGCAGCGACAACGGCAACTAATGCTGCCGATGCCTATATGATGGTTTCGGACAGCGTTGGCTTGGCTGAGGTAGTGGTGACAGGAACGCGCGATGCCGCCGACATACGCCACCTGCCGATGACTGTCTCGGTGATGAACAGGCAGAAATTGACGGAGAATTTCCGCACGCAGCTGCTCCCGACAGTCAGTGAGCAAGTGCCCGGACTGTTCGTGACGTCGCGCGGAATGCTGGGATACGGCGTGTCGACCGGTGCCGCCGGGTCGATAAAGGTGCGTGGCGTGGGCGGCGGGGCTTCGCTGTTGGTGCTCATAGACGGCGTGCCGCAATATGCCGGACTGATGGGTCATCCCATTCCCGATGCCTATCAGACGATGCTGGCCGAGCGCGTCGAGGTGTTGCGCGGGCCGTCGTCGCTGCTCTACGGCTCCAATGCGATGGGTGGAGTGGTCAACATCGTCACGCGGCAGTTGCGTGACGACGGCTCCAGAACCGGCGTGACACTGCAAGGCGGCTCTTATGGCACTGTGGAAGGCGGCGTTTCCAATGCCGTGCGCAAGGGCAGGGCGGAGAGCATATTGGGCTTCAACTACAGCCATACCGATGGCTACCGCCGCAACTCCGGCTTCAGCCAGTATTCCGGTTTTGCCAAGTTGGGCTACGAAATCAGTTCTTGTTGGAAAGCCACCGGCGACATAAGCCTTATTCACTTCGAGGCCGAGAACCCCGGAGAGGTGTCAAGTCCGTTGACGTATAACGACTCGCGGATAACTCGCGGCATGGCTTCGGTTGCGCTTTCCAATGCGTATGGGCGCACCGAGGGAGCCATACGAATGTTTTATAACTGGGGACATCACGAAATAAACGATGGCTACGGCATCGATGAGGAGCCGCAAGAGACGCTCTACATGCACAATGACTTGATGGGAGGGGTGTCTGTTTACCAGAGCGTGTCGTTCTGCCGAGGCAACAGGGTGACGTTTGGATTCGATTACCAGCACTTTGGCGGCAAGGCATGGAACGAAGAAATGGTAAACAAGGCGGAAAGTGTGATTGGCGACAAAGAGCAAGATGAGTTTGCCGGTTACGCCGAATTGCGCCAAGATTTGTGGTCGTGGCTCACCATCGACGCCGGTTTGCGCGTTGACCATCACTCGCAGTCGGGCACCGAACTGGTGCCGCAGGGAGGCCTTACGCTCCGGTTGTCGCCGCAGTCCGACCTCAAGGCCATTGTAGGCAAAGGCTTCCGTAACCCCACTATACGCGAGATGTACATGTTTGCTGCGGCTAATGATCAATTGGAACCGGAGCGGCTGATAAACTATGAGCTGGCTTTTTCGCAGCGTCTGTTGCAAGACAGGTTGCGCGTTGGGGTCAACGTGTTTTATCTGAAAGCCGACAACTTGATAGAGACGGTAGTGGTTGACGGTCATCGCCGCAACATAAACACCGGCGAAATGGAGAATTGGGGAATGGAGGCGGAGGCCGCTTACAATGTGAACAGCCGCCTGCGGCTGGACGCCAATTACAGTTTCCTTGACATGAGCCGTCCGGTCACGGGCGCGCCAAGGCACAAGTTGTACTTCGGGGGCAATTATTCCATAGGCCGTTTTGCGTTTGTTACGGGTCTGCAATATATAAGCGGACTTTACACTGCTACCGAGGCTGTAAACGGCGAAGACCACAAAGAGAGTTTCTTGCTGTGGAATCTCACTGCTTCTTGCCGTGTGGCGGCGGGGCTTCGGGTGTTCGTGAGGGGCGAAAACCTGCTCGCCCAACGCTACGAGATAAACTATGGCTACCCCATGCCTCGCGCAACGGCCATGGCCGGGGTGGACTGGGAATTCTGAAGAGTGGATATGGGCAAGATGAACGCGGCGTGAACAGGGTCGTAAACATGCTTTCCGGGCATCGGCTCACCCCACGCCATGTTTAAGATTTTTATGTTAAAGGTTGCCATAAGGTTGCCCTCGCGTAACTGCTTGGCAACCATTGTATTGCGAAGAACGTCATTTCACTTTGCAAAACGGGTCGTTTCAGACTGCGAAACAGGCCGTTTTGGCTTGTAAAATGGCGCGTTTCGCAAGTCAAAACGACCCAAACCGAAAATCCGTCCGCAGCCGTCTGTCGTTAGTTGCATATTTGCATGTAATTTGTAATGGCAGATATTCATATTCCGGAAAGCCCTCCATGCCCATCCTTTTGGCAGGCTTTGTTTATCGGCATTATCCTTTTTGGCTGTTGTGATGGTGGCAAAGACGATGTGATTCAGTTTTTTTGTACATGCGGTTAAACGCCGCGAAGAACACCAATGCTGACAGCCAGCCTGCGAACACGTCGATTACATAGTGGGCATAGATGTAGACGGTGGAGAAACATAGCAGGACATAGAACGGCGACAGGGCATAGAAGAAACGCCGTGAGCGCGCGCGCCATGCCAGAATCATTATGATTGTGCTGATGCCGACGTGGCTGCTGGGGAACGCCGCCGTAGGCCTTTCGCCCGCATCGTGGGCGTTGTCCACCAGTTTGTAGAAAAAGCCGTCCTTGTAGCCGGGGCTTTCGAGTGCCTCGGAGTGTGTGGAGAAGTAGTCGCCCACGTCGGGAAAGTTGCCTGCCGTTATCTCTTCCATGCCCACGGCTTTGTAATAATACTGCGGGCCCGCCACCGGCAGGAGCACGTAAATCACGTAGTATGAGAAGAATGACGCCATGATTATGAATGACGCCCGGTCGAAATCCTTGTACCGCCACATAAATAAAAACACCGTGATGGCCAGTATCATGGGGAAATAAGCGGCATAGCCGAGGTCCATCAGTTCGCTGAACACATGGCCGGGCAGTGCCTGGCAGAACAGCAATGAGGGTTGGCATCCGAACAACTGTTGCTCCCACGTGGCGAATATGTGGTCAAGGTTGGGGAACATGCGGTTGAACTCGTAAGTGTCGGGATACCACCACGACAGCATTGTCATCTGCAGGGCAATGCGGAGGAAGCGCAGCAGTCGGCACGGGGCGATGCGGTAGATGCCCCACAGGGCAGCCGTGGCGATGGCAATGCGTGCCCGTCCCCACAGCATCGACTCCGGATCGTGCAGCTTGGTGTACGTGAAGAGCATCAGCAATAGCGTGAATGCCATGTACGCCACCATCGCCCATTCAGCCGCGAAAAGCCATTTCTTCGGCTTTTTGTCGGTCTTCAGTATGTCGGCAAGAGTGAAAGTCATGTTTAAAAATCCACGATTCGTGATTATTGATTGCCACGGTTGGCGGTGTTTGTGCTTCGCCACACTTACTGTGCGTGGCATGTCGTAGCCTGACGGCTACTTTAGCCAGCCGTTGTCCGCGTACCATTTCATGGTCTCACGCACACCGCGCGCCAGTCCGTACTCCGGGGCGTAGCCCAGTTCGGCGCGTGCCGGAGAGATGTCGCACAGCCAGTTGCGCTGTTTCATGATGTGATACTTGTCATTGTTCAGCGCAGTCGGGCGGCCTGTGAGCTTCCCTGTCCATTCTCCGGCCGTGGTGATGGCGCGCAGCATCCATAGCGGAGCCTTCACGCGAACCACCCGCGGATGCCCGAGTTCGGCTATTATGAGGTCGCTAAAGGTACGCGATGAGTACTTGCAGCCATCGCTTATGAAATACTTGCGCCCCACCTTGCCGCGTTCGAGGGCGCGAAACACGGCCTGCACCACGTCTTTCACATAGACAAAAGTGATTGCCTGTGGCTTCAGACCCGCGGCGAAGTCGGTGTGGCGGCTTATGCTTTCCACCATCATGAAGTAGTCGCGCTCGCGCGGTCCATATACGCCTGTGGGCCGCAGCGTCACCACGGGGAAACCGTCGAGGCTGTCAAGGTATCGCTCGGCGTGCAGTTTGCTCAGCCCATAGGCCGTGTCGGGCCGCGGCGTGTCGCTTTCGGCAATCTCGGTGTAAGGCCGCTGCTCGCGCGTAGGGCCCATGACGCTCAGGCTGCTCATGAAAAGAAAGCGTTTTATCGGCATGTCGAGCTCCCGCAGCGCGTCGGCGATGTTGGCCGTTCCGGTGGTGTTCGCACGGAAGAAGTCTTCTTTCCTCAGGCACTTGGTGGCTCCGGCGGCGTGTACCACGTAGTCGAAGCGGTGGCCGGCAAGCTGTTTTCGCAGTCGTTCTTTGCTGTCGAGGTCAATTTCCAGGAAGTTTATGCGCGGGTCGGATAGGTATGCGCGGCTGCTTGTGGGCCTCACCGCCGCCCACACGTCCATTCCCCTTTCCAACGCTTCCTCCACGATGAAACTGCCAATGAAGCCCGACGCTCCCGTTATCAGTATGTTCATTTATGCTCGTTTTCTTTTTTTCTTGTTGCGCAGAGAAGTTTTTCCTTCTCTTGTTTCTGCGAATATCGTAGGCTTTATTGGCCGTTAAGCTTGAAATACAGTTCCACATGCGCTTGCAGTGTGTGTCATTTTGGCCTGCAAAGAGTGTTTTTTGTGGATGTTCATTGTCGCTGCGCAGGCGTCCGTCGGCCTCGCGCCGGAGTTTCTCAGTGGGCGTGCCGCCATTCCGTTTGTCCTGTGCGGCGGTTTCATTTCGCCCTGTTGCGATTTTGTTGCAAAGTTACTACTTTTGTGATAAAAACCCAATTGAGGGTGTGATTAAATGAAATGTTGGACAATTTTAGGCAAAAGCGTGCCAGTAAAATTGGGCGGTAAGCCCAATCCGGATGCCGTGCTTCAAGTCTGTAGGGCGTTTGTCGCTCTGTGTCGCGCCGTTGTCGTCGACGCAAGGCGTGTCTTTTCGGCTTTCCGCTTTCCGCGTAGCGCAAGGCGCGCAAATCCGTCGGTGAAGTTAAAATGATATAATTTGAACATTGCGGGCGGCTTTTTTGTGTATCCGCCAATGTTGCAATACCTATTTTTTTAGTTACTTTGCAATGGGGATGTGCGTCGCCGGGGCTTGCCGCAGCGGTCGGCATCAGCTCTTGGGGCGTGCGCACAACTTTCGTTTACAAACAATACAGACTGTTATGGGAGAGAAAAAAGGCGGCAAGCACATGAACAAAAAGCAGATGGCCGAGGCTCTGCAAGGCCTTTTTGCGGCCATGCCGGAAAAGGCGTTGAACCTTAAATACATATTCAGGCAATTGAAACTGAAGACCCATCCGCTGAAGATGCTGGCCATAGACACGCTCGGCGACATGCTGTGGGATGACTATCTCATCAAGATGAGCGACGACTCCTACCGCTTGAACGACAAGACGCAGGTGAGGGAGGGCACGTTCCGGCGCAAGTCGAACGGCAAGAACACTTTCATTCCCGACGACGGCTCGCAGCCGGTGTTCGTGGCCGAGCGCAACTCCATGTCGGCGCTTGACGGCGACCGCGTGCAAGCCGTGTTCATGGCGCGCCGCAGGAACCACATCAGGGAGGCTGCCGTGACTGCCATATTGGAGCGTGCGCGCGACACTTTCGTTGGTCGGCTGCGCGTGGAGAAAGACTTGGCGGTTCTCGTTACGCCCGACAACATCTTCGTCAGTGACATAATAATACCCAGACGCAGCCTGAAGGGAGGCGTGACGGGCGACAAAGCCGTGGTGAGGATAACGCAGTGGCCCGACAGCGACCGCAAGAACCTTGTGGGAGAGGTGATAGATGTGCTCGGAAAGCAGGGCGACAACGATGCGGAGATGAACTCCATCCTGGCGCAATATGGCCTGCCTTACACTTATCCGGCCGATGTCGAGGAGGCCGCCGACAATATTTCGGCGGAGATAACGGCTGCCGACATGGAGGGTCGCGAAGACTTCCGAAGCGTGTTCACCTGCACGATAGACCCACACGACGCAAAAGACTTTGACGACGCGCTGTCAATACGCCGGATGGACGACGGCCTCTGGGAGGTCGGCGTACACATCGCTGACGTGTCGCACTACGTGAGCGAGGGTTCGGTAATAGACAAGGAGGCCGTGAATCGCGCCACGAGCATATACCTCGTAGACCGCACCATACCGATGCTTCCGGAACGCCTGTGCAACTATATATGCTCGCTGCGCCCCGATGAGGACAAACTTGCCTACAGCGTGGTGTTCACAATGGACGATGATGCCAGCGTCAAGGCATGGCGGCTTGTGCATACCGTCATACGCAGCAAACGCCGCTTCGCCTATGAGGAGGTGCAGGCCATACTCGAAGGCAACGGGGTGGCTGACGGTACGGGGCAACCCGCGCCAGCGCCCGGCCCCGAAGGGTACAAGGGTGAGTATGCCGCAGAGCTGGTGAAGCTCGACGCCCTGGCCAAGAAGTTGCGCGAAGCGCGGTTCAGGAACGGTGCCGTGAAGTTCGACCGCGAGGAACTTCACTTCGACGTTGACGAGAAAGGGAAGCCCACGCGCTGCTACTTCAAGAGGTCGAAAGACGCCAACAAGCTCATAGAAGAGTTCATGCTGCTGGCCAACCGCACCGTGGCCGAGAGCATAGGCAGGGTGAAACGGGGGCAAAAGGCCAAGACGTTGCCCTACCGAATACACGACAAGCCCGACCCGACCAAGCTTGAGACACTCCGCTCCTTTGTCGTGAAGTTTGGTTACAAGCTGAAGACCGACGGCACGTCGGGTGCCATATCGAAGAGCTTGAATTCGCTTATGGAGCAGTGTGCGGGCCGCAAGGAGCAGAAACTTATAGAGACCGTGGCCTTGAGAGCAATGATGAAAGCCAGGTACAGCGTCAACAACATAGGCCACTACGGACTGGCTTTCGACTACTACACGCACTTCACGTCGCCCATACGCCGCTATCCCGACACGATGGTGCACCGTTTGCTCACGCGCTACCAGGACGGAGGGCACTCCGCCAACAAGCAACACTACGAGGAACTCTGCGAGCACTGCAGTGAGATGGAGCAGGTGGCGCAGAACGCCGAGCGCGATTCCATAAAGTATAAGATGGTGGAATTCATGGCTGACAAGGTGGGCAATGCCTACGATGCGCACATAAGCGGCATCACCTCTTATGGCATCTACTGCGAGATAGACGAGAACCACTGTGAGGGTATGGTGCCCATGCGTGACCTCGACGACGATTATTACGACTTCGACGAGCGCAACTACCGTCTCGTCGGACGCCATCGCCATCACACATACCAGCTGGGTGACCCCGTGCGTATAGTGGTTGCCTACGCCAATCTGGAGAGGAAGCTGCTCGACTTCACTCTCGACGTTTAGGCGCGTCGGGCGGACGGACTGTCCGACCCGTCTTGCGCCGATGGCAAAAAGGCCGGCGCAAGGCGGATTGCCGTCCGCTTTTGTTCCGCCGCCGGCTGTATTTTACTGCGCGTGTGGGGGCGTTTCCTCAGCCTGTGGTGGTAAATAATCTTTACAATGTGCGTAGCGGCAGCCTGATGCTTGCCATTTCGCATTCCGAAACAGGCCGTTTCGCCGTCTGAAACGGCCTGTTTCGCGTTGCAAAACGACCCGTTTTGGAAGCCGAAACGGTACATGTCGCAAACCATCAGTAAGACAACGCATTGCAACGGTGGCTTGGTCGTGCGGTCGGCGCGGTCGGCATTGCGAAATATTTTTACAAAATGCCGTGGCAAACCGTTTCCTCTCCGCTTTCCGCCGGATTGTGGCCATTGCCTTGGCAGAGGCGCGATTTACATTAAAATAATGGTATTTAGGGTAAATAATGATAAAAAGTTTCATTTGACATTTGTTTTTCCTTGAAATGATATTAAATTTGCGTACTAACTATAAATGCTAAATAACCAATAGAGAAGGATTGATTGCATAGTTCCTGTTGCCGTTCTTACCAATAGGCCGGGGAGAATAAAGCGAACCGCGGCAGCAGAAGATTGGCGTCAACCGCCAATGACAAAATGAGAAACTAAAACAAACTGGTGACACCTACGGTTCGGGGCGCACAGACCTAAAACGAAGACCAATGAAGAAATCGAGACTTTTACCTTTTGGACTTGCTTGCTTTTTCATCGTGACGCCTGCCGCCGGGCAAAGCTATGTGACCACGGTCGACAACGCCTACAATTCCGACAAGCAAGACGTGACCTACTCTTTCCATGACAACACGAGGGTGGCCGATGTGGGAGTGACCATCGACGACACGCAGGCTCCGGTGGCCACGGTCTATGCGGACGACGGCTATCTTGACATCTATGGCTGCACCACCGAAGGACTCGGGCGCCTCGCTTTCCACAAGGCTGTAGGAACCGGGCTGCAGAGCAATTCGTGGTGGTGGCGCACCGACAACTCCAGCCGCGCCACACAGTACGGATTGCAGCTTCGTGAGTCTGGAAACGGAGGGTTTGCCATACTGAGCCTCAGTGCCGGAGACACCATAAAGATTACCGGTTTGTCAATCGGTACCGGCTCCGACCAGATGGAGTTCAACTTCCCGGGAGCCTCGTCGGTGGACGGCGTGGAGCAAACGCCGGTGCAAGGTGACGGTGAAGCCGACTTCACCGTGACGAGAGACGGCAGCACGGGGATGACCATCGTTGTGACATCGGATGGCTATGTGGCCTCCTATGTGACTTCCTACAACTACGGTTACGTCTACGACATAACGATAACGGAAGACAAACCGGCCATATCGGGCTCCAAGATAGCCTACGTGTATGATTCACAGTATGACGGCTACAGCTTGGACAATGACATAATACGCACGGCCATAGTGACACAGGACAATTCGTCATTCGCCTCGACCACCATCGAAGACATCGACATCTCGGGCGACGGGAGTGCCATTGGCAGCGACTCGCTGATAAACTACGATGTGGTGGTGGTGACTGGAGCTGTCGCAGCTGACAACGCTTACGCCACTACCTTGCAGGAAGCCTTGGGCTTCGTGCCGATGGTCAGCTTCAACTCCAACCTCTATTCGACATGGGGCTATGGCGAACAGGCCGCGACATCCTCCGGTACCGTGACCGTAAGTGACGACTATATTGACGATGAGCTTTTGCAACCGTCGGACATCTCAACGCCCGACTACGTGCAGGACGGCGCGATAAGCCTGTTCGACGGCTCTTTCACGGGCGTGAAGCTGGCTGATGACACCTATTTCTCAGACGATGACATAGTGGCTTACGACGGCGATGTGGTGGCCATCCACATCCATAACCCCGACCGCAACGCTTACATTTACTTGCCTTATGGGGTGGAGAACACGTCGTTCAACGTAGAGAACATACTCGACATCGTGACCAATGCCATCGTTAAGGTGAACTCCACGCGGACGAGCATAACCCAGGCCGCCACGCCTACATTCTCGGAGGAGTACAAGCAGATGAACACCGACGTGACGATAACGAGCGCAACGCCCAGGGCAACGATATATTACACCACCGACGGCACCGACCCGACAGACGAAAGCTCGCTGTACACCGGGGCTGTCAACGTGGCCGAAGAGGGCGTTACCATCAAGGCCATAGCCTATGCCGACGGCTATTACACGAGCAACATAGGTTCGCTGACGGTGTCAATATACGAAACTTCCGAGCCTCCCACGGTGTCATACACCAAGGATGGCGACAAGACCGTGGTCACAATAACCAACAACGAGAGCGGCGCCACGCTGTTCTACAACTTCAAGAACAGCTCCGACTCTACCGCGTCGCAGGTCTACACAGAGCCGCTTACGGTGACGAAGCCTTCAATCCTGACTGCTTTCGCAGGCGCCACGGAGGGTAGAATACAGTCTGAGAGAATCACGGAGTACATACCGATAGAGGGAATGTCGCTGAGGCTGGATGTGATAGGGCACATGGACGCTAACAGGAACAGCTGGTGTCCTGACGGTTCCTCCACTTATTACTACTTCGGTAGGAGCGGATATTCTTACTATACGGATGAGATTTTAGGCATTGATGACGAAGGCAACATCACATTCGCTCCCGCAGACAGCCTGTCTGTCTACGACCCGGGCGACGGATGGGAACTCAAGACCTATGGGCAGCCGTGCGTATGGCAGAACTTAAGCGCCACTACCAACATCGGCGACGTAAGTGGCTATAACCCGGCGACGGTATATGACGATGACGGTGGCATAACATCCAACAGCATCCAGTTCGCAAGGAACAGCAATACCGACGGCGACGGCCAGGTGGATCCGGTGACGGCGTGCCTGCAGAGCACCACGGCATACCAGGCTCCGTTTGATGTCGTTGGCTATATCAGCGGCAACGACAGCGTGGCCGTGGGCGTGTATGTGGCTGTCGACACGCTCGACGAGAACAGTTGGGTGAAGGTAGGCGAGATGTATTCCCCCAACCTTGGCGACAGCAGCGGCCGCACGTGGCAGAAGAACATAGTGTCTTACGACGGCACGGATGAAGTGTTCGTGAAGATTGCCGCCATCGACAACGCCGTGATTCGCGTGTTCGACATCTATATAAAGAACGAAGGCGAAGAGACGGCTCAGTATGTCACCGGCATAAAAGACGTTTCAGTGAGCAACGGGCGCACTGCCGAGGGCAATGTCGTGGCCACTTTCATATACAATGTCAGCGGCACGCAGCTCAATTCGCTTGCCAAGGGCATCAACATTGTGAAGAAAGTTTATGAGAACGGGGTGGTGGAGACTAAGAAAGTAGTCGTGAAGTAACCTCTCGCGACGGCCTTGCCATGGCGCGGCGGGCGTGTCGGTGGTCTGCGGGGCTGCGTGCCTTGTGCGGATGCCGGCATTCCGCCGCGCTTCGCGTTGGCCATTGTCGGGGTGCGGCGATGCCGTTCAGAAGGCTTCGTTGATGCTGAACATGAAACTCGACTGCCCGCACTTGCCGAAGCCATAGTCGAGACGCACGTTCATGTCTTTCTTGAACTCCCAGCGATAGCCTATGCCGTAGTTGGGCAATAGCTTGTCACAGCTAATGGAGCTGAACTTGTTGAACACGGTGCCTGCGCCTACCCACACCACCGCGCCGTGGCGTTTCCATATCTGCTGGCGCAATTCCATCTGGGCTTCTATCTTGTGCTTGTCGCGGTAGCGTCCTTCGTAGTAGCCGCGCATGGAGAAAGGCCCTCCCAACTTGGCCATCATGCCCCACGAGGGGTTGCCAAAGTTGAGCGTGCTGCGCAGGTCGCCGGCCAATGTCGCGCCTTTCCAGACGTGGCCGTATGCGTTGACTCTCATCTCGGTGGTGGTAAAGGCGTAGTCGTTGCCGAGGAACCGGGGACGGAATGTCTGCTCCACGCTTACGTAAACGCCGCTGTGTGGGTTGGTGATGACGTCGCGCGTGTCGTAGACGAGCGACACTCCGATGCCGAAGTTGTTTGTCTTCGTGTCCATGCCGTCGAGCAGATCGGGGCGTTCCACATCCGTGGCTTTAATGTAATCGTATGCTGCCATGGGGCCTAAATACAGGCCGTCGGCCAAGCGGATGAGGAAACTGGCCTTGGCTTGCGTCTGCCATCGATCCATGTCGGACTCGTTGTCGTCGTTGTTTCCGTTGTCGTATCCGATGCCCCAATACTTGCTTGGGAAGAAGTAGAAGTAAAGAGTGTAGTCTATCCGGTACTTGTTGTGCGGGAAGAGATGCAGGCCGCGCACTCCAAGCATGTAGAACCCCGCCGTTGACACGTTGCCGAAGAGCGACACGTTGGATGGTTTCATGAGTGAGTCAGCGGCATCGGTGTTGTAAAGTCCGGCTGCCACAAGTCCGATGCCGAGCTTGGTGTTGCTGTTGAAGTAAGGCCCTCCTATTATGCTGAAGTCGAATTTCTTGTCCGATTTTGTCTTGTTGGCGTTGCTGAAGTAGTCGCGTATCTTCTTTCCGAAGCCGCGGTGTTCTGTGGAGTCAGCGGCAACGGCTGTGGCATGGGTTGCCGTTGTGTCGGCGGTGGCGTTCACTTGCGCCCCGACATGGCAGTAAGCCCCTGTGAGCATGATGGTCGCCAAGGCCGTCAGTAGTCTTTTCATTTCGTAGCGTTGGATATGAGGTTTTGTAGGTAGGCGGTGTTTGTTGCCGTGCGGTGCGCGCAGTGTCAGTATACCAGCTCCACGTTGTCCACCCACATGGTGTTGCCCGGCGTGCCAACGAAAGCGCCGCCGTGGCTCGATGAGAACTGTAACACCATGTGCGTGGGCTGTTCGGAGGCCGATGCCCATCCCGTCTCGCGCACGAGCACGCTCTCTCCCTTGCTGTTTCGGGCGTAGTCTGTTTGCCTCAGGCCCATGCTCTCCTCGTCATATTCTGGATTGTTCCTTATGTCGCCGTAAAGAATCGTGTACGTGGCGTTGTTTACCCAGCCGTTGGTAGACGTGCCATAGCGCACCACCATGGTGCCGACACGCTTCGCAGTGATGTTTCCGTTGGCGTCTTCAGTGCGCTTTTGCAGCAGGAACACGGTCGTGGCGTAGTCTTGTCCCTCCACGGTCTGCTTGTGGCTGAAGCCGTTCAGCTTTATCCTGTTTTTGTCGCCGGCCACGGATATGCGGTAGTCATACCTCAAAGCCTTGGGCTTGCCCGTGAAAGGCACTCCGAAGTTAAGGTATTTCTCGCCTCCCTTGGGGCTTGTGATTGGCTCCTGCATGTCGCCGAGGAAGATGGAGCCGGCGGCCAACACGTTTATGTTCATCAGCCCCAACACCTTTACGCTCTCTATGTGTGTGGTCAGTTTGGCGCAATATCCGTCGCCGCGCTTCTCGCGGTAGACTGAAGTGTTGGTCTTGACCACGCCCATCACCTTTGCCATTACGTTTGATGAGGCCCACGGGGAGCCGCCCGCATTCTCGTAGGCTATGTTGCCGTCAATGGTGCTGTTGGGTCCTATCTCGTAGAGGGTCTTGGTGTTTCCTCCGATGATTCCTGATTCTTTTATGTGGCGTACCACCCATTGGTCCATGTCGCCATACTTTATCGGCACCGCTTTCTCCGTCGTCTCGGCGATGGCGGGCACCATCAATGCCAGCACCAGAGCGAGTGCTGCAATCTTGTTGTGCTCCATGCAATTAATGATTTTGTTTTCGTGGGTGCAAAATTACAACAATAATCTTAATCATTGTCCTTGCCGTGTTTCCAAAAATTGCCTTTTCCAATCATTAAGCCTAAATTTATGTACTAATCGGAGTGGATGGTGGAGCCGCGCAGCCCCCGCCGTGCGGTTTGCCGTCGGCTTTGCAATCGTGCAGGTGGATTGTGCGGCAGGCCGGAGTCCAAAGGCCGGTACGGGCAAAAAACAATCCTCCTTGTGAGGCTTTTCGGATTTTATTGTTAATTTTGTGGTGGATTGAACGTTACGGAAATGGACAAGTTGCATTACGGCAAGGAAAGCGGGCGCGCCAAGGTGGCCCGCCCGCTGCCGGAAGATGACGTGTCGGCTCTCGGCCGGATATGGGGCAGGTGTGTGTCAGGACGCACGGAGGAGGCTATATGATGCGGTGGTGGACAGCGGCTGTGGTGATGCTGGCGGTTGTCGCGTTGCCTTCGTGCCGCAGGGAAGCCGTGTCGCCGGAGAAGTTCAGCGTGGAGGTGATAAACGGTTTTACGCCTGTGAAAGACCAGAAAGGCGGCTCCGTGTGCTGGGCATACGCCATGCTGGCCGCCATCGAGACAGGCCGCATCATGCAGGGCGATTCAGTGCATCTGTCGGTGGATTATGCGTTGCGCAAGCATTTGGAGCGCGCTTTCCGTCGGTGTTACCTCAGCGGTGGCGCAGAGAGGGTGTCTGCGCGGGGCACGGCGATGACTCTCGTCAACGCCATTATGGAGGGTGGCGTGGTGTCTTACGGCGCTTGCCACGGCGGCATGGCCGGCAATGTTGACATATTGGCCCGCAAAGTGGAGCGGATGTCGCTGGCTGCGGTCAACGGCAAGTGGGGTCTGGCGCGCTGCGAGAGCCCGTTGCGCCGCTTGCTCGACGAGTCGCTTGGCTTTGAACCGCGCTCCGTGTTCATGCTTGGCGCGTCATACACGCCGCAGGAGTTTGCCCGCAGTGTGTGCGCCCCGGGCGAGTACGTGGCGTTTACAAGTTTCACCCATCACCCCTTTTACACGTATTTCGCCCTTGAGGTGGCCGACAACTACGAGTGCGATATGTATTACAACCTGCCCATCGATACGCTCATGGCTCGCATGGAGGATGCCGTGAGGGCGGGTAGGGGTGTGTGCTGGGAGGGTGACGTGAGCGAGCCGGGCTTCTCGTTTGCCGAGGGAGTGGCTCGGCTTCCACAAGGCACGTCGGTGTCGCAGGCCGACCGCCAGCGCGCTTTCGAGCGTTTCGACACCACGGATGACCACTGCATGGCCGTGGTGGGACTGGCGCGTGACAGCTGCGGCCACCGTTATTTCATAATGAAGAACTCGTGGGGCACTGACAACCCTTACGGCGGACTGGTTTATGTGGCCGAAGACTACGTGCGGTTGAAGACCGTTGCTGTCGTGATGGGCATGCGGTGAGCCGTCTGCCCGTTCCATCCGGACGGCTGATATTGCCTTGCAGGAAAAATAAAAAGGAATATCCGAAAAATGCCTGTGCCGTGGATAGGGCTGCAAGTCCGCTTTTTGGGAACGCCTTACCCGCTCGCCGTGGTTAACTTTTATTGTGTTAAAGGCCGCCATAGGTATGCCGTCATATAACCATTTGGCAATCAACACCTTATGAAATGCACTGTTTTGGGCTGCGAAATGGGGCGTTTTACGGGCCAAAACGGCCTGTTTCGCAGTCTGAAACGATGCGTTTTGCAAACCGAAACGGCACGAAGCGAAAATCGGGTCGCAGCTGGTTGTCGTTAGTTGCATATTTGCATGTATTGGCAATAGCGGACTTAATAAAACAAACGCCTTTGCAACGGTAAGTTGCAAAGGCGTCATTGAATATGTTTGCAGACGGCAATCGTCGCGGATGTCGGCGGCCTGTGGCTGCGTTATCTTACCCATCTCACGTAGTCGGCCTTGCGGGGCTTGGCCGCAGCGGGCAGGCTTTCGGCGGGATAGCCTATGACGCAGTGGCCGATGCCCTCGTAATCGCCCTCTATTCCCCACTGCTTGAGCAGGGCTTTCCCCTCATCTGAGGCAAACACCTCGCGTGCGCGGTGAATCCAGCAGCTGCCCAAGCCTACGGCATGTGCGGCGTTCATGAGGTTACCCATCACTAAAGAGCCGTCGTAGATGTATGTGGGTCGGCTGCGGTCGGCAAGCACTACGAGTACCACGGGCGCCCCGTAAAACGGATCGGAGTGCGTGCCCAGCACGTTGGCGTTTAGTTGCGACAGGCGGTCGCGCACCTCCTTGTTTGTGACGGCTATTATCAGTGGCGACTGTGCGCCCATGCCGGTGGGGGCGTAAGTGCCCGCTTTCAGTACCTTTTCTATGAGTTCGTCGGACGGCATGGCCTCCGGCTTGAAGGCACGCACACTGCGGCGCGTCTCCATACATTGCAGCGCTTCATTCATTGTCGTTTCCTTTTATAGTCATTGTCAATGCAAATTTACTGTTTTTCCGGCTACACTCCATCTTCATGTTTCATTTTTTATTAACTTTACGCCCAAAAATGTTATGGCGCATTTGAAGATTTGCATCATGGTCGTGGCATGGCTGTGGCATGGCATAGTGGCCGTGGCCGCCGATGGTTTCCCCGAGGAGTGGCGGGCAGGCGCGGTGGTGAGCGAAGAAGCTGTGGATGCAGCGGGCTTGGAGCGTTGTTTCGTGTCGGAAGAGATAAGCGATTCCACGTTCCGGCGCATGGAGGGCAAGTCGTGGAAAGCCGGATGCCCGCTGGAACGCGGCCAGTTGCGCTACCTGCGGCTGCTCCACCGCAATGCCGAAGGCCGCATCCAGCTTGGCGAGATGGTGGTCAACGTAGCCATCGCTGACAAGGTGGTCGCCATTTTCCGCCGGCTTTACGAGCAAGGTTACCGCATAGAGCGCATGGTGCTTATCGATGAGTATGGTGGCGATGACGAGTTGGCCATGCAGGCCAACAACACTTCGTGCTTCAACTTCCGCTTGCAGACTGGCTCACGCAGCCGGATATCGAAGCACGGCATGGGCATGGCCATCGACATAAACCCGCTCTACAACCCTTACGTGCGCCGAATGGCCGACGGCACGGTGCGTGTGGAACCGTCGGAGGGGCGCAAGTATGCTTTCCGGCGCGACAGCCGCACAGACATTCCTTACAAGATAGACCGCACGGACTTGGCATACCGGCTTTTTACGGCGGCGGGCTTCAAGTGGGGTGGGGCATGGCGCAGTATCAAGGACTACCAGCATTTCGAGATGTGACAGCGCGGATTTTTTGATTTGGCGGATGGTGCGGCGTGCCGCCGTCGCCCTTTCACAGGCGGCAGACACGGTAGACCTCATTCAAGCATACTGCCCGCAGCCCGCCGTCACTTGTCCAGCCGCCATGCAACGCCGTCCTTGGTGTCTTTCACCTCGAAGCCGGCGGCGGTCAGCTCGTTGCGTATCCGGTCGCTGGTGGCCCAGTCTTTTGCCGCCTTGGCCTTGGCGCGCAGGTCCAGCACCATGTCCACCACCTTGCCGTAAGCCTCTTCGCGCTCATTGCTTGCCCCGCCCTTTTCCTCGCGCAGGCCCAGTATGTCGCCGGCGAAAAGGCGCATTGTGTCTCTCAGTTCGCTGAGGCAGTCGGCGCAGATGGACGCCTTGTGGTCCATGATTTTGTTTATGTGGGCGCAGGCCTCGAACAGGTAGCTTATCACCTGTGGCGTGGCGAGGTCATCGTTCATGGCATCGTAGCACCGCTGTCGCAAGGCTTTCACAAACGTCTCGGTCTCGTCGTCGCACTTTTCGGCTGTGGGTGCGCGGTCAAGGTCGGCCATGCCGTTCATCAGTCTCTCCAATCCTTTCTCGCTGGCCAGCAGCGCATCGTTGGAGAAGTCCACCGTTCCGCGGTAGTGCGCGGAGAGGATGAAGAAGCGGATGGTCATCGGTGAGTATGCTTTTTGCAGGCTTTCGTGGTTGCCGGTGAAGAATTGTTCGAGCGTTATGAAGTTGCCGAGGCTCTTTCCCATCTTCTGTCCGTTGATGGTTATCATGTTGTTGTGCATCCAGTAGCGCACCATGGGCTTGCCTTGGGCTGCCACCGCCTGTGCGATTTCGCACTCATGGTGCGGGAAAACGAGGTCCATGCCTCCGCCGTGGATGTCGAATTCGTCTCCGAGATACTTCCTCCCCATGGCCGTGCATTCGCAATGCCACCCCGGAAAGCCGTCGCTCCAGGGGCTCGGCCAGCGCATGATGTGCTCGGGCTGCGCCTTTTTCCAGAGCGCGAAATCCACTTGATGGCGTTTTTCCCCGATGCCGTCGAGTTCGCGGCTGGCGTCTTTCACGTCATCGAGGTTGCGCCGTGAGAGGATGCCATAGTGGTGGTCACGGTTGTATTTCTCCACGTCGAAATACACGCTTCCGTTGCTCTCGTAGGCATAGCCGTTGTCCATGATTTGCCTCACGAGCCGTTCTTGTTCTATGATGTGGCCGCTGGCGTGCGGCTCGATGCTTGGCGGCAGCACGTTGAGGGCGCGCATCGCATCATGGTAACGGTTTGTGTAGTGCTGCGCCACCTCCATTGGCTCAAGCTGTTCGAGCCGCGCTTTCTTGGCAATCTTGTCGTCGCCGTCATCGCCATCGTGCTCCAAATGCCCGACGTCGGTGATGTTTCTCACGTAGCGCACCTTGTAGCCGAGGTGGCGCAGGTAGCGGAAGACCACGTCGAACGTTATTGCCGGGCGGGCGTGGCCGAGGTGCGGGTCGCCATAGACGGTGGGGCCGCACACGTACATGCCCACGTTTGGTGCGTGAAGCGGCTCGAACGGTTGCTTCGAGCGCGTCAGCGTGTTGTATATCATGAGTTTCTGTTGCATGGCTTCTCTGTCTTTTGTTATGTATTGTCGGTTGCAAAGGTAGTGTAATTTATCGTTATGACAAAGAAAAAGCGGACTCTAACCCCGAATCTGCGGTTAGATTTCAAGGCGGCCATGGATTTGTTGCGCCCGGACGGGCGATGCCTGAGCCGTCATGTACATGCGTGATGCCTTGTCTGCCTTTGCCCCTTGGCTTTTGCTTCCAAAGAGAGTGTGGACACAAATTTGTAACCCATTTGTTTTGCCTTCCCACTGTTTTTCGGTAATTTTGCATCGTTGTGGAAAAGTTGGACAGAGAAAACTAAAAAAACAAAGACATGGCATACACACGACTTTCCGCTGCCGAAGCCGCAGCGATGATAAAAAATGGCGAAAACATAGCTTTGAGTGGCTTTACGCCTTCGGGCACTGCAAAGGCCGTCACCAAGGAGTTGGCAAAGATTGCGGTGGCCGAGCACGAGGCGGGGCGCGAGTTTCAGGTGGGCATATTCACCGGCGCGTCGACCGGACAGAGCACCGATGGCGACATGGCAAATGCCCATGCCATCAAGTACCGCGCGCCTTACACCACCAACGCTGACTTCCGCCGCCACGTCAACGCCGGCGAGATAGCCTATAACGACATTCACCTCAGCCAGATGGCGCAGGAGTTGCGCTACGGTTTCATGGGGTCTGTGGACTGGGCCATACTCGAAGTGTGCGACATCGAGGAGGGCGAGACCACATGCAAGGCCTATCTCACATCGGCCGGCGGCATCAGTCCCACGGCCGCGCGCTTGGCCAAGCATGTCATCCTGGAGCATAACACGTTTCATAGCGTGGGCGCCAAACTGCTGCACGATGTCTACGAGCTGCAGGATCCGCCCCTGCGCCGGCCCATACCCATCGTAAACGTGAGTGACCGCATAGGCAAGCCATACGTTGAAATAGATGCGAGCAAGGTGGCGGGAATAGTGGAATGCAACATACCTGACGAGGCGCGGGCATTCAAGGACGAAGACCCCGTGACCACGCAGATAGGGTATAATGTGGCAGCTTTCCTCATGGCAGACATGAAGCGGGGTGTCATCCCGTCGTCGTTCCTGCCGTTGCAGAGCGGCGTGGGCACCACGGCCAATGCCATCCTGGCCGCGCTGAGCCGCGACAAGGACGTGCCCGACTTCAATATCTTCACCGAAGTGCTGCAAGATGCCGTTGTCGAGATGATGCTCGAGGGGCGCGTCAAGGATGCTTCGGCATGTTCGCTCACCGTGACAAACGAGAGTTTGAAGCGCGTTTACGACAATATAGATTATTTCAGCCGTCATCTTACGTTGCGCCCCAGCGAGATTTCCAATTCGCCCGAGCTGATACGCCGTCTCGGAGTGATAGCCATCAACACCGCGTTGGAGTGCGACGTCTACGGCAACGCCAACTCGACGCACATCAGCGGGGTTAAGATGATGAACGGCATTGGCGGATCCGGCGACTTTGAGCGCAATGCTTACATAAGCATCTTCACCTGTCCGTCGGTGGCCAAGGGCGGTCTCATAAGTTCGATAGTGCCGATGGTGAGCCACCATGACCACACCGAGCACGACGTGAACGTTATAGTGACGGAGCAAGGCGTTGCCGACCTGCGTGGCAAGAGCCCGATGCAGCGCGCCGAGTGCATCATAGACAACTGCGCGCATCCCGACTACCGCCCGTTGCTGCGCGACTATCTGAAGCTCGGTTCCAATGGGCACACACGCCATTGCCTGCCTGCCGCCTTTGCAATGCACGACACATTGGTGCGCAAGGGCGACATGCGCCTTACCGACTTTGCCGAATACGTGAAGTGAACCACGGCTGGCGGGCTTCCTTTGTGCCGCCTGCGGGGTTGCGGCATGGCGGGCGACACTGGCTCCGTGGCAGGCCTTTGGGCTGTCACGGAGCCAGTGTCGCCCGCCTTTTATTGTCGTTGGTTTTGCATTGAGGCCAAACGGCCAAGTTAATGGGGAATGAAAGTATGAGGAAAAAAGAAGAAAAGAATGCAATTATCGAGATATGTCCTGTGCGGAATGTGATAGCCCGCTTCGGAAACAAGTGGGCATTGCTGGTCATTCTCATTTTGCATGAAAACAAAGTGTTGCGCTTCAACGAGCTGGGCAGGCTGATACCTGACCTGTCGTCGCGTGTGCTTTCCGTGACGCTTCGCACGTTGGAGGCGGATGGATTGGTGGACAGGAAAGTTTATCCGGAGGTTCCCCCAAGGGTGGAATACAGCCTTACGGAAATGGGCGGCTCCCTCGTGCCTTTCATCGTCCAGCTGACGGAATGGTCGCAAAAGCACATGGAGCTTATCGTAAAGCACCGGAAAGAATTTGGGGATTCCGGGAGGTAAGCACGTCAAGGCGTTGCGAGAGGGGCAATGCGGCCATTCTCACGCCCATCGGCGTTTTGTCGTCATGCCCTGATTACACGTCCGTCCTTGCGGGGTTTGGCCTTGATATCATCCATCCGGTCTTTGGGGTAGCCGAGCAGTACGTGGAGTACGGCGTAATAATCGGTGCGTACACCCCACTTTAGGAGTATCTCACGCCCGAATGGGTCGTCAAACGAATCCCAGGCCGAGCCAATGTAGCATGAGCCTACGCCAAGCGACGTGGCTGCCAGCAGCATGTTCTCGGCCGCCACGCAGGCATCGCTTTCCGCATAAAGGAATTTCTTGGGGGCGAAGATGGTTATCACTGTCGGAGCGTCGTAAAAGGCATTGCTGATGGAAGCGTCGTCGGCAATGCTCGGCTGTTCCTTTGACACATAGGCGTCGGGCGTTGACATCCTGCCGTGAAAATGGGCTTTCTTGATGCGTCCGAGCTTTTCGTTGGTATCATTGTCTTGCGACACCACGAAGATTGTTCCCTGGCATCCTCCCGCGCAGGGGGCGTAAAGGCCGGCTTCCAGTATTGCGTCAAGCTCCTCCTCGCTGATTTGTTCTTGCCTGAAGCGGCGTATGCTGCGCCGTTTCAACATATTTTCCATCACTGCGTTGGTTATCATGGCTTTTGTTTTTTCAGAGTTGTTTCCAGCATTGTGGGTCGGGGGCATACATGTTGCCGTGGTAGCCGCAGGCAACAGCCGGGCATCCGCGGCAGAAGCGCAGCAGTTCGCACTTTCCGCATTTCTCGAAATCCTCATACCTACGGTATTCGTCCATCCTTTCGCCGGTGAACAGGTCGTACAAATCATCGTCCAGGGCGTTGCCGACCTTGCTTTCCATTCGCCTGCAGGCATATACCGCACCGTCCGACAGGATGGTCAGGTGGCAGTTTCCGCAGTTGCAACCATCGTAGACAATGTCGTCGTCGGGATAGTCCGCCGGGTTGAACAAGCCCTTTTCATACTTGAACAATGTCCAGAGATGGTCTTTCAGGTTAAACCACGTCTGCCCGCCTTTGTATCGTTCGAATTTCTCCCAGCATCGTTCCAGCATTTCCCTGTATTCTTCGGGAGTGCAACAGGTACCCCGGCTTTCGGCGTCAGGGCAGTAACGGGCAAAGGCAAACACGTCGGCTTTGTGTTCCACCACGGTGTCGACCAGCTCAGGTATTTCCCGGAAATTCCATTTCGAGACCGTTGCCATGATTGCCACTGTTATGCCTGCCCGCCGCAGGTAGGGGATTGCTTCGAGCGTTTCCCTGAATGACCCTTGGCGGCGTATGCGGTCGTGCGTGGCTTCCAGTCCGTCAAGCGAAAGCTGGTACTTACGGCAGCCGTGCGCGGCCAGCCGCGCGCAGACATCATCGTTCAAGTGAAACGGATTGCCCAGAATGGCAAAGGGCATCTGCCGGGATTTCAGTTTCGCGGCCAAACTCCAGAAGTCAGGATGCAGAATGGGGTCGCCGCCGGTAATGTACAGGTAAGGCCGGCGGTTGGCCTTCCGTCCGAACGCCATTATGTTGGCAATGACGGTGTCCATGTCTTTTTCCGCCATTTCCTTGAATCCGGCGTGACTGCCCAGCGCGTAGATGTAGCAATGCTTGCAACGCTGGTCGCAGGCCTCGGTTATGTGCCACTGAAAAGAAAAATATTCCATAATCTTTCCTGCAACTTAAAGCTCCTGCCGCGCTTGGTGTATGGCGTGGCAGGAGCTGTTCGTTTGCGGGTCAAGCCTCATTGCTTGTCGCCTGCTCCGCATGCACTGCCGCAAGCGGCCGGCTTCTCCTCGGGTTTGTCACCTGCTCCGCATGCGCTGCCGCAAGCGCTCGGCTTCTCTTCGGGCTTGTCGCCTGCTCCGCATGCGCTGCCACAGGCACTCGGAGCACTCTGCTGCTTGAAAAATAGATTTTTCAACATAATCGTTAGTGTTTAAGAGTAAAACAATTTTGCTTGTTACGGGAATGCTTTCCAAATGCAAATTTAATGTTTTATTGATTGTCTGCCAAGAGGTTGCATATTTGTCAGGTGGTTACTTTTTTCTCGCTTTTGCTGATTTCCAGACAATTCCGGATGGTTTAAAAAATCAAAAATATTGATGCCGCCCATCTTCCCGAAACGATTGGCGAACGCCGCAAGAGAGCTTCTTGTGCCTGAGGATTTGAAGTCGGCGCAGGCCTCCGCATGGCGATGGCGGTAAAAAATGTTTACAAACAAGGTGTCGGCATGGCAATGGCTGCCGATTCGCCTTGCAAAACAGGCCGTTTTGCAAGGCGAAACGGCCTGTTTCGGATGACGAGACGTGCCGTTTTACGACCTGAAATGGCACGTCTTGCAAACCGACTGAAACACAGATGCTTGCGTTGCGCTCCGAAAAGTGGCTGCCCGCTTGTGCGCATTGTGAAATATCTTTACAAAATTGCGGAAGCTGCGGCGGCTTCAGGAAAGGGTGTGCCTTTCGCGGAGACGGTGCGGGTCGCTTCATCGTGATGGGCATTCGGGAGAATCGGAAGCGTCGGTCCTTTCATTTTCCGGATCGTTTCCATGCTGATTCATACCCCGGCAGGTGTATGCCTGTTGCATGAACCGTAACACTTTGAGGATAAAACTTTGCTGACATTCAAAATAAATCGGTATATCTGCACGCGCTGTCCATTTTTTTATTACCTTTGTTTGGCGTCAGCACAGCCTCAGTTGGGCGGCCTCGGCTCGGTGGCGCAGCATCTCGGATACGCCGTTAGTGACGAAAGCGAGGAAGAGAGATGTCTTTTTGCGTCAAAAATGTAGTTACCAATGTTGAACAAACTGAACAAAAAAGGACTTTATAACCTTGTGTTCGGAACATACCGGACTGTCGATTACTATCTCTGTTCCAAGCTGCCGGTGCGTATGCCGAAGCCTGATACAAGTGTGGAGATTGATGTCGTGGTGCCTGCAGTGGCCAAGGATGCCGACACTTTGCCGGCCTGCATTGACGGCATCAGGGCCTACATGGCTAACAGGATAGGAAACATCTACCTTGTGTCTCCGCGTGGCCGTGGGCTTGAAGCGGCTGCCAAGGCATTGGGTCTTACTTTTGTCGATGAGGTTGACGTGCTCGGATATGGGCCCGGTGACATCAATTACGTGAGCAAGGGGGTGAATCGCAGTGGCTGGATATTTCAGCAGTTGCTTAAGTTTTCGGGAAACATAGGCACCAACCGCCATTATGTCACCATCGACGCCGACCATGTTCTGTTGCGCCCCCACACCTTTTTGGACTCCGAGGGGCGCAGTGTCTTCTACGTGTCTAAGGAATATTACTATCCGTATTATTCGTTTTTCAAGCGCATGTTTGGCCATTTCCCTTACCAGCGGCTGTCGTATGTGGCACATAAGATGGTGTTCGACAAGCAGCGTCTTGAGCTGTTGAGACGGTCGATAGAGCTCAACTGCGGCTTGCGTTGGGATGAAGCCATAGTGGGTTTGCTTAAGTCTGACGGTCGGTTGTCGTTCTCCGAATTTGAGACTTACGGCAACTTGTTCCCGGAAGATGAAAAGCTGAGGATACCGTGGAGGGAGAAAATGTTGTCAAAGATGGGTGGCAGACAATACACCTTTGAGGAACTTGGCGCGGCATTCTCCGGGCGTTGCCTTTCTGTGACGCTGCCGGATTATAAAAGGCCCGCGGCAGGCTGAGCGTACTTTCGCGCTCTTCTCAGTCACTGTTCGCGGGCGGTTTGTTCGCGCTGTGCGCTGCCGGAGGTTGTGCCTGCGGCGTGGGTACTGCGCGGAGCCTGCTTTCTCGGTAAACGTCGGCGTGCATGATTCGTCATTGGTTGTTTGCGCCAAAAGCGTGCGCTGCTTTAATCGCGCGCGTGGCATGGACGTTGCGAACATCCCGCCCAAGTGTTCGAAATTTATGTTAAATACGTGCGTGGACAAAAATAAACGCCATGTTTAACTTTCTTTGTGTGTAATTGTCAGGGCTATTTACTATTTTTGCGTAGTTTACTTGATTAAAAATGAAGAGAATAATAAGAAACTTTACGAGACTGTATGCGGTTGTGTTCTTGTTCATGGCAGGCGCAACTGCGGCATGGGCGCAAGCGGATGCCGGTGGTGACGGAACAGGCGCGGGTACTGTGGCTGTGGACACCGATGGCGACGCCATTCAGAAGTTGCGCCAGTTCGTCGGCAACATTGAGCGTTTCAACATGCTGTTTCCGCAGGAGAAGGCGTACCTGCACTTCGACAATACGGCATATTTCCGCGGGGAGACCATCTGGTTCAGTGCCTACGTGGCTCGCGCCGACGCCCACTCTCCCACGGACATGAGCCAAGTGCTCTACGTGGAGTTGCTCGACCCCACTGGTGAGGTCGTAGAGCGGCGCAAGGTTCGCCTCGATGGTGGCCGCGGCTCCGGCTCGATTCGCCTCGACAAGCTGCTCACAGCCGGCTACTACGAGGTTCGCGCCTATACGCGCTACATGCTCAATTGGGACCCCTCGTGGTCGTTCTCCCGCGTATTTCCCGTTTTTGAGGCTCCGAAGACAGATGGCGACTACGGCAACCTGTCCATCCCCGAGCCTGTCTACCGCAAGCGTCTGCCTTCCTCCAGGTCTGGCGCAACTTCATCCGGCAGCCTGTCGGTGCGCTTCTATCCCGAGGGAGGCCGTCTTGTGCGCGGTTTGCCGTCTCGCGTGGCTTTCGACGTGCTTGACGCCGATGGCTCTCCGCTCGATGCTTCCGGCACGCTATCCCTGTCCGGCGGCGTATCAGTGCCGGTTGCTACCGTCCGCGAGGGTCGCGGCGTGTTCGACTACACCCCCGGCCCCGAGCCCGCCACGCTCACCGTGGTCGGCTCCAATGGCAGTAGTCGCGTGTTCAGCCTGCCCGATGCCGACAGCTCCAGCTGCGTGATGTCGGTCGATGCCGTCAGTGGCGACCGCGTGTCTGTGTCCGTCAGCCGCTCCGAGGGCTTTGCCTCGCCTTTGGCTCTCGTGCTGGTCAGCGGCGGCTCCGTGGTGGCCGCCGATATCATATCCTCCGATGAGCCGCACGCCGTCCGCCTCTTCGGTCGTGGCGACATGCCTGTTGGCGTGAGCCAGTTTGCCCTCGTCACGCCCGACGGTTCGATAGCCGCCGAGCGGATGGTGTTCATAGCCCCCGGCGTTCCGTCCGATACGATAGGCATCGTGGCAGATGGTGCGCTCTCCCCTTACGGTCGCCTGACCCTCCGCGCGTCTGCCGAGCCAGGCGCTACGTTCTCCGTGTCGGTGCGCGACAAGTCGTCTGATGTTAACGGCGGCTCCGGCGATGCCGCCACGTGGCTGCTCCTGTCCTCCGACATCAGGGGCTTCGTGTCCGACCCCGACTATTATTTTGAGGCCGACGATGCGGAACATCGGCTCGCCGCCGACCTTCTTATGCTGGTTCAGGGCTGGCGCAGGTACGACATCGCCCAGATGGACGGCTCGAAATCGTTCGCGCGAAGCCACCCCATCGAGGACGGCCTGTACCTCTACGGCCAGCTGCGCACGACCAGGCGTGGCCGCGTTGCCGGTGGTGTGAGCCTCACCGCCACGCTCTACAACGCCGCAGGCGAATCGATGCGCGGCACCGCCACCACCGACTCCGCCGGTGCTTATGTCTTCGGCCTGCCCGACTGCGAGGGTGAGTGGACACTGCTGCTCAACACTCGCGACCAATCGGGCAAGGCCTCTGGCTATCGTGTCGGCATCGACCGCAACTTCACTCCCTCAGCGCGCTTCCTCTCCCCTCTTGAGACAGCTCCTCAGACCGGCATTGTCGGGGCGTCTTTGTCAGTGGCCGAGTCCGACGTGCCGGACAGCGTGATGGCTCGTCTGTCCATGGACGAGCGCGTGCACATGGTGAGGGAGGTGGAGGTCAAGGGCAAGCGTCTCTTCGAGAACGCGCGCGCCGCTTGGGAAGATGAGAGTCGTGGTGCGTCGAAGTCATACGTGCGCTACGACTGTGACAGGGCCGCCGACGAAATCTACGACCGTGGCGAGGACACTCCCACCATCTTCGAGTGGCTGGCACGGAAGAACAGCTTCTTCGGCGGCTCGGAGATTGACAACAACGATGACAGTTACGCGGCAACAGAAATAGATACGGATTCCGATGAGAGCGCGGCAACCGATGGCTCCGAATGGGCAAACCCGCTGCAACCGGGTGCTCCGTCTGACGAATTGCAAAGCGATGTGGACCACATGACTGACGGAATCACGTACAGAAACTTCGTCACACGCGATGGCATGGGTTATAAAAATCGCCCGATAGTGTGGATTCTCAACAACTTTTTTTATTATGCCACCAACGCGCGGTCGGTTACTTCGAGCGACATCGAGTACGTTAGAGACAACAGTTCGGAGGAGATGCCGCGCTGGCTCGACGAGTTCAAGAGCGTTTACATATCTGAAGACGAGAACGTCTGGCGGACATACGTGTCAATACCGAAACTCGCTTCTTACAGCCCAGTCACCATTTTCCTCTATTCGCACCACACGTTTCCGGCCAAGCAGAAAGGCCTGCGCACCACCCATTTCGATGGTTACAGCCGAGTGGAGACGTTCCAGTCGCCCGACTACAGCCTGATGCCTCCGATGGCCGATTACCGCCGCACGCTCTACTGGAACCCGGGCGTGACCACCGACGCGAACGGCGAGGCCGTCATCGAGTTCTACAACAACTCTACATGCAATCAGATTGTCGTGTCGGCGGAGGGCTTCACCGCCGATGGCCGTCCTGTGGTGTACAGATAGCAATCATGCAATGAAGCCACCCCATGTGCCGGGGTGGCTTCATTGCATGTCATTTCGGGTTTGTGCGTTGCGGCCATGACGTTGCGAACCCACCGTCGTGGCGCATGTCATGCGCCATGCCGCGCATCGGGCAAGGGGGCAATGCCCCTTGCATGTCACAAGTTTATTTCTTCTTAGACTTGCGGCGCGCCCATCCCTCCTCCGCGAAGTCGGGCTCTTCGCCTTTCAACTTTGTGTCGTTGTTTTGAAAAAACTGCCGCCAGTCGCCTGTATCGCCTGAGTTGTCAAAGCCTTTGTTGCCTTGCGAGGCGCGTTCTTTGTTGCCGCGCTTTTTTGATTTCCGCTCAAACTTGTCAAAAGCTCCACCTTGCGCGCCGCCACGTCTGCCGCGCGCTCCGGCCATATTTGGCTCGTCGGCATCGTTGCAGCGAACATCGCGTCCACGGTATCGCGTGCCGTTGAGTGCCCTCATGACCCGTGCCGCATCACGTTCAGGCACTTCTATATATGAGAACTTGCCTTTCAGGTCGATGTGTCCCACCTCTTGCCGTCCGTCCACGTAGTGGTTGATGAACTGCATTACTTCGCCCGGGTAGAAGCCATCGTCTTTTCCGAGGTTTATGAATAGGCGGCGATAGCCATATTCTGCCTGTCGCCGTCCGCCGCGTCCGCCGGCGCTGCGCTCTTTCTTCTCCTTTCGCGAATCGCCTTTCCCGCTGGGCTGTTCAATCTTGGGCGCGTCGGCGTAGTAAGCCAAGAAGCGTCCGAACTCGCGGCTTACCATCTTCTTTATTATGTCCTCCTTGTCGATGAACTCGAAGTGGCGGTTTATCTCGTCCATGAAAGGAGCAATCTCCTCCTCGTTGACATCCACTTTCACTATCTCGTCTATCACCTTGTACAGCTGCTTGGTGCAAATCTCCTGTGGCGTGGGCAGCTTGCCCTCCACGAACTGCTTGCCTATCTGCTTCTCGACAGCGCGTATCTTCGACTTTTCCCGTGAGTGTACGATGGCGATTGATGTTCCTTTCTTGCCGGCGCGGCCTGTGCGCCCGCTGCGGTGGGTGTAGCTCTCAATGTCGTCGGGCATCCCGTAGTTGATGACATGCGTCAGGTCTTCCACGTCAAGGCCGCGTGCGGCCACGTCGGTGGCCACGAGCAGCTGGGTGAGGTGGCTGCGGAACTTCTGCATGGTGAGGTCGCGCTGCTGCTGCGACAGGTCGCCGTGCAGCGACTCGGCGTTGTAACCGTCGTGTATCAGCTTGTCGGCCACCTCTTGTGTCTCGCGCTTCGTGCGGCAGAAGATGATGGCGAAGATGCGCGGATAGTAGTCAACGATGCGCTTCAGCGCCAAATACTTGTCTTTGGCGTTCACCATGTAGTACACGTGGTTCACGTTCTCGGCGCCCTCGTTGCGGCTTCCCACCACTATCTCTTTGTGGTTGCGCAAGTACGATGAGGCTATTTTCTCAATCTCGCGACTCATCGTTGCCGAGAAGAGCAGCGTGTTCCGGTCTTCGGGCAGGCTCTCGAATATCTCGTTGATGCTGTCTGAGAAGCCCATGTTGAGCATCTCGTCTGCCTCGTCGAGCACCACGTTGCTGACGCCGCCGAGCTTGGCTATGCCCCTGTTCTTGAGGTCTATGAGGCGTCCCGGCGTTGCCACGATGATTTGCGCGCCATGCTTCAAGGCGCGGATTTGGTTCTCGATGGACGCTCCACCGTACACAGGCACGATGTTGACTCCGCCCATGTACTTGGAAAAATCTTTCAGGTCGTCTGCTATTTGCAGGCACAGCTCGCGTGTGGGGCTGAGCACCAAGGCCTGCGTGTCGCGGCAACGCACGTCGATGCGCTGCAGAATAGGAATGCCGAAGGCCGCCGTCTTGCCCGTTCCGGTTTGAGCCAAGGCAATTACATCGTTGCGATTGCCAAGCAGATAGGGGATTACTTCTTCTTGCACGGGCATTGGTTTTTCAAAGCCCAACTCCTCAATGGCGCGGCGAATCTCTTCGCTTACGCCCAATTCTTCAAACGTTTTCAATCTAACAAATATAAAATATAAGCATTATTAGCCCCACACCCCCAGCCCAACTGCTGACGACGGTCTGCGGCTTTCGGCTGCAAAGGTAGTGAAAATAAATTAGTTGGACTGCAAAATACATGAATTATTTTGCACGAACGGGGCATTTTGGTATCTTTGCGCATTGAAATGCCGCGCACAGGCGGCTGAAAGAATCAAAAAGCCAATATTATGAAAATATGCGTTTTCTGTTCGGCCAACGGCAACCTCGACCCTGACATCTACGCCGTGGCGGAGAATTTGGGGCGTTGGATAGGCCGCAACGGCCACACGTTGGTGTTCGGCGGCACCGACATGGGCCTGATGGAGAGTGTGGCTCGGCCTGCGAGGGAAGCCGGTGCCATGGTGGTGGGGGTCGTGCCCACCAAGATTGAGAGGCACGGCCACACAAGCTGCCACTTGGACGTGCACATACCGTGTGACAACCTGGGCGACCGCAAGGAGCTTATGATGACCCGGAGCGATGCGTTCGTGGCCTTGCCGGGCGGCATAGGCACCCTCGACGAGGTGTTTACCGTGGCCGCCGCAGCCACTCTCGGTTATCACCGGAAGCCGGTGGCCCTCCTCAATGTCAACGGTTATTGGGACACTCTCATAGCCATGCTTGACGACTTGAGCCGCCGCAATGGCGTGCGCGGAAACTGGCGCGACACCGTTGTCGTAGCCACGAGCCTCGAACAGCTTGAGGAACTGCTCTCACGGTAGGGCATGGCCACCGGCCGGCGAGCTGGCCCACAGGCGGAGAGAGTGCCATTTTGCCGGCTGTGCTTGCGCGCGCCGTGGGCTTCATGCGCAATCCACGGCACGCTGCGCCGAAAGCCCGCCGGACACATGCCGTAGCCGACCCGGCTTTCGGCGGCGGAACGCTTGTCAGCAGCCTGCCTGCAAGAGCCTTTCGGCCATGGCGCGCCCCAGCTCCTCGCATTGGGCGTGCGTGTTGGCGTCGAGGCTTTGGCGTATCTCCACAGGTGTGCCCACTGGCTCGAAATGCAGGCGCGTGTCGTTCCACTCCTGAATCTTGGCCACGGCCTTGCCCGCCCAGGCGTAGCTGCCGAACCAGCCTATGCAGTGGTTCTTTATGTCCTTTCCGGCCAGCTCCGACAGTAGCACCTCCATCTCGTGGTAAAGCCCCGCGTTGTAGGTCGGCGCGCCCACTATGAGACCGCTGTAGCGGAACACGTCGCGTATGATGTAAGAGTGGTGGGTCTTCGACACGTTGTACATCACGATGTCTTTAAGGCCGGCGCGGCTCGCTGCGGCGGCTATCACTTCGGCCGCGCGCTCCGTATTGCCGTACATGGTGCCGTAGCAGATGACGAGTCCCGGTGTCGTTTCATAGCTGCTCATGCGCCGGTACATCTGCATCACGCGGCCTATATGCTCATGCCACACGGGGCCGTGGGTGGAGCAGATATAGTCTATCGCCACGCCGTCGAGCTTCTTCAGCGCGTTTTGAACAGGCGTGCCGTACTTACCCACGATGTTGGAGTAGTAGCGGACCATCTCAAGCCAGAACGTGTCGCAGTTTATCTGCGAGTCCACCAGTCCGCCGTTGAGGGCGCCGAAGCACCCGAAGGCGTCGCCCGAGAAGAGGACGCGGTCGTCGGCGGAGAGCGTTACCATCGTCTCCGGCCAGTGTACCATGGGCGTCATTACGAACGTGAGCTTGCGGCTGCCGAGGTCCAGCGTGTCGCCTTCCTTCACGGCCAGCCTGCCATCGGCTATGCCGTAGAAGCCTTTCATCATGTCAAACGTCTTGTTGTTGCCCACGATGGTTATGCCGGGATAGTATTTCTTTATCATCGATATGGAGCCGCTGTGGTCGGGCTCCATGTGGTTTATCACGAGATAGTCGACAGGGCGGTCGCCTATCACCTCGCGTATGCGCTCCATGAAAGGCAGGAAGAAGTCGGCTTCCACGGTGTCGATGAGGCACACCTTGTCGTCTACGATTAGGTAGGAGTTGTACGACACGCCATTGGGCAGAGGCCACAGGCCCTCGAACAGGTTCTTGTTGCGGTCGTTGACGCCCACGTAGTAAATCTTGTTTGTTATCTCTTGCATGATTCAGTATTTATGTTTTATCGTTGGTCGGTTGTGGCGGCGGGCCGGCCTGCGCCTTTGTGTGTGCGGCGGCGCGGCGGTCGGGTTCCGTTTCAGCTTGTGCGCAGTTCCTCTTTCATCTGCCGTCCGAAGTCCTCGTCGATTGAGTTGCTGATTCTGCGGCAACAGTTGGCGGCAAAGAGTTGCGCGTAGTGCATCACGCCGTCCCACTGCTGTTCGCTGAGGCCGGCTTCGAGTACGTTGCGTGTTATGCCGTGCTTGAGCAGGCCGTACACGAAACCGGCGTTGAAGTTGTCGCCCGCGCCGATGGTGCTCAGCGTGTCGGTGGCCATCGTCGGGTAGTCTTTGCTGAATCCTCCGCCGGCTCTGAGGGCCACGGGAGCGGCGCCGCCCGTGCAGATGAAGCGTTTGCAGTAGAAAGCCACCTCGCTGCGGTAGATGGCATCGGGGTCTGTCTTGTGGAACATCACGTTGAAATCGTCCGTGCTGCCGCGCACTATGTCGGCATACTCCAGGTTTTCAAGTATGTTTGGTGTCACCTTTATCACGTCGTTGCGGTGCGACGCGCGGAAGTTTACGTCGTAATAGAGTATGGCTCCTCGGTTGCGCGCATATTCGATGAAGCCTGTCACCTGCGGCCTTATCACGGGGTTGATGGCATAAAACGAGCCGAACATCACCACGTCATCGCGCTGCACGTCGGGATACGAGAAGTCAAGCCTGTCGTGCGCGTGGTCTTTATAGAATATGTATTCGGCGTTGTTGTCATCGTCGAGGAACGCCAGTGATATTGGTGATTTGCTGTTTGGGTACACGCACACGCAGTCGGCGTTGACCCCGTTTTGCTTCAGGAAGTCTATCACCTTGCGCCCCACGCGGTCGTTGCCCGCTTCGCTGATGAACGTGGTGTCCACGCCGGCGCGTCCAAGCGATATTATCCCGTTGAAAACCGACCCGCCCGGCACCGCGCCTATGGGTTGTTCGTCTTTGAAAATGATGTCGAGAACCGTCTCACCTATTCCGATTACCTTACGCATATTTGTTTCGTTATCAATCTGCAAAGATCTGATTTTTTTGCCAAACGGCAAATTAAAGACAGTTATATTTGGCAACTTTAACAGTGTGTCCGTGCGGGTTGCCTGTCGCTTTGTGCCCTTGCATTCTATGCCGTGCGGTTACGGTTCGTCCTCTTGCAGCAGTTTTAGCGCGTTGTCTTCGGCGTTTTCCTTTTGTTCGGTTCGTCTGGTTCCTTGTCGTTTATGCCGCAGAGGTGCAGTATTTCGTGTATGATGCCGCGGTGCAGCTCCTCGTGGTATGGCTTCTTGGACTTTTTCGTGTTGGTGAGCACAGTGTCAAAGCTTATCACTATTGTCGCCGTTGAGTGTCTCACCCTCGCTGTGGTCGAAGGTGAGGATGTCTGTGTAGTAGTCATGGCCAAGGTATTGGCGGTTCATTTCGAGCGTCTTCCCGTCGTCAACGAACAGGTAGCCCGCCTCGCCCACGCGGTGCTTGCCTGCGTGGTGTCTGTTTTATGAATCCCTCCATT
>CAZKMT010000011.1:0-46167 GCA_964554115.1 uncultured Prevotella sp.
AGGCCATAGTCAACGCAGGTCAGGACTACATCATCTTCCAGTGGACGGGCAATGCCGCCGGCTGCCAACTCTACGGCAAGGCATCGGAGTACGCCCCGACGCTGACCATCACCACCGCTTCGGCTGACGAGATGACGACTTACACCGTGCGCTTCGTGGATGAGGAGGGCAGCGAGCTGAAGTCTGACACGTCATACGCCGTAGTCATTGGCGAGACCGCCACGGCGAGCGACGATGACATGGCCTCTTTCTACAGCGAAGACGGAACAATCAAGTACATCTACGTGAGCGGCAATGACACCATCACCGCTTCCGAGGACGCTGAAAGCAACGTGATAACCCTCACGTTCCGCGAGGCCGACACGTACAGCTACACGGTTTACACCGTCGTTGGCAGTGAGACGTATGAGGTAGTTACCGGCAGCGACTTTGAGGGCGAGACTGTTTACTTCACCTATCCGAAGTATTACAACCTCGACGGAACGCTCTACTCGATTGCACAGCAGACCTCCGGCTCGGGCTACACGAGTGCCGGTTATCACAAGGGTTCGTTCACTCTGACTGAAGACGGGCAGGTTGTGGCTGTCGATGGTTACAGTCCGGATGTCACTGATGTGGTGTTCTACTCTGAGGCTGAAGACATTGAGGGTCTGACGGCATTCTCCGACAACAATGCCGACATCAGGTGCTCCGATGGCACGGCGGCCTACAACGCCGGCGAAGAGCCTGTTGTAATCACCACGCTTACTCCGGGCACGTATATACTCTATTCGGCTGTATGGGGCAACAGCGGCACCGAGTTCCTGTTCCAGGCCGGCGACGTGGATTTGCTGAGCCTCACTACGGTGGGCTATCTGCTTACAGGCAATAGTGGTGAGTTCACGCTCGACGCCAATACCGACATCACGCTCAACACTCAGACCACGACCGGGCGCGGCATCGACTACGTTTACATCGTGAAGACGAGCGAGGAGGGTGGCGTTGCCACAGGCATCAGCGAAGTGAACACCGGTGTAGAGAACGCCAACGGCAACGTTTACACCATCAATGGCGTAATGGTTCGCAAGGCCGGCGACTCGCTTGACGGTCTGGCCAAGGGCCTTTACATCATCGATGGCAAGAAAGTCGTGATCAAGTAATCGGGCTTCCGCCTGTCAATTTAATTTGATGAGGGGCATCCGGCACTTCCGGATGCCCTTTTCATATCGTCATTCCATGCCGGGCATCGTCACGGCAGCCCGGTCGCGTTAATCACATATTGCTATTATTTTATTGCTCATTTTATCCGTGTAAAAAAATAAAAGTCGTTAAATGAAATGATGTTTTGCGCGCAATTTGAAAAGAAAAGTGTATCTTAGCAACGTGTGAAAACGATGAGGCACAACTTTTACTCATCATATATTATTAAGAACCTAAAATGACCAAGATACAGAAGGAAGACGAAATCACGGATGATTACTTTCTCCGTCGCCGGCCTTACCACCAAGACTGGGAGGCTTGAACGGCTCGCGGCAACGGACCGAACAACCAAGAAACAAAACAATACGCGCCAACGGGCCGCCAGGCGCAAATATAATAGACAAAGCAATCATGAAGAGAAATCTACTTAAAGGCGCAGCATTGATGATAGGCATGGCCGTGGGAACGATGGGAGCTTATGCAGAAGACATAACGGCCACGCTGGAGCACACGGCAAGCGCAGTGTGGGGTTCCAACTCAGGTCCCAACACGGTTGACAACGAGACGGAGTATTACAACAATGATGCCGCCACCGCTTGGGCTGCCGTTGCTTACGCCGAGTTCTCGCTGAGCATTCCGGAAGGCTCGTCTGTCACAGGCGCGACGCTTACTTACAGCGTTAACCAGGGTGGAAACTATACCCGCGATGACATTATATATTACATGAACGCCGGCTTCACCCTCGACTATGACTACCTGCTTGAGAGCACGGGCACAGACCTGAGGTACACCGACAGCAGAACCGTTGCCGTGGAGTCTGCTACCACCGGCGGCACGGGCGACAGGATGAACCTTACGCAGGACGTTACGGCTGCCGTGCAGGCCATAGTCAACGCAGGTCAGGACTACATCATCTTCCAGTGGACGGGCAATGCCGCCGGCTGCCAACTCTACGGCAAGGCATCGGAGTACGCCCCGACGCTGACCATCACCACCGCTTCGGCTGACGAGATGACGACTTACACCGTGCGCTTCGTGGATGAGGAGGGCAGCGAGCTGAAGTCTGACACGTCATACGCCGTAGTCATTGGCGAGACCGCCACGGCGAGCGACGATGACATGGCCTCTTTCTACAGCGAAGACGGAACAATCAAGTACGTCTATGAGAGCGGCAATGACACCATCACCGCCTCCGAGGACGCTGAAAGCAACGTGATAACCCTCACGTTCCGCGAGGCCGACACATACAGTTACACGGCTGTTGCCGTTGTCGCCACCGACACGTTCACGCTGGTCACCGGCAGCGACTTTGAGGGCGAGACCGTTTACTTCACCTATCCGAGGCATTACAACATGGACGGGACGCTCTATAGGATTGCTTCGCAAACAGTGGGTTCGGGCTATACGAGCGCCGGTTATTACAAAGGCTCGATTACTCTGAGCAGAGACGGGCAGACCGCAATCGTATTCGGTTACAGTGAGGATGTCACCAATGTGGTGTTCTACTCCGAGGCTGAAGACATCGAGGGCCTGACGGCTTTCACCGGCTACAACGCCGATGTCAGGTGTTCCGGTGGCACGGCGGCCAACAATACCAGTGAAGAGCCTGTAGTAATCACCACGCTTGAGCCCGGCAAGTATGTGCTCTATTCGTCTGTATGGGGCAACGCCGGCACCGAGTTCCTGTTCAAGGCCGGCGACGTGGAAGTACTGAGCCTCACTACGGCGGGCTATCTGCTTGACGGCAATAGCGACGAGTTTGAGATAACCGGCACCACCGACATCACGCTCGACCCGGCGGGCACGTCGGGGCGCGGCATCGACTTCGTGTATATCGTGAAGACGGGCAGCGTGGCAACGACCACTGAGTGCGCCACGGGCGTTCTCGATTTCAACGCGCTCGACGTTCCGGTGTCAAGCGGCACGTCTACGGCTGGCGACATCACGACGACCACCACTTATACGGCAGACGAGTTCACCGTGACTGTCTCGCCCAAGGATGACTCCGTAATTAACACAAACCGCATGTATTCAACCGATGACGGCCCGCAGCTGCGCATGTTCAGCGGCACGCTCACCATTACGGGGCTGGAAGGCAGGCGGATAGCCAGGATTGTGTTCGACGTTGACGAAGACGCCGATGGCGTGGCTTACTTTGATGCCACTCCCGATGACGGCGAGCTTGACGGTACGACCTGGACCACGGATAACATCTACCTCAACACCGTTGTGTTCACCATCAACAGCAACACCCGCATAGACGCCATTACGCTGACCGGGGATGCCGAAGAGACGGGCGAGGCGCAGGAATACCGCCTGTGGGACTTCACGAGCTGGAGCGACGAGACCGTAGCCAATCTTGAGGCCGACGCGAGCGAGTACGTCTCCGAACCGTGGCCCGAGGCCGGCACCGAGACAGGCTGGCGACGCTATGAGAAAGACGGCGGAGCTACCGATAGCGACCCGTTGCGTGATTCGGGCATAGTCTACTGGTATGGCAGCCTTATCAGCGAGCCGATGACGCTTGAGGCCAACGGCGAGGTGATAGCCGAGACCGAAGGACTGCTCTTCAACAACGTGACGAGCCTCAACAGCACCGTGGCAATAGCCATCGACTATCCTGAGACGAGCATCGGCACATACGACGGCGGGTCTTACCTGTGGCTCAATGGCGCGGGCTTGCAGCTGACTATCCCGAACGTGCAGCCCGGCCAAAAGATTGTGATGGATGTGGAGTCGCACAGGAATGGTAACGAGCGCGGCGTGACCCTGTCTGTCGGCGACGAAACCATCGACACATGGACTGCCGACGAGAAGACCACATTTGAGTGCATCGTTCCGGAAGACCTCGGCTCCGACCTTGTTGACGTGATTGCCACGACCACGAGCGGATGCCACATCTACCGCATCGAGGTGGGCGATGCCGACCTGATTGCCACGGGCATCACCGAGGTGAACACCGGCGCGGCAGAGAGTGCCGGCAACGGCAATGTTTACACCATCAATGGCGTAATGGTTCGCAAGGCCGGCGACTCGCTCGACGGTCTGGCCAAGGGCCTTTACATCGTCGGTGGCAAGAAAGTCGTGATTAAGTAATCGGGTTTCTTACTGTCAATGAGGGGCGTCCGGCATTTCCGGATGCCTCTCTTTTTCGTCTTTGTGAGGCCATGTTTCCTGCCGTTGGAAAATTTTTTAGGGGAAAAGTGCGTGCTTTTGAAAAAAATACCGTACCTTTGCACCTGCTTTAGGCACGGGATGTAGCGCAGTTGGTAGCGCACTACGTTCGGGACGTAGGGGTCGGGCGTTCGAGTCGCCTCATCCCGACAGTCGGTGGAGATTGGTTTGAACCGGTCTTCACCGATGTTTTTTTACCCAAACCGAATGCAGCGCCATGCCCGACGGCGGCTCTCCTTGGCGGCTTATTGCGCCATTCCATCAAGAAAAAAGTGACTGTTCCGCAAAAATATACGCAAAATGTTTGCGAATAAGCATGAATATGTATATCTTTGCAACCGTGTTCGCATAAACATACAGAGAATGAAGACGAAGAAAGACAGGTTGGACACTTTGCGGATGATAATCTCCAGCCAGGAGATGGGAAGCCAGGAAGAGCTGCTGACAGCCCTGCAAAAGGAGGGCTTCAAGCTGACGCAGGCGACGCTGAGCCGTGACCTGAAGCAGATGAAAGTGGCCAAGGCGGCCACAATGAGCGGCAACTACGTGTACGTGTTGCCCAACGTGGCCATGTACAAGCGCGTGAGCACCCCGGCGCAGGTAAAGGAAATGATGCAGGTGCCGGGCTTCCTGTCGATAACATTCTCCGGAAACATGGGCGTTATAAAGACGCGCCCCGGCTATGCCAGCAGCATAGCGTATAATATAGACAATAGCGACATACCATATATCTTGGGAACGATAGCCGGCGACGACACCATATTCATAGTGGTGAAGGAGGGGGCTACCGAGAAAGACGTGGTGGGCGCACTGAGTGCCGTGGTGCCTAACATGAAGTGAACCGGTGCGAGCTGTGGGAGACCGCCGTCGGCGCGGGTCTGCCCGCCTCTACCGTAGGGCACCGGTGACGTTAAACGAAGAAATGCGAGGGACGGCGCACGGCCGGGAACAGGACACTCCGTGTGTCGGCGGTGCGCGGTTCTTTCCATATATATGAGGTGGCGTGCGGGCTTTCCGCCCTGCGTCCATCCATGAAACATGACATGTGAAATGGAAGACATAAAGGTAATGGTGGCCAATGCCGGCCACGAGGTTTACGTTGACACGATATTGGAAGCAATGGCGGCGGCGGCGAAAGTGCGCGGGACGGGCATCGCCAAGCGCACCCACGAATACATAGCCACGAAGATGAACGAAGGCAAGGCCGTGATAGCCCTTTGCGGCGACAAGTTTGCGGGCTTCAGTTACATAGAGACATGGGGAAACAAGCAGTATGTCACCACGTCGGGGCTTATCGTGGCACCGGAATACCGCAATCTCGGCGTGGCGAAACACATAAAAGACCTCACGTTTACGCTGGCGCGCACGCGCTGGCCGAAAGCGAAGATATTCAGTCTTACCAGCGGCTCGGCCGTGATGAAGATGAACACGCACCTCGGCTACCTGCCCGTGACGTTTGCTGACCTTACCGACGACGAGGCTTTCTGGCGCGGCTGCGAGGGGTGCATCAACGTGGACGTACTCAAGCGCACAGGCCGACGCTATTGCATCTGTACCGGGATGCTCTACGACCCGGCGGACCACCCCGACGAGTGTCTGCCCGTGGATCCGGACACCTTGATCGGCGGGAAGTGAGCGCGGCGGCGGTGCGCCGCATCCATCAATGAGACAATAACCAACAAAAGCAAGCGATATGTCAAAGAAAAAAGTGGTGGTGGCCTTTTCAGGCGGACTGGACACCTCGTACACAGTGATGAAGCTGGCGAACGACGGCTACGATGTATATGCGGCGTGTGCCAACACGGGCGGTTTCAGTGCCGAGCAGTTGGCCAAGAACGAAGAGAACGCCTACAAGCTGGGCGCCAAGCAGTATGTGACGCTCGACGTTACGCACGAGTACTACGAGAAATCGCTCAAGTACATGATATTCGGAAACGTGCTCCGCAACAACAGCTACCCCATCTCGGTAAGCTCGGAGCGCATATTCCAGGCTTTGGCCATAGCGCGCTATGCCAATGAGATTGGCGCCGACGCCATCGCCCACGGGTCGACGGGAGCCGGCAACGACCAGATACGCTTCGACATGACGTTCCTCGTGCTGGCTCCGGGGGTGGAAATCATAACCCTGACGCGCGACCACGCGCTGAGCCGCAAGGAAGAGGTGGACTACCTCAACAGTCACGGCTTCAATGCCGACTTCGCCAAGTTGAAGTATTCTTACAATGTGGGCATCTGGGGAACGAGCATCTGCGGCGGCGAATTGCTTGACCCGACGCAAGGACTGCCGGAGGAGGCTTACCTGAAGCATGTCACCAAGAGCGGCGAAGAACTGCTCAAGATAACGTTTGAGAGGGGCGAAGTGGTGGCTGTGAACGGCGAGCCTTATGCCGACAGGGTGGAAGCCATACAGAAGATAGAGGAGATAGGCGCGGCCTATGCCATAGGCCGCGACAGCAACGTTGGCGACACGATAATAGGCATAAAGGGTCGCGTGGGCTTCGAGGCCGCCGCGCCGAAGCTGATCATCGAGGCTCACCGTCTGCTGGAGAAGTCGACGCTGAGCAAGTGGCAGCAGTATTGGAAAGACCAAGTGGCCAACTGGTACGGCATGTTCTTGCATGAAAGCCAGTATCTGGAGCCGGTGATGGCCGACATGGAAGCCATGCTCGCCTCGTCGCAGCGCAATGTGAACGGCACGGCCATACTGAAGTTGCGCCCGTTGGGCTTCGAAACCGTGGGAGTGGACTCTCCGGACGACCTTACGAAGTCGCCGCTTGGCGAATATGGCGAGATGCAGCACGGCTGGACTGCCGACGAGGCCAAGGGCTTCATAAAGGTGATGAGCACTCCGCTGCGGGTGTACTATGGCATTCACAAAGACGAAAAGCGTTGACGGACATGCCCGAAAAAAGACGACTCACGCTCTCTGACGACAGGATGATAGGTGGCGTTTGCGGCGGCATTGCCGAGTATTTCAGCATTGACCCCACGATAGTGCGCATTGTTTACGCGCTGCTCACCTTGTTCACCGGATTCTGCGGAGTCATCCTTTACCCCATTCTGTATTGGATAATGCCAAGCAAGCGACTTCCATGGACAAAGTAAGAATAGGAATAATGGGCGCCGCCGGCTATACCGGAGGCGAGTTGATACGCCTGCTGCTCAACCATCCGCAGGCAGAGATAGTGTTTGCCCACAGTGAGAGTGCCGCCGGCAAGCCTTTGGCAGAGGTACACGAAGGCCTTTATGGCGACACCGACATGGTGTTCGCGTCCGCGATGCCGTTCGATGCCGTCGATGTGGTGTTCTTTTGCTTCGGCCACGGCAAGAGCGAGGCTTTCCTGAAAGAGCACAATATGCCCGCCGGGGTGAAGATTATCGACCTGGCGCAAGACTTCCGACTGGCCGCGCGGGGCAATGACTTCGTGTATGGCCTGCCGGAAATCAACCGTGACCGCATAGCCGCAGCCACCCGTGTGGCCAATCCCGGCTGCTTTGCCACGTGCATAGAGTTGGCCTTGTTGCCCGCTGCGCGGATGAAGCTGCTTTGCGACGATGTGATGGTGAACGCCGTTACCGGCTCTACCGGTGCCGGACAGAAGCCCGGTGCCACCACCCACTTCTCATGGCGCGTTGACAACATGAGTGTCTACAAGCCTTTCTGTCACCAGCATGTGCCTGAAATCCGCCAGAGCCTCGAGCAGGAGCAAGGCTCACTCACAGCGCAGATAGACTTCATTCCCTATCGCGGCAGCTTCGCACGTGGCATCTTCGCCACTGCCGTGGTGCGCACGCAAGCCGCCATCGGCGACATTGTGGCCGCCTACAAAGACTTCTACCGCGATGCTCCGCTGACCCATTACATTGACAGCCAGATAGACCTGAAGCAGGTGGTGAACACAACAAAGTGCCTCGTCCATTGCGACAAGCATGACGACAAGTTGCTGATAACATCCTGCATAGACAATCTGCTGAAAGGGGCTGTGGGTCAGGCCGTGCAGAACATGAACCTGATGTTCGGACTGGAGGAGACGGCCGGGCTGCGGCTGAAAGCCTCGGCGTTCTGATACGGGCCGCGCGTGGCGCGCAATGTGCCGTTGTGCCGCGAGGATGCGCTGCCCATTTCGCGGCAGTCACGGTGAGAAATGTTAATATACGCAGCTTCCGTCGGGATGTGCCGGTTTGCATCCGATGTGCGAACATGCCATGCACTGCGGCGGTTGCGGGCATTAAATAAAAATATTGTCATACAATGAATCTTTTTGATGTATATCCTTTATTTGACATAAACATCGTAAAGGGCAAGGGTTGCCACGTATGGGATGACAAAGGCCGGGAATATCTTGACCTGTATGGGGGACATGCGGTCATCAGCATTGGCCACTGCCATCCTCACTATGTGGAGATGATGGACTTGCAGACAAGAATGCTGGGCTTTTACAGCAACTCTGTAGTGAACAAGCTGCAGGTGAGACTGGCCGAACGGCTGGGGCGCATGTGCGGTTATGAGGACTATCAGCTGTTTTTGGTGAACAGCGGGGCGGAGGCCAATGAGAACTGTTTGAAGTTAGCGTCGTTTGCCAATGGCCGCACCCGCGTGCTCGCGGCGGAAAAGGCGTTCCACGGGCGCACGTCGCTGGCTGTGGAGGTGACAGACAACCCGAAGATAAAAGCGCCCATAAACGACAATGGCCACGTCACTTATTTGCCGCTGAACGACCTCGCCGCCTGGGAGGCCGAGCTGTCAAAGGGCGATGTGTGCGCCTGCATCATCGAGTGCATACAGGGCGTCGGGGGCATACGCATGGCCACGGCGGAGTTTGCAATAGGTCTGGCTGACGCATGCAAGCGTTACGGCACGGTACTCATCTGCGATGAGATACAGTGCGGCTACGGGCGCAGCGGCATGTTCTTCGCCCATCAGTGGTTGGGCATACGTCCGGACCTAATCTCCGTGGCCAAGGGCATCGGCAACGGCTTCCCCATGGGTGCGGTGCTCATATCGCCCGCTTTCACGCCCGTCTACGGCCGGCTGGGCACCACGTTTGGCGGCAATCATCTGGCGTGTACGGCTGCCTTGGCTGTGCTTGATGTGATGGAGGGCGAGCGGCTTGTGGAGAATGCTGAAGTCACTGGTCGCTACCTGATGACTCGTCTGAAGCATTTGCAGTCGTCGTGCCCGCACATCACAGACATACGCGGGCGCGGACTGATGGTGGGCATTGACTTGGACATTCCTTGCAAGGAAGTGCGCAACCGCCTCATTTACGATGAGCATGTGTTCACCGGATGCTCGGGCACAGACACTATCCGCCTGTTGCCGCCCCTCTGCTTTACCACGGGCATGGCCGACGAGTTTGTGGAGAAATTGAAGAAATGCCTGCCATAAGGCGCGGCGTTCGCGGGCATGGCCGTGTGAAGGAGGCGTGGCCTGCGGCAACCTGCCGGCTTTCGTGCGCCGGAGAGCCGCACTCATGGCAGAGTGCCGTTTATATTACAATGTGACAATTATGAAAATATCAGTGATTGGTGCCGGAGCCATGGGCGGTGCGCTCGCCAACGGCTTGCTGAAATGCGGCAAGTGGACTCCGGAAAGCATCTGCGTGGCCGACCCGTCGACAGAGACATTGGCCGCGTTTGCCGCCAAAGGTGCGGCCACCACGTCTGACAACCGTCGTGCGGTTGCCGGTGCCGATGTGGTGTTTGTTGTGGTCAAGCCGTGGATAGTGCAAGGCGTGCTCGAAGAGATAAGCCCGGTTGTGGATTGCGGGCGGCAGTCTGTAGTGGTCATTGCTGCCGGCGTATCCGCAAGGCAGGTCATGGAGTGGGCTGGCAATGGGCAAGGTGTTGCGCCGCGACTGTTTCTTGCCATTCCCAACACAGCCATATCCGAGCTGTGCTCGATGACGTTCGTGGTGTCGGTGAACGCCACAGAAGCCGAGACGGCATCCGTCTGCGCACTGTTCGATGAGCTGGGCACCACCATAGTGACCGAAGAGCGACTGCTCCCGGCCGCTACCACCCTTGCCTCGTGCGGCATAGCCTATGCCATGCGCTATATCCGTGCCGCTTCGGAGGGTGGAGTGGAGCTGGGCTTCCGCGCCACCGACGCGACGAAGATAGTCGCCCAGACTGTGAAAGGGGCGGTAAGCCTGCTTGAGGCTAACGGCAACCATCCCGAAGCGGAGATAGACAAGGTGACCACTCCAGGAGGCGTGACGATAAAGGGACTCAACGAGATGGAGCACGCCGGCTTTACCAGTGCCGTGATACGTGGACTGAAAGCCGGATTGGGGAAGCAATGACTGGCCGAAAACGTGACGCTGCGGACTGCGACCGACAGTTACGCCACGACTGCGCGAGGCTCGGGTTGCGCGGTTTTTGCCGCCTGCCGGTGCTATTCCTCTATTTCAAGCACATAAACCGGCTGTGGAAGCATGTCTACGGTCTTCTCGCCGTCACCTTGTCCGGTAGCTTGCACGTATATGTGGAGATGGCCCGAACGCCACAGTTCGGTGTCGTAAGAAGGCTCCCACGACCCGACGGAGAACGATGTGAGGTCGGCCACGTTCCATTTGGTGGCCGAAACGCTGTCGGCTGTGGCCACTGATACACGGCTGCCGCGTTCCTCATCGCGGAAAATCATATACACACGGTCGCTGTCCATGGCTATGCGCGGGCGGGCAATGGGAATCATTTTTGTGCCGATGCCGCTTAGGGAGAAAGGTGTGGTGCGGTCTGACACTTGTTTGGCGTGCCATTCGGAGCCGTCGTGCCACACTATCCGGTATTGCGGAACGTCAGAGTCTTGGGAACGCCAGTAAGTGGCTATGCACGGATTTCCGGCCTTGTCGGCGCACATGCTGGTCTGGTTTATCAGTTCGGAGTTCTGCGGTATCCTGACGGCATACTCCGCATTGGCTGCCGTTATGGGCAGAGTGTAAGGCGTGCCGTCGGCTTTCTGCCATGTGCGCCCTTTGTCGTAAGAGCGTGCGTAGCACAAGTCGTGGTTCGTGTTCACGGCAGGTGTCTCGCGCCACACCCACGACACATGTATCGTTCCTCCATCGTCAACGCACATCTGCCAGTAGGCATTGCGCTGTCCCTCGCCGTCAATCAAGTTCGTTTGCACCCTCGTCCACCTCTTGTCAGCCACCGAATATCTGTTCATCACCATGTTGCCGTTGCCGGAAGCCCCGGAACGGTAGGCGAAGAGCAGGTCTCCGTCGGCCATGCGGTAAAACTCCGGGTAGGTTACATCGTCCTCGTCAGTGCCAATCATGGTTTCCAGCGGCCCCATGTCGGCTTCCAGCGGCTTCACACTGCGGCAGTAACGCAGCTTGTTTCCGTGGTGGTCGAAAGCCATGTGCAGGTAGCCGTCGCCATCGGCCATGATGCTTATCACGTTGTGGGCGTCCTCCACCTTGCCCGAATATTGCGTGTGTGTGGTCTCCCATGCGTCTGTGCCGAGCTTGCGGCGTGCGATGGTCACGCAGCCTGTCGAGTCGTAGTAGGCCACAAACTGGTAGCCGTGGCTGCTCACTATGGAATTGGCCCTGAACACAGCCGTGTTCACCGATGTGCGGCTATACCCTTCGCCGGCCTTTGTCAAGCGTTGCGCCACAGCCGCAGGCCCGCTTGCCGCAAGGCAAAAGGCCATTATTGTCACTATCTTCTTCATCGTTTCCATTCCTATACTTTGCTGTCTTTCATGCCGTTGGTGCAGGTCGCGCACTTTATTTGGCGGTGGGCTGTTCTCCCTCCAAAGGCCAATATGGCGATGGTTGGTGCATTTGCCGCATCTCTTCGTCAAACTTTTTCACCATGTCGGGAAGTTCGTTGGCCAAGTTGTGGCTTTCGCCGGGGTCTTCTTTCAGGTTGTAAAGCTCCAGCGGTTGGCCTTTCTTGACGGTGACGCACTTCCAGTCGCCACGCCGCGCGGCGCGCTGCTTGCCCGGAAACTCCCAATAGAGCAGTCTGTTGTCGGTGTCCACCTGTTGTCCGTAGAACAGCGGCAATACGTTGATGCCATCGATACCCTGTGGCAACGAACTCTCCGCATCGGCCAGTGCGGCCAGCGTGGGCATCATGTCGGGGAAGTATATGATGTTGTCGAGCCGCTGCACAGGCACGCGCCCCGGCTGGTTGACGATGAAAGGCACTCGTATGCCGCCCTCGTAGAGCATACCCTTGCGCCCCTTGAAGCCCGCCGTGCAGTTTAGTTCCTTGAGCGGAGCCTGCACGGCAGCCCCGTTGTCGGAGGCGAAGATGACGAGCGTGCGCTCCCTCAGGCCGAGACTGTCTACATGGGCAAGCAGTCTTCCGATGGCTTCGTCCATGTGGGTTATGAGCGAGGCATACCGCCGCGTGTTGTCTGTCCAGTCATCGCGGGTGTCATACCACTGCGTGTCGTCTATTATGTAGGGTTCGTGAGGCGCGTCGTAAGCGAGGTAAAGGAAGAAAGTCCGCTCCTTGTTGCGGTCGATGAAGGCTATTGCATCATCGGTGGATATGTCTGTGTTGTGGCGCGCATGGCGGTCGTTGGCATTGGCGTCGATATGTATCAGGCTGTCGCCGTGGAATCTGTAGTATGGATAGTAGTACGGAGAGTTTGACTCCACCGTGCTTATGGTCCATCCATAGAACTCGTCGAAGCCCCGGTGGTTGGGCGTGGCTTTAGGGTCATAGCCGTCGAGATGCCACTTGTTTACGAGACAGGTGCGGTAGCCTGCCGCCGAGAGCACCGTGGCGATGGTCGTGTCTGTGGGCAGGAGATTGGCGCGGCGGATGTATGTGGTGTCGCCGCCCGTTGACACCTTGATGCCCAGCAGGCCTCCGGCGGTACACTGGTTGTCCCTGATGGTGGTCTGTCCGGTGTTCTTGCCCGTCATTAGTGCGCAGCGCGACGGTGACGAAATGCCGCTGCCGGCGTAGCATTGGGTGAATGTAGTGCCCGTCTGTGACAGTTTGTCTATGTTGGGGGTCTGCAATGCGTTGCTGCCGTAGCACGCCAAGTCGCCGTAGCCCAAGTCATCGGCCAATATGAATATGATGTTAGGGCGTTCGACAGTGGCTTCGCCCATGTCATCGGCGGCCACCGCGGGAGCCGCCATGACGGCTCCCGCGGCAGCTATCAGTCCGCTTATGTTTGCATGTTTCTTTTCCATCTGATAGGTTTTCAGTCGTTGTCCGCGTACCTTACCCGCGAGGGCGGGTGTGCATGTCCCCGCGTTGGGCACGTCATGTGGCTACAAAGATAACAAAAAAAATGAAATGCGAAGCCAACCGCGATGAAAAGGTGTAGTGTTGATGTCCGCATCTGCCGTTGCGTGCCGGGCGGCAGATGCGGCTTCGCTCTATATGGCTGTTTTACGGTGGACTCAGACTCATTCGACATAGATTCCGTCAATCGTCACATAGGTGTCGTCACTGCCATAGATTGTTTTTCTCTTGTCTGTCCATTGCGGGCTGATGCCGGCCACCTCTACTGTCAGTGTATAATTGCCTGTCGGTTGCGGAGGGGTGATGAAACGGATGCCTCTGTCCGGTCGCTTGCTGTAAAAGTCCACCAGGGAGGAATGAATGGTATCACCCTGCGCATTCAGCAGGCTGACCCATGCGTAGCCTCCGTGCGGATTCGTCTCGCCGGTCAGTATGGCCTTGGCTCCTTTGAAATCGACTTTCAACACTCCGCCTTTTACGCGCGAACTCCATCCGTTGTCTTGCTTCTCCCAGTCAGCGGTGACCTCAACGTCGCCGTGCGGGATTTTCCGCTTGTCGGATACATAGTCCACCGGTTGAAGCGTGTTGATGTTCCAACACGGCCAGTATCGTGGAATGGAGAGCGATGTGCCGTCCACCTGTAACGGCATCCACACATAAGTGGCCGCCGACGCCTGGTGCGGATATGACCAGCGGTCGCCCATAAACATCGGAATGGTGTCGTTGCCCCGTTTCAACGGGAAAACAAAGGTCGTTTGTGAGTAATGGGTCAGCGTGCCTTCCGGGCAAAACAGCCCGCGCTTGGTCCACGGGCCGCTGATGGCTGGAGCGGTAAAATAGAAGTTGTCGTTTTTCTCCCAGCTTGTCGGGTTGGAAGTAAGCAAATAATACAAACCGTTTTTCTTGAACATGGCCGGAGATTCGCCTGCCCCCTCCACAAATGCCGTTTCTTCCACGATGGATTTGTAGTCTTCGCTCAGGCGATAGACAGGGCCGTGGTGAATGAGCAGATACCCTGTGCCGTCAGAATCCTGAAAAGTCCCCATGTCCCAACGTTTCACGGGTTTGCCATCGTAAAGTAGCGGGCCTTGCAGTCGGTAGTTGCCGGCAATGGTCTTGCATGTGGCATAGCCGATATAAGGATCTTTATAGTCCATGGCATCAGCGTGCATGTACATGACATACTCGCCTGTTGCCGGGCATTTCATCACTTTAACCCGTTCGCCCACCCGTTCGGGGCCTAATATGCCGTCGGGCTGTACCCGCAAGACTACGTTCTCAAACTTCCAGTTCACCAAGTCATCGGACGAATAACAACTGAATCCGGGGAAAGCGTTGCTTTTGTCCGACTTCCATTCCCCAAAGAGATAATAACGCCCGTCTTCTTCCACGATGCAAGCGCCATGGGCATTGACGATGTTCCCGTGGTCGTCATACCAAGGCACTCCGTTAAACACGAGGCTGTCCGCATGTTGCGCCACGCAAGGAACGCAACATGCACAGCCCGCCCAAAAGAACGCCAGACATATCGAATAGCGGAGTCTCATAATTTGTCATTAAGATTTGTCATTCCCCTAATTCATTGTACTTGAATTCCGTGAACAGCACGTCTCCCTCGCCGTAGGCAAAAAGTCCCGGCAGCACACTTTGAAAGTCGTCAAGCGTATTGTGGTTGTAGCCGGATATTTCCATTCCCCACTGCTCCTTGACCCATTTCACTCCGTCCAGACTGTAATAGCCCGTTACGATGTTGTTCTCATTGCGCAGTTTCAGCCAGATGGTGTCGGAATGTCCCAGCGCGTTTCCGCCTTTCCGTCTTCCTCGCCGCCATCTGTATTTGCGCTGGTTTCCGTACCCTGTGCCCACATAAAACCGGTCATTATAATAAAGTATGATTCCGGCTACGGCCTGCGAATCGCATTTCATCTTCACGCTTATCTCATATCCGTGTGCGCCGGTTACGAACAAAAGCGGAGAAGAAGTCGCGGGGTCGTTACCAAGGGCGCGAAGATTCAGCGTGTCGTGCCCGGCAACGAAGCGTGCGGGGTCATAACGCTTATAGAATTTCCATTCCAGACCCACTCTGAATTCATTCAATCTGTTTCCATTCCGCTCCTCCTCTGCGTTGGCATTGAACGGTGCAGGCAGGGGTTGGTCGGCATGAATGCCCGTAGGGGCGGACAGCCAGCCGTCGGCTGTGACGGTTACCGGCTCCAGTAGCGTCTGCCTGCCCAGCGTCAGGAAATCCTTTTCATAAGCGTGATAGACAATCCACCAATCCCCGTTCGGCGTATCAATCAGCGAGCCATGCCCTTTCGACCACCAATGTTCGTCACCGCTATACGTATGCAACAGGGGGTTGTATGGCGAATTTTCCCACGTGCCATCGACAGACTTAGAGCGTGCCACCACCGTCATGTGGGTGGTTGGAGCGCCGGCGGTGCCGCCCTGCGCGTTAAGAAAATAATAGTAGTCGCCGATTTTTTTCATCTTTGGGCCTTCCAGGGCAAAGCCTTCCACGGTCCAGTCACGGGGTATGGGCCAGCCGTTGTACACTTTCTCCAGTGTGCCCGAAGTGGAGAGACCGTCTGCTGCCAGTCGGAAGCGATGTCCTCCGCTGAGGAAAAGCCAGCGTTCGCCTGTTTCCTCATCCACGACATGGCAAGGGTCAATCCATCGGTCTATGTTTAAATTTATCGGTTCGCTCCACGGGCCTTCCGGAGAGTCGGCCCAGACCACATGGTTGCTGAAGTCATCGTTTCCCTGACTGACGGTGAAATAGATGTAAAACCGTCCGTCGTATTTGCAGATGTCAGGTGCCCACACAGACCCAAGGTATTTGTCAAGAGCGAAACTTATCGGTTCCCAGTTGACGAGATCGCGAGAGTGGAAAACGGTCAATCCCGGCACGTAGTTGAACGCTGAATGTGTCATGTAGTAATCTTCCCCGTCCCGTACAATGGTAGGGTCGGGGTAATCGCCTCCCAAGATGGGGTTTACGTATGTGGTGTTACCGCCACGGATGGGTAGGGATAACAGGCACATGAGTGCCAGCATGTAAGGATAAATGGAGCGAAACATAGTCTGTACAGATGATTATGGATGTTGCAATGTTTAAAATTGGTTGGTGAAGTTAATAAGTATCCAATCAACAATAGGACTTTAAATTCGGGTTGTGTGGGAGGAAATACACTTTCCCTCTTGGCATTCCATGTCCTCGCGGGCGTTGTCGGTTTGCTTCTGTTAGCATGTCTGTTTTTATCGGATGGTTTTTTTAGTCGTTGCTTGCATACCTTGCCCCCGGCTTTGGGGCGTGCATGTCGTTGCGCTGGGTGCGCCATGTGGCTGCAAAGATACGAAAAAAGTACGATGGCGAAGCCGATTGCAATGGAAATATGAGTCGTTGATGCCTGTTGGACGGCCGCATCCGCCGCCCATGTCGAAGCCGGACTTTGGACGGATTGGTTTTGTAAAATATTTTACGGAGACACCGGTTTTTCTCCGTACATTTTTGTCTGTCAGCAATTTCGCTTCCGCTCATAAACGGTTGTTGCACAAGTGACTACGTAAAAAGAAATGTCCGTCTCCTAAATAAGAGACGGACATCACGCTGCAAAGATAATACTTGTTTGGCAGGCAAATTGCCAATGTATCTGCAAGTGTATTGCCTTGGTGCTTGACAACGCTTTAAGGATGTTGTATCTTTGCACTGTCATTCGGCCGATGACACGCGACATTAATAATTTAAGTACCATTAAAAACAAGAAAGGGAAAAACAATGGCAGTACAATTCAGAGTTTACAAGAACAACAATTCGCGGAGCGGACAATTTGGAAAATACTACGCACGCGCAGTGATGATTGACACCGTGGACACGGATAAATTGGCTGAGACGATTGAGGCCAACTGTACGGTGAAGCGTGCCGACGTGCTTGCGGTGCTTAGTGAGCTGGTGGTAGTTATGCGCCAGGCATTGCAAGACTCCAAGCGTGTGAAGCTCGACAATTTTGGCTCGTTTAAGCTGGGACTGACGACTGGGCCAAGCGATACGGCGAAGGACTTCAGCGTGGCGAAGAATGTGAAGGACATCCACGTTTTGTTCCAGCCGGAGGTGCGCATAGACAAGGACGGTCGCCGCACACGCTCGTTCATAGAGGGCTGTAAGGTAGCTGAGTTGCCAAAGAATGCGGTGGAGGACGAAGACGAGGTTTCTGTAGAGCCTTGAACGAGGTTCAATACAAAAGGACGGTGTGAGTGTTTGCTTTTGATGAGGTGTGTGCCGCGCTAATGCGGTACACATCTCCACCCAAGAGGCCTGTGAGACATAGCGCATAAATTTTGAGAAACGACGTTTCTGCCGTCATTTGGCGCGGCAGAATGCAATGGCGTGACACGGTTGCTTGGGGCAATGCGGACATTTATTTATTGTTATGAGAAATCATTGGAGAAGATGTTGATTGGCAAGAAAGGATGAGAAAATGAAAGACAGCACGTGGCAAACCATAATAAAAATAGTGATAGCTGTGGCTTCGGCCTTGCTTGGTGCCTTTGGCGCAACAGCGGCACATGCCGCTTTTTGCTAAGCGCCGAGGAGTGATGATGATGGCAATCGTCGCCGCAAGGCCGCATATAATGATCCTTGCGGCGGCCTTTTACTTTAAGAATGCCCAAGAAAACATGTGGTATAGTTAAAAAACATTATTTATAACTAAAACCTTTCATTCTCGTGTCGTTTCAATAAATGTATATTAGGCTGTTTGAAAAAAAGTAAGTATCTTTGCACTCCAAAAAACGTGGCGTGTCGGCCACGCTTCAAAACTTTGGCATACAAGAACAAAAAAATATTATAATTAAAGAATAAAAATAAGACAAAAATGCCTACAATTCAGCAATTGGTAGTGAAAGGCAGGAAGGCGCTTGTGGAGAAGAGCAAGTCGCCCGCTTTGGATGGCTGTCCACAGCGTCGTGGCGTGTGCGTTCGTGTCTACACAACGACTCCCAAAAAGCCTAATTCAGCAATGCGCAAGGTTGCGCGTGTGCGTTTGACCAACCAGAAAGAAGTGAATTCCTACATTCCGGGCGAAGGCCACAACCTGCAAGAGCACTCGATAGTGCTTGTGCGTGGCGGCCGTGTGAAAGATCTTCCGGGTGTACGTTACCACATCGTGCGCGGCACGCTTGACACTGCAGGTGTGGCAAACCGCACCCAGCGCCGCTCGAAGTACGGAGCCAAGCGTCCCAAGGCCAAGAAGTGAAAAGTCCGTGAGGCGTCGTAATGGCAATCAGACCAAAGACAGTTTTTTAGATTTAGTTTTGCTGGAGATTTGTTATAAAGGTTGAGTAAATGCCCTGGTGAGGGCGTTGAAGAACGGAACGACAGCCCCATGCAGAATGATTTCATTAAGACAAAAAATGAGAAAAGCAAAACCAAAGAAGCGTGTGATCCTGCCGGATCCCGTGTTCAATGACCAAAAGGTCTCGAAGTTTGTGAACCATCTTATGTATGACGGGAAGAAAAGTACGTCGTACAGTATTTTCTATCATGCCCTTGACGTGGTGAAAGCCAAGATGAAGAACGAGGAGAAATCGGCTCTTGAGATATGGAAGAGTGCCCTCGACAACATCACACCGCAAGTGGAGGTGAAGAGCCGCCGCATTGGTGGAGCCACATTCCAAGTGCCTACGGAGATACGTCCGGAGCGTAAGGAGAGCATCTCGATGAAGAACATGATTTCGTTTGCCCGTAAGCGCAGCGGCAAGTCGATGTCCGAAAAACTTGCAGCGGAAATAATGGATGCCTACAACAGTCAGGGCGGAGCTTTCAAGCGCAAGGAGGACATGCACCGCATGGCCGAGGCAAACCGCGCTTTCGCTCACTTCAGATTCTAAAATACAGAAGCTAATAAGACACATCAGCTAATAAGGTAAAAAAGACAATGGCAAACCGCGATTTACATTTGACGCGCAACATTGGCATTATGGCGCATATCGATGCGGGAAAAACAACCACATCGGAACGCATCCTGTTTTATACGGGTAAGACGCATAAGATAGGAGAAGTGCATGACGGCGCCGCCACGATGGACTGGATGGCGCAGGAACAGGAGCGTGGCATTACGATAACATCTGCCGCAACCACCTGCAACTGGACGTGGGGAGGCAAGAAATACAAGATAAACCTCATCGACACTCCGGGACACGTGGACTTCACTGCCGAGGTGGAACGCTCGCTTCGAGTGCTTGATGGCGCCGTGGCCACATATTCGGCTGCTGACGGCGTTCAGCCCCAGTCGGAAACGGTGTGGCGTCAGGCCGACAAATACAATGTGCCTCGTATAGGCTATGTCAACAAGATGGACCGTTCGGGTGCCGACTTCTTTGAGACGGTGCAGCAGATGAAAGACATCCTTGGCGCCAATCCGGTGGTGATGCAAGTGCCTATCGGTGCGGAAGAGAACTTCAAGGGTGTAGTGGATCTCATCAAGATGAAAGCTATCCTGTGGCATGATGAAACCATGGGAGCCGAATATTCGCTCGAGGACATCCCCGCCGACCTCAAGGAGGAATGTGACGAGTGGAGAAACAAGCTCCTTGAGGCCGCTGCCGAGTATGATGAGGCTATCATGGAGAAGTATTTTGACGACCCGAACTCCATCACGGAGGACGAGATAATTGCTTCCATACGCAAGGGTACGGTGTCGATGGCTTGCACGCCGATGATATGCGGTTCGTCGTACAAGAACAAAGGAGTGCAACCACTGCTCGACTATGTGTGTGCTTTCCTGCCATCTCCGCTCGACACGGAAAATATCGTTGGTACGAACCCTGACACGGGTGATGAGGAAGACCGCAAACCGTCAGAGGACGAACCGACGTCAGCTTTGGCATTCAAGATTGCCACCGACCCGTATATGGGACGTCTGGTGTTCTTCCGCGTGTATTCTGGAAAAGTTACGGCAGGGTCGTATGTGCTCAACACCCGTTCAGGCAAGAAGGAGCGTGTGAGCCGCCTGTTCCAGATGAACTCAAACAAGGAAATTCCGATGGAGACCATCGATGCCGGCGACATAGGCGCCGGTGTGGGATTCAAGGACATACGCACGGGCGATACACTCTGTGACGAGAGCCATCCCATTGTGCTCGAATCAATGACGTTCCCCGACACGGTTATTTCGATTGCCGTGGAGCCGAAGAGTCAGGCTGACATAGCAAAGCTTGACAACGGTCTCGCAAAATTGGCCGAGGAAGACCCGACATTTACAGTGCGGACTGACGAGCAGAGCGGACAGACCATCATTTCCGGAATGGGTGAGCTTCACCTTGACATAATCATTGATCGCCTGAAGCGTGAGTTCAAAGTTGAGTGCAACCAAGGCAAGCCGCAGGTGAACTACAAGGAAGCGATAACCAAGACGGTGAATCTGCGTGAGGTGTACAAGAAACAAACGGGTGGACGCGGTAAGTTTGCCGACATCATAGTGAACATAGGTCCGGTGGACGAAGATTTCAAGGAAGGCGGGCTGCAGTTTGTCAATGAGGTGAAAGGCGGAAACATTCCCAAGGAGTACATCCCGTCCGTGCAGAAAGGCTTTGAGAGTGCCATGAAGAATGGCGTGCTTGGTGGCTATCCGATGGACAGCTTGAAAGTGGTGCTCGTGGATGGTTCTTTCCACCCTGTGGACTCTGACCAGCTTTCATTTGAGCTTGCCGCCATCAATGCCTATAAGAACGGCTGTGTGAAAGCAGGGCCTGTGCTCATGGAGCCGATAATGAAATTGGAGGTTATCACTCCGGAGGAGAATATGGGTGATGTGATTGGCGACTTGAACAAGCGTCGCGGACAAGTGGAAGGCATGGACGAGGCGCGTAGCGGTGCCCGCGTCATCAAGGCTATGGTTCCGCTGTCTGAGATGTTTGGTTATGTCACGGCTCTGCGTACCATAACATCTGGACGAGCCACAAGCTCCATGGAATATGACCATCACTCCGCGCTGTCAAGCTCTATCGCCAAGGCGGTGCTCGAAGAGGTGAAAGGCCGTGCCGATCTCGTGTGAACATGAAGTTAATGGGTGGTGGGCACTTGCTTAGCGAATGACTCTTAAGCGGTGTCTACTCCCCCACAATTAAATAAAAACGACAATAAAAAGATGAGTCAAAAAATCAGAATCAAGCTGAAGTCTTACGACCACAAGTTGGTTGACAAGTCAGCAGAGAAAATCGTGAAAGCCGTCAAGGCAACTGGTGCCATCGTGAGCGGGCCGATACCCTTGCCTACACGCAAGCGCATCTATACGGTGAACCGCAGTACGTTTGTAAATAAAAAGGCGCGTGAGCAGTTCCAGCTCTCGGACTACAAACGCCTGATAGACATCTATAGTTCCACGGCCAAGACTGTGGATGCGCTGATGAAACTTGAGTTGCCCAGCGGCGTGGAAGTGGAAATCAAAGTATAGTACCAATTATTATTAATAAACATAAACTGAAATGCCAGGATTAATAGGAAGAAAAATCGGAATGACATCCGTTTTCAGTGCCGACGGCAAGAACGTGCCGTGCACTGTTATCGAAGCTGGCCCTTGTGTTGTCACCCAGGTGAAGACCATTGAGAAAGACGGTTATGAGGCAGTGCAGCTGGCCTTTGCCGAGGCTAAGGAGAAGCGTACCTCAAAGCCTATGATGGGAGTGTTCAAGAAAGCCGGGACGACACCGAAGCGCCACTTGGCCGAGTTCAAGTTTGACGAAGAGCACACCCTCGGTGAGACCATTACCGTGGATATCTTCAATGACGCGATGTTTGTGGACGTGGTGGGAACGTCGAAAGGCAAAGGATTCCAAGGTGTGGTGAAGCGTCATGGTTTCGGCGGTGTAGGACAGACCACCCATGGTCAGGATGACCGTACCCGCAGGCCGGGTTCTATCGGTGCATGCTCTTATCCTGCAAAGGTGTTCAAGGGCTTGCGTATGGCCGGCCACATGGGCAATGAGCGGGTTACGACCCAAAACCTTAGAGTATTGAAAGTGATACCGGAGCATAACCTTATTCTCGTGAAAGGCAGTGTTGCTGGTTATAATGGTTCAACCGTATTAATAAAGAAATAATGGAAATCAACGTATTAAACATAAATGGCCAGGAAACCGGCAGGACGGTTGAGTTGAACGAGGCCATCTTCGGGATTGAGCCTAATGACCACGTGATTTACTTGGATGTCAAGCAGTATCTTGCCAACCAACGCCAAGGCACTGCAAAGACGAAAGAGCGTAGCGAAATGAGTGGCTCCACACGCAAACTCGGACGCCAGAAAGGCGGTGGTGGCGCACGTAGGGGTGACATCAACTCTCCATTGCTCGTTGGTGGAGCTCGCGTGTTCGGTCCCACTCCCCGCGACTACGGCTTCAAGCTGAACAAGAAAGTGAAAGTGCTCGCGCGTAAAAGTGCCTTGTCTTACAAGGCCACCGATAACGCCATCGTGGTTGTTGAAGATTTCACAATGGATGCGCCAAAGACAAAAGAGTTTATAAATATAACTAAAAATCTGAAAATTGACGGTAAAAAAATATTACTTCTTTTGCCGGATGTAGATAAAAATGTATATTTGTCGGCTCGTAACTTGCAGCGTACAGAAGTTATGCTTGCATCTTCGCTCAACACATATAAAGTCTTGAATGCGGATGTCCTTGTCATTACTGAAAACTCGCTGAAAGAAATCGATGGTATCTTAAATAAATAAGGAGACAGCGAACATGGCAGTTATAATAAAACCATTGGTCACTGAGAAGATGACCAAGATGACGGAGCGGACTTCGGTGGACAGGACATATACTCCGAAATCAGGCAAGAACATGGGCAAGCAGATAACGAAAAGTGCTACGCCGAGGTATGGATTCATTGTCAGTCCGGATGCCACCAAGACTCAAATCAAGGCGGAGGTAGAGGCATTGTTCAATGTGAAGGTGAAAAGTGTTAACACAATGCTCTATGCGGGCAAGACCGTTTCGCGCTATACCAAGAAAGGGCTTGTGAAAGGGCGTCGCAATGCTTATAAGAAAGCCATAGTCACGCTCAAGCCGGGTGGCACAATTGATTTTTATAGCAACATACAATAAAGATGGCAGTACGTAAGTTTAAACCGGTCACACCGGGTCAAAGACACAAGGTTATTGGCACGTTCGAGGAAATTACTGCATCCGTGCCAGAGAAATCTCTCGTTCGCGGAAAGCACTCTACCGGTGGGCGAAACAACACCGGAAAGATGACCGTCCGCTATAGGGGCGGTGGCCATAAGAGGAGGTATCGTATAATTGACTTCAAACGGGAGAAAGATGGTGTTCCGGCAGTGGTGAAGACCATTGAATACGATCCGAACCGTTCGGCTCGTATTGCTTTGCTTTACTACGCTGACGGAGAGAAACGTTATATAATTGCTCCCAATGGACTGCAAGTCGGTACGGAAGTGATGTCGGGCGCGAATGCCGCGCCTGAGGTGGGCAATAGTCTCCCGCTGGCCAACATACCAGTGGGAACAGTGATTCACAACATCGAATTGCGCCCGGGACAGGGTGCCCTGCTCGTGCGCTCGGCCGGCAATTTTGCTCAGTTGACTTCCCGTGAGGGTAACTATTGCGTGATTAAGCTCCCATCGGGTGAGACTCGCCAGATTCTCAGTGCATGCAAAGCCACAGTGGGTAGCGTGGGCAATTCGGACCATGCGTTGGAACAGTCGGGCAAGGCCGGACGTTCACGCTGGTTGGGACGTCGCCCGCATAACCGTGGTGTCGTGATGAACCCGCATGATCACCCGATGGGTGGTGGCGAGGGACGCCAGTCGGGTGGCCATCCACGCTCGCGCAAGGGCTTGTATGCTAAGGGTCTTAAGACTCGCTCACCTAAGAAGCTTTCGAGCAAGTACATAATCGAGAGAGCTAAGAAAAAGAAGTAATCAAGCAAAGAAAGGAAACTATGAGTCGTTCATTAAAGAAAGGTCCATTTATCGACGTGTCTCTTGAGAAGAAGATACTTGCCATGAATGAAAGCGGCAAAAAGTCGGTTGTGAAGACATGGGCCAGGGCTTCGATGATTTCCCCGGACTTCGTGGGGCATACGATTGCAGTCCACAACGGAAACAAATTTATCCCTGTTTACATTACCGAGAACATGGTGGGGCACAAGCTGGGCGAATTTTCGCTCACGCGCCGCTTCGGAGGACATGCCGGCAATAAGAAATAACAGGTGTCCATAAGAAAAAGTTATAATAATGGGAGCAAGAAAACATATTAGGGCCGAAAAGATGAAAGAGGCCCGCAAGACACAGTATTTCGCCAAGTTGAAAGGCGTTCCCTCATCGCCGCGCAAGATGCGCTATGTCGTGGATTTGGTGCGCGGCATGGAGGTGAACCGTGCGCTCGGTGTTCTGAAGTTTACGAAGAAAGCGGCGGCAGCCGATGTGGAGAAGCTCTTGCGCTCGGCCATCGCTAACTGGGAGTTCAAAAATGACCGCAAGGCGGAGGATGGCGAACTCTATATCACGCGCATCTTCGTGGATGAGGGCGTCACCTTGAAGAGGATGAGGCCTGCACCGCAAGGTCGTGGCTACAGGATACGCAAGCGTTCCAACCACGTAACCATCTATGTAGACACTAAAAATAATTAATAGGCAATAGAATGGGACAGAAAGTTAATCCGATAAGTAACCGACTCGGCTTTATCCGTGGTTGGGATTCGAATTGGTTTGGTGGCAAGGACTTCGGCGACAATCTCGTGGAGGACATGAAAATTCGCAAGTACCTCAACGAGCGCCTGGCCAGGGCAAGCGTTTCCCGCATTGTCATTGAGCGCACGCTTAAATTGGTTACCATTACTATTTGCACGGCGCGCCCAGGCATTGTCATTGGCAAGGGTGGACAGGATGTTGACAAGCTGAAAGAGGAACTGAAGCGTCTCTATGACAAGGAGATTCAAATCAATATCTATGAGGTAAAGAAACCTGAGCTTGACGCCACTATCGTAGCCAACAACATTGCGCGTCAGGTGGAAGGCAAGATTGCATACCGCAGAGCCATAAAGATGGCTATTGCCAATGCCATGCGCTCTGGTGCCGAGGGCATCAAGGTGCAGATAACCGGTCGGCTCAACGGTGCCGAGATGGCACGCAAGGAGATGTACAAGGAGGGACGCACTCCATTGCACACTTTCCGCGCAGACATAGATTACTGTCTGGCTGAGGCTCTGACAAAGGTGGGTCTGATAGGCATTAAAGTCTGGATATGCCGCGGCGAACTCTATGGCAAACAGGATATATCGCCCAACTTCACGCAGGAGAAAGGCAGTGGACGCTCTGGCGGCTCCAGTGGAGGTAGGAAGTTTCGCGGCAAGAAGAAGTAGTATTTTAAAAGTAAGAAGCTATCATGTTACAACCTAAGAGAGTTAAATATAGAAGACCTCAAGACGGGCGCGGCAACAAAGGCAATGCCCACCGGGGCACACAATTGGCTTTCGGGTCTTTTGGCATCAAGACGCTTGAGGCCAAGTGGCTTGACAGCCGCCAGATAGAAGCGGCGCGTGTGGCTGTAAACCGATACATGCAGCGCGAAGGCCAGGTTTGGATTCGCATATTCCCGGATAAGCCCATCACTCGCAAGCCGGCTGATGTGCGAATGGGTAAAGGTAAAGGCGACCCCGCCGGCTGGGTGGCTCCGGTAAGGCCGGGGCGCATCCTCTTCGAAGTGGAGGGCGTTCCGTTTGATGTGGCAAAAGAGGCTTTGCGTCTCGCTGCTCAGAAGCTGCCTGTGAAGACGAAGTTTGTTGTTAGACGTGATTACGATAAAAACGCTTGATTATGAAAATAAAAGAAGTAAGGGAATTGGATACGAAAGACCTGAACGAGAGGTTGCAGACTGAGATTGCAAAGTATCATCAGTTGAAGTTCAATCACTCAATCAGTCCTCTTGCTAATCCTTCAGAGATAAGGTTGACACGTCGTAACATCGCGCGCATGAAGACTGTGCTCCGTTTGAGGGAGCTTAACAAAGAATAATTGGGCAGGAGATGGAAAGAAAAATAAGAAAGACAAGGCAGGGTGTCGTTACGAGCGACAAGATGCAAAAGACGATTGTCGTGACATCGAAGTTCAAGGAGATGCACCCCATTTATGGCAAGTTTGTCCAGAAGACAAAGAAATACCATGTCCATGACGAGAAGGAAGAGGCCAATATGGGTGATACCGTGCTCATCATGGAAACTCGTCCACTGAGCAAAACGAAGAGGTGGCGGTTGGTTCAAATAGTTGAAAAGGCTAAGTAGTTATGATACAGACAGAAACAAGACTAACAGTATGCGATAACAGCGGTGCCCGCGAGGCTCTTTGCATAAGAGTGCTGGGGGGAACTGGCCGCCGTTACGCCAGTGTCGGTGACGTCATTGTCGTTGCTGTCAAGAGCGTCATTCCTTCGAGTGAATTGAAAAAGGGTGCAGTATCAAAGGCTTTGGTTGTGCGTACAAAGAAAGAGGTACGCCGCGCAGACGGTTCATACATTCGTTTTGACGACAACGCTTGTGTGTTGCTCAATAATGCAGGTGAAATACGCGGTAGCCGCATCTTTGGACCTGTGGCGCGTGAGCTGCGGGCAGTCAACATGAAAGTCGTCTCTTTGGCACCAGAGGTACTATAAATGTATAAATAGAGACACGAAATGAGTAAACTTAAGATAAGGAAAAACGATATGGTGCTTGTCCTTGCGGGCAACGACAAGGACAGAAGAGGCTCTGACGGCAAGTTTCCTGCTCCGCACAAGGTGCTGAAAGTTCTCGTTAAGGAACAACGCGCCATTGTGGAGGGTGTGAATATTGTGTCCAAGAGCAGGAAACCCTCTGCCAAGCACCCGCAGGGTGGCATAATAAAGGAAGAGGCTCCCGTGCATATCTCCAACTTGAGTCTTGTTGACCCGAAGAGTGGTGAACCCACCCGCGTGAGCATCAAGAGGGAGAATGGGAAGAGAATCCGAATAGCCAAAAAGTCTGGGGAGGAAATCAAGTGATGAATACAGCGCAACTAAAGAAAACATACTTGGAGCAAATCGCTCCTGCGTTGAAGAAGCAGTTTAACTATACTTCAACGATGCAGATTCCCGTCCTTAAGAAAATTGTTATCAATCAAGGACTGGGCGATGCCACGCAAGACAAGAAGATAATTGATGTGGCTATCAATGAGATTTCCGCAATAGCAGGACAAAAAGCGGTGGCAACCTACTCAAGGAAAGACATTGCGAACTTCAAGGTGCGCAAAAACATGCCAATAGGTGTGATGGTGACATTGCGTCGTGAGCGCATGTACGAATTCCTCGAGAAGCTCGTGAGAGTGGCATTGCCACGCATTCGCGATTTCAAGGGCATTGAGGGGAAACTCGATGGGCATGGCAACTATACGCTCGGCATAGAGGAGCAGATAATATTCCCTGAAATAAACATTGATGCAGTGGAGCACATCAAGGGAATGAACATTACTTTCGTTACAACTGCGAAGACCGATGAAGAAGGCCATGCTTTGCTGAAAGCATTCGGCTTACCTTTCAAGAACGCTAAAGACTAAGAGAATATGGCAAAAGAATCAATGAAGGCTCGTGAAGTGAAGCGAGCCAAACTGGTTGCACGCTATGCGGAGAAGCGCAAGGCACTCAAGAAAATTATCGCTACGGCAACAGATCCTGCCGAGGCCTACGAGGCAGCTCGCAAGCTGCAAAGCCTTCCGAGGAACTCCAATCCGATACGCCTGCATAACCGTTGCAAGATTACTGGCCGCCCAAGGGGTTATATGCGTCAGTTTGGCCTGTCGCGCATCCAATTCCGCGAGATGGCCTCAAAGGGGTTGATACCCGGAGTGAAAAAAGCCAGCTGGTGACAGTAGGGATACAGAATAATAATAGTTTTTAATATTGTCGGGACATCCCGATTAATTGAACATTTCAAAATGACAGATCCAATAGCAGATTATCTGACGAGGTTGAGAAACGCAATCATGGCTCATCACCGTGTTGTGGAGGTGCCGGCTTCAAACATGAAGAAGGAAATCACTAAGATCCTCTTCGAGAAAGGCTACATCTTGAACTACAAGTTCATAGATGAAGGTCCGCAGGGCACCATCAAAGTGGCATTGAAGTATGACCCTGTAACGAAAGAGAATGCCATTAGGTGCTTGAAAAGGGTGTCCACACCTGGATTGCGCAAGTACACGGGCTATAAGAAAATGCCGAGAGTCATCAATGGATTAGGTATTGTGATTTTATCTACATCCAAGGGTATAATGACAGACAAGGAGGCTACCGCCATGAAAGTTGGCGGCGAGGTGCTTTGCTATGTATATTGATTTGGAGGAGATAGAATATGTCAAGAATAGGAAAATTACCAATTACTATCCCGGCAGGTGTGACGGTCACTCTGAACGATGGAGTCGTTAATGTGAAAGGACCAAAGGGAGAGCTTTCACAGAAAGTGGATGCCTCTATTATTGTAAAAATAACCGATGGGATAATTACTTTTGAGGTGGATGAGAACAGTCCGGTCGACTCAAAGCAGAAAAAGGCTTTCCATGGCCTATATCGTGCCCTTGTCAATAATATGGTAGTGGGTGTGAGTGAGGGTTACAAGAAAGTACTTGAACTTGTTGGCGTGGGCTATCGTGTGTCTAACCAAGGCAATCTCCTTGAGTTCTCATTGGGCTATACCCATCCCATCTTCATCCAGCTTCCTAACGAAGTGAAGGTAGAGACCAAGTCCGAAAGAAACCAGAATCCACTCGTCATTCTTGAGTCTTGCGACAAAGCGTTGCTGGGTCTTATCTGTGCAAAAATTCGTTCTTTCCGTAAGCCCGAGCCTTACAAGGGCAAGGGTGTCTTGTTCCAGGGTGAAGTTATCCGCAGGAAGTCTGGCAAGACGGCTGCAGCTAAGTAACTTTATATAATAATTACGACTATGATAACAAAGATAGAAAGACGAATAAAGATAAAGTATAGAATTCGCAAGAAAGTGTTTGGAACGCCCGAACGCCCTCGCATGAGCGTATTCCGTAGCAATAAGCAAATTTACGTCCAAGTCATCAATGATGAGGAGGGTAAGACTATCGTTTCTGCCTCGTCTTTGGGACTGGAGGCCATGCCCAAGATTCAGCAGGCCGAGAAAGTGGGTGAGCTGATTGCAAAGAAAGCCCTTGAAGTCGGTGTTACGACCGTTGTTTTTGACCGTAACGGGTATCTCTATCATGGGCGCGTGAAGCAGCTTGCTGACGCAGCACGCAAGGGTGGACTTAAATTTTAAACGATTATGGCAATGAACAGAGTAAAAATAAATAGTGACGTTGAGTTGAAAGATAGGTTGGTCGCTATAAATCGTGTTACGAAAGTGACAAAAGGCGGTCGTACCTTTACGTTCGCCGCCATTGTGGTTGTCGGCGATGGCAACGGCGTCATAGGCTGTGGCCTTGGCAAGGCTGGCGAAGTCACTGCTGCTATATCCAAGGGCGTTGAGTCTGCGAAAAAGAATCTTGTGAAAGTGACGTTGCTCAAAGGCACTGTTCCTCATGAGGTGGAGGCTCGCTTCGGAGGGGCGCATGTGTTCTTGCGTCCGGCAGCTCCCGGTACAGGACTTGTGGCAGGTGGTGCCATGCGTGCCGTTTTGGAGAGTGTAGGCGTTAAGGATGTGCTTGCCAAGTCAAAGGGTTCTTCCAACCCCCACAACTTGGTAAAAGCCACCATATTGGCTCTTTCGATGATGCGTGACGCTTATACTGTGGCCGCCACACGCGGGATTAGTTTGGAGAAAGTGTTTAGAGGATAAAAATACGGGGCAATGGCAACTATAAAGATAAAGCAGATAAGGAGCAGGATAGGAGCATCGGCCGGCCAGAAAGCTACTCTCTTGAGTTTGGGCTTGCATAAAATATCGCAGGTCGTAGAGAGGGAGGACACGCCGTCCTTGCGTGGCATGATACGCAAGGTTCATCACTTGGTGGCCATAGTAGACTAACGTTAAATTCTAAAAAGACAGAATATGAAACTACATAATTTAAAGCCGGCAGCGGGTTCAACACATTCGCGTCGCCGTATAGGTCGCGGCCCGGGCTCTGGTCTCGGTGGAACGTCCACACGTGGTCACAAAGGAGCCAAGGCGCGGTCTGGTTACAAGCGTAAGATTGGTTTCGAGGGTGGACAAATGCCTCTCCAGCGCCGTGTTCCTAAGTTTGGTTTCAAGAATATCAACCACAAGGAATACCTCGCAGTGAATCTTATCACACTCCAGAAACTGGCAGAGGAAAAATCTCTTACGAAGATAGGCATGGCCGAGCTTGTGGCTGCGGGTGTGACCAATGGCAAGAAATTGGTTAAGATTCTTGGCAAAGGTGAGTTGACTGCCAAAATAGACGTGGAAGCAAATGCATTCTCCAAGACTGCAGAGGAAGCTATCAAAGCAGTGGGTGGTAAAGCAACTATAATCTAAGGAAATGAAGAAGTTTATTGAGACACTACAGAACATTTGGAAGATAGAGGATTTGCGTCAGCGCATCCTCATAACGCTTCTTTTTACGGCTATTTACCGTTTCGGCTCATTCGTTGTACTTCCTGGTATTAACCCGGCCATGCTGGATAAACTACAGTCGCAAACCCAAGGTGGCTTGATGTCTCTCTTGGATATGTTCTCTGGTGGGGCATTTTCCAACGCATCAATCTTTGCGTTGGGAATAATGCCTTATATCTCAGCTTCTATCGTTATGCAGCTTCTTGCTGTCGCTGTGCCTTATTTCCAGAAGATGCAGCGGGAGGGAGAAAGTGGGCGCAAAAAGATTAGCAGTTACACGCGGTATCTCACAGTGGCGATATTGCTTTTCCAAGGCCCGAGTTATTTGATTAACCTTAAGATGCAGGCCGGCAGTGCCTTGGCGACAGGTATTTCATGGTCGGTGTTTCTCGTGCCGGCCACAATTATACTTGCTGCGGGAAGTATGTTCATCCTTTGGCTGGGTGAGCGTATCACTGACAAGGGTATAGGCAATGGCATATCGTTGATTATTATGATTGGCATTATTGCCCGCCTGCCGCAGGCTTTCATCCAAGAGGTCAGCTCGCGTTTCACTGCTATTACCGGTGGTGGCCTTGTCATGTTTCTCATTGAGATTCTGATACTTTATGCAGTGGTTTGTGCGGCTATATTGCTGGTGCAAGGCACGCGGAAGATACCAGTGCAATATGCAAAGCGTGTTGTGGGCAACAAACAGTACGGGGGTGCACGCCAGTACATTCCGTTGAGGCTTTTCGCCGCAAACGTTATGCCTATAATCTTTGCGCAGGCCTTGATGTTCATTCCGCTGGCCATCGTCCAGTATTCAACCCCGGAGAATTCGAGCTGGTTCGTGCGTTCGATGTTGGATCATCGCAGTCTGCTGTACAATGTTGTGTTTGCCGTATTGATTATAGCATTCACCTATTTCTACACAGCCATAACGTTGAATCCCACACAGATGGCAGAAGACATGAAGCGTAACAATGGTTTTATCCCCGGCATAAGGCCTGGAAAGGACACTGCGGAATATATTGATACTGTCATGTCGCGTATCACATTCCCGGGTTCATTGTTCATCGCTTTCATTGCTATCATGCCCGCACTTGCTGGTCTGCTCAGTGTGCAGGATGCGTTCTCACAGTTCTTTGGCGGCACTTCGCTGTTGATTCTCATTGGCGTGGTGCTCGATACCCTCCAGCAGATAGAGAGTCATCTGCTCATGCGCCATTATGATGGCCTGCTAAGTTCCGGCCGCATACATGGTCGTGGTGGAGTGTCTGCATATTGATTGATGCTTCGGAATGAATATATTTCTGAAGACTGAAGATGAAATAGAGCTTATGCGCCAGGCGAACCTGCTCGTGAGCAGGACGCTTGGCGAATTGGCGAAGCATGTGAAGCCTGGTGTGTCAACGTTGCGACTTGACAGGATTGCCGAGGAATTCATTCGTGATAATGGGGGTGAACCTGTGTTCAAGGGATTCCCCAATCCGTTTGGAACTCCTTTTCCCGCCAGTATTTGCACTTCCGTGAACGATGTGGTTGTGCATGGCATTCCAAGCGAAGCCACAATATTGTGCGAGGGAGACATCGTTTCTATCGACTGTGGTGTCCTACTCAATGGATTTAACGGCGATTCTTGCTACACGTTCTGTGTTGGCGAGGTGTCGGAGGATGTCAGGCAGTTGCTGGCTGTGACGAAAGAGGCTTTATACCGCGGCATCGCAAAAGCTGCGGCGGGCAAACGGCTCGGTGACATAGGAAATGCTGTGCAAGACTATTGCGAGACATTCGGCTATGGTGTTGTGCGTGAGTTGACAGGCCATGGCATCGGTCGTGCTATGCACGAGGAGCCAAAAGTGCCTAATTATGGTAAGGCGGGCACGGGTGTTATGCTCAAGCCGGGCATGTGCATTGCGATAGAGCCAATGGTGACCATGGGAGAACGTGTGGTGGAGCTGATGCCCGACCGTTGGTCTGTTCGAACACGCGATGGCAGGCCAGCCGCACATTTCGAACATGCAGTGGCCATCCGCAGAGGAATGGCAGACATCTTATCTTCATTTGATGAAATAGAAAATTTGGAAAGCAAAGACAAATAACATGGCAAAACAATCGGCTATAGAACAAGACGGAACCATATTGGAGTCGCTCTCCAATGCGATGTTCCGCGTGGAGCTTGAGAATGGCGTTCAAATCATTGCGCACATATCCGGAAAGATGAGGATGCACTACATCAAGATACTTCCCGGTGATAAGGTCAAGGTAGAGATGAGTCCCTACGATTTGACAAAAGGCAGAATTGTATTTAGATACAAATGAAAATATTAGGCTAATATGAAGACAAGAGCATCATTGAAAAAGCGTACCCCCGACTGCAAGATAGTGCGTCGCAAGGGTCGCCTGTTCGTTATCAACAAGAAAAACCCTAAGTACAAGTTGCGTCAGGGTTGACAAACATTTTAAAACATTTACCTATTTATTCATTAACAAATGGCAATAAGAATTGTTGGAGTAGATTTGCCCCAAAACAAGCGTGGCGAAATCGCATTGACCTATATCTTTGGAATAGGTCGAAGTAGTTCAGCAAAGATATTGGATAAGGCAGGCGTCAGCCGCGACTTGAAGGTCAGCGAGTGGACCGACGACCAGGCAGCCAAAATCCGTGAAGTTATCAGCGCTGAGTACAAGGTTGAAGGTGACCTCCGTTCGGAGATTCAGCTTAACATCAAGCGGCTGATGGACATTGGCTGCTATCGGGGAATCAGGCATCGCATCGGTCTTCCTGTGCGTGGCCAGAGCACTAAGAACAATGCTCGTACCCGCAAGGGAAAGAAGAAGACTGTTGCAAACAAGAAGAAGGCCACCAAGTAATTGACAGTTTGGATTTAGTAATTTTAGTATTATGGCAAAGAAAACAGTCACTTCAAAGAAAAGGAACGTAAAAGTCGACGCTATGGGACAGCTTCATGTCCATAGCTCGTTCAACAATATTATCGTGTCTTTGGCTAACAGCGAGGGACAGGTTATTTCATGGTCTTCGGCCGGTAAGATGGGTTTCCGCGGCTCGAAGAAAAACACACCGTATGCAGCCCAGATGGCCGCAGAGGATTGTGCCAAGGTGGCTTACGACCTCGGTCTTCGCAAGGTGAAGGCTTTCGTTAAGGGACCGGGCAACGGTCGTGAGTCGGCCATCCGTGCCGTTCATGGCGCAGGCATTGAGGTAACTGAGATTATCGACGTTACTCCGCTTCCTCACAACGGTTGCCGCCCACCGAAGCGCAGGAGAGTGTAGTAGAGACAATAAACGAAAGAAATAAGCATATTTAGACATTATGGCAAGATATATTGGACCGAAATCAAAAATTGCGCGCCGTTTTGGAGAACCCATATTCGGTGCAGACAAAGTTTTGTCCAGGAGAAACTTCCCTCCTGGACAGCATGGCAACAGCCGTCGCAGGAAAACTTCCGAGTACGGTGTCATGTTGGCAGAGAAGCAGAAAGCCAAGTATACTTACGGGGTGCTTGAGCGCCAGTTCCGTAACATGTTCGAAAAAGCCGCTAAGTCTGAGGGCATCACGGGCGAGGTGCTTCTGCAGAACCTCGAGAGTCGCTTGGACAACGTGGTGTTCCGTCTGGGAATAGCCCCAACGCGCGCCGCAGCACGCCAGCTTGTGAGTCACAGGCATATAACTGTCGAGGGGAGGGTAGTCAACATACCTTCATATTCCGTTAAACCCGGTCAAATTGTAGCTGTGCGCGAGAAGTCGAAGTCGCTTGAGGTGATTGAGGCAGCGTTGGCCGGCTTTAATCATAGCAAGTATCCTTGGCTTGAGTGGGACGAGAGCATAAAGGGAGGCAAATATCTGCACAAGCCCGACCGTGCCGACATCCCGGAGAACATAAAGGAGCAGTTAATCGTTGAGTTGTACTCTAAATAAAATCATTGAATTAATGGCGATATTAGCATTTCAAAAACCTGATAAAGTCGTGATGTTGGAGTCTACGGAGAAATTCGGCAAGTTCGAGTTTCGCCCGTTGGAGCCAGGCTTTGGTGTTACTATAGGCAATGCCTTGCGCCGCATTCTCCTTTCATCGCTTGAGGGCTATGCTGTCAATACCGTGCGCATCGCTGGGGTTGAGCATGAGTTCTCTTCCGTGCCCGGTGTAAAGGAAGATGTCACCAACATTATCTTGAACCTCAAGCAAGTGAGGTTCAAGCAAGTAGTAGAAGAATTCGAGAACGAAAAAGTAAGCATCACAGTCGAGAATTCCACTGAATTTAAAGCCGGCGACATCGGCAAGTATCTGACTGGATTTGAAGTGTTAAACCCAGATTTGGTGATTTGTCATTTAGATTCAAAGGCTTCCATGCAGATTGACCTTACCATCAACAAGGGGCGTGGCTATGTCCCGGCGGATGAGAACAGGGAGTTCTGCACCGATGTCAACGTAATTCCAATCGATTCTATTTACACTCCTATCCGTAACGTCAAGTATTCGGTGGAGTCGTATCGCGTTGAACAGAAGACCGACTACGACAAGCTAGTACTCGAAGTGTCTACGGATGGTTCCATCAGCCCGAAGGATGCTCTCAAGGAGGCTGCCAAGATTCTTATCTATCACTTCATGCTTTTCTCCGATGAGAAAATCACACTCGAGAATACGGATGTGGACGGCAACCAGGAATTTGATGAGGAGGTGTTGCACATGCGCCAGTTGCTCAAGACGCGTCTTGTTGACATGAATCTCAGCGTGCGCGCTCTCAATTGTCTCAAGGCTGCTGACGTTGAGACGCTCGGTGATCTTGTGCAGTACAACAAAACCGACCTTCTAAAGTTCCGTAACTTCGGCAAGAAGTCGCTCACAGAGCTTGATGATTTGCTTGAGAGCTTGAACCTGTCATTTGGAACCGATATATCAAAGTATAAATTGGATAAAGAGTAATCGGCTTGGTGTGTCGCTCCTATTTGCGCACTGATGGCCGCATCGTTTAAATGCAAAAAACAAAATGAGACATAATAAGAAATTCAACCATCTGAATCGTACTTCATCTCATCGACATGCCATGCTTGCCAACATGACAATTTCGTTGATTATGCACAAGAGAATCACTACGACTCTTGCCAAGGCCAAGGCTCTTAGGAAGTACGCTGAGCCTATAATCACACGCTGCAAGGACGATTCCACGCACTCGCGTCGTATGGTCTTCAAGCGTTTGCAAAACAAGGAGGCTCTGAAAGAACTCTATGGAACAGTGGCCACTAAGGTTGGCGACCGCCCCGGGGGATATACCCGCATCATAAAGACCGGATTCCGCAAAGGCGATGGGGCTGACATGTGCTTCATCGAGCTTGTTGACTTCGATGAAAACATGGCCAAGACTGAGGGCAAAAAGAAAACCACTCGCCGTTCGCGTCGCTCCAAGTCTGCCACTCCTGTTGAGGGCGTTGCCGAGGCTGTGGCAGAGCCAACGGTTGAGGCTCCTGTTGAGCAGCCGGTAACGGCAGAAGAACCGGCAACTGAGGCAACCACTCCGGCTGAGGAGTCTGCCGTTGAAGGAACTCAGAAAGCTGAATAAAAAGGGCATCTGATACTTAATATGATGGGTCTGGGCAACACGGAAGTGGCGTCCAGACCCATTTCGTTTGTTCATGTCTTATTTTTTATAATATTCCCTATAAACGTACATTGAGGAATAAGATGTCAAACTCCTCAAGAAACATTTACAAACGGGCGTTGGCGAATAAATTACAGATTCCTTCAAAACGTAGACCTAAGAGGTACGATATTGATGTAGAAGTAAAACGCTATGAATTATAAAAAAGAGGAGTGGGAAATTACTCCCAACTCCAATTACCTTCTTTAATAAACTTAATAAATTCTTTATCTGATAAAATCTCTCCATCGTCTTTTACCATACCCTGATCAACTCTTCCGATTGTCTCCGAAATTCCAATAAGGGTTTCCTGTAGTATGATTATGAGCGTTTAGGACATAAGAGAATTTATCTTTCTCTTTACCGTCATAGTAAATCCTACAGGTGTAATTCCTCTACTATCATCTTTGGAAAAATCTGTTTCAATGTAAATCATAGTCGTATAAATGTAGTCGGACAGAGGCTACTCGCTAAAGAGCACTTGCACGAGTGTCTGTCCGACAGCGCCGAGCGTATTCTTGTCTATGTTGTCCATGTTGTCGGCCACGGTGTGCCATGTAGGACCGAAACTGCTTTCCGGACAGTCGGGGTAAAAAGGTATGATGTCTATCGTTGGTATGCCCGCTTTCTCGTTTATGGGTACGTGGTCATCAGTGACGGTGCCACCGTTGGCGACCGGGAAATAGCTGCCGTAGCCCAGTAATGCGGCGGCCTCCCATACTTTGTTCACTACATGCTGTGCGTAATACATCGAAACGCCTTCCCGATAGAAGTGTGCACCGGCGCCGCCCACCATGTCGAGTAATATTCCAAAGCGCGCCTTGTAACCCTCCTTGTGAGGGTTCTCTGCCCAATGGTTGGAACCGAGTGCCCACGAGTTGCCGTTGTCATAGTGGTCACTCCATTGCGGTACGCCCCAGTCTTCGGCATCGAAACAAATGAAGTCTATGCCAATTGAGAGACTGTCCTGAGTTCCGATTATGCGGGCCAGTTCGAGCAATACGGCCACACCACTCGCGCCGTCGTTGGCCGCCATGACAGGCTTGCGCCAGTTGGTTGAGTCCGGGTCGTTGTCGGCCCAAGGACGACTGTCCCAATGTGCGCACAACAGTATTCGGTCTTGGCTTTCAGGCTTGTAGCTGGCTATTATGTTGGTGATGCGCAACTGTGTGCCGTCATATCCTGCGACAGTGGCATTCTGCGTCTGTACGGTCATACCGAATCGACTAAATGATGACTCTATCCAGTAAGCGCAGCTGTCGTGGGCTGCGCTGTTCATGGTGCGCGGGCCAAAAGCACACTGGGCAGCGCAGTAGGCATAGGCACTGTCGGCACAGAAAGCAGGTCCAACGGGTTTTTGTATGCCGTTATCGATCGGTTTCTTTACGTTGCCGCATGCGGCGCAAACGAGCACGATTGCGGTGAAGAGCATTTTCTTGTAGGTCATGGTCTGTAAGTGTTTGGAAGCATGTCGTTCGTAATGGGGATGCTTCAGCCTTGCGTCAGATCCCGCTGAATCGTGTGCAGGTTGTGGCGTGCGGCTTGTACTTCGGTCATTACGCGGATGAAATTGCCACCCCATATCTTGCGTATGTCATCTTCGCTGTAGCGGCGGGCAAGCAACCATCGGGTGAAAGCGACTGCTTCCGATGAGTCAGCAAAGCCTTTCACGCCGCCGTCTCCGTCGAAATCGGTGCCTATTCCCACGTGGTCGATGCCCATTACGGCTATTGCGTGGTTCAGATGTTCGAGCGCGTCGAGCACCGTTGCTTCGCCATCGGCACGCAAGAAGCCACTGAAGAGCGTCACTTGAGCCACTCCTCCCTTGGATGCCAAGGCGCGCATCTGGTCATCGGTAAGGTTGCGCGGGTGGTCACAGAGGGAGCGTGAGCTGCTGTGGCTGCACACGATGGGGCTGCTGCAGATGTCGAGGGCATCATAAAAGCTCTTCTCCGAGGCATGGCTCAGGTCAGCCATTACGCCTTGGCGATTCATCTCGGCGATGACTTTCTCGCCGAAGTCACTTATGCCTCCGTGCGTGTTGTTCCCACGCGCACTGTCACACAGGTCGTTGTCGCCATTGTGGCATAATGTGACATACACTGCGCCGCGTCGCGCAAAGTGCTCCACGTTGGCGATGTCCCCCTCGAGAGCCAGACCGTTTTCTATGGCGAGCATCACCGACTTGCGTCCCGCACGTTTGTTGGCATATAAATCGGCAGGGGTGCGAGCCACCGAAAGTTGTCCGTTCAGTTTCTCCGCCATCGCCTCTATCTTGTCGAACATGAGGTCGGCATAGGCTGCCGGGCCACTGACGGGAAAGTCGACGAGACTCCGGAAGTCAACGCCGGGTTGTGGCTGCGGCAGGTATGCCGCCATTATGGCTGCATCCAGATGTCCGTCGCTCATCTTATGGAGATCCACGAGGATGCGTGGGTCGCGTGTGCCGAAGTCGATATCGCGGGCGAAAAACATTGGCGTGTCGCAGTGGGAATCGAGGGTGAGCGTCCTGGCGTGTATATTGCATGCGTGGCGGAATGCTGCGGCCTCGCTAACGAGCCATGCAAACAGCGGTGTGCCGTCGGACATGCACTCCGGATGCCACTGCACCCCCATTATCGGCTTCAGTTCGTCGCTCTCTATGGCTTCGGGCGTACCGTCGGTGGCGGTGGCTGTTATTCGCAGCTTGCTGCCCGCGTCGCTTACGGCCTGGTGGTGGAACGAGTTTACCGTTATGGTCTCGATGCCATACAGCGAGCGTAGTATGCTGCCGTCAGACAGCCGTACAGTGTGTGTGGGCTCGTTGCGGTCGGCCTCCTGCGAGTGCTTCACGGTAGCTGTTGCGGATATGTCTTGTGTCACGTGCCCGCCCAAGGCGATGGCCAGAGCCTGCACCCCCCGGCAGATGCCGAGGATGGGCAGTTGCCTGTTGTAGGCCAGGCGTATTGTCAGCAGTTCCGCCAAGTCGCGTTCGCGGTTGATGCCGTGCAATCCCGATTGTGGTTCCTCACCATAGAATAAGGGGTTGATGTCGCTGCCGCCGCTCAGCAACAGTCCATCGATGCGGTCAAGCGTGTTGATGATGGCGGTCTTGTCTGCCAGTGGCGGAATGATTACGGGAACGCCGCCCGCCGCTTCCACCGATTTATAATAAGCCTCCGAGAGTTTGCACTCCGGCATGCCATAATTGCCCGTGATGCCAATCACAGGGCGGCTCTCTGATTCCGGATATGCCGTATAGATGGCGTTGAGCTGCGATTGCAGGTCAAACTTGGTGTCCATGGTTATTGGACAACCTCGTCCACGTTGACCGGAATTTCGCGCTTGATGCTCTGCTCGAGCGATATGAGTGTTTCCGTGGCCACCACGCCCGGTATGCGTTGCAGCTGTCCGTTGAGCAAATCCATGAGCTGCTCGTTGTCGCGTGCGTACAGTTTCACGAGCATGGTGTAAGGCCCTGTGGTGAAGTGGCATTCCACTATCTCCGGCACCTGCCTGAGACGCTCCACCACATCCTTGTACATGCTGCCGCGCTCGAGCGTTATGCCCACGTAGGTGCATGTGTAGTAGCCGAGGCTCTTGGGGTTCACGTCAAACCCGCTGCCCGTGATAATGTTGTCGTCTATCAAGTGCTGCACCCGTTGGTGGATGGCGGCGCGTGACACTCCGCACTCCGCGGCCACGTCCTTGAATGGTATGCGTGCATTCTGCGACAGTATGCACAGTATCTTCTTGTCAAGATGGTCTATTCTGTCCATTATTTCTTCGTCGTTTCTGTGTACATGGAAATTGTTTATATTTTTTCACTCTGCGAGTCCGCATGGGCTTCACATTGTGAAAGCGTCAACAAAATTACGCATTTTTATCTATATGCCAATGCTTATGGTGGCAAAAAAAATACAAATGTGACATTTGAACGGCAAAAATGGCACTTTAGGTTCACAAAATGAAAGATTCGCACGGTCTTGCCGTAGTGTTGCATAAGTGTTGTGGTGGTTTGGCCTTGACGCTTGTCACTTCGGAATGAAAAGGCTCATATTCGTAAACAAAAGCTGTGGCCGTTTCAATATCTTCTGAATCCATGTCAGGAAAACATTCTTTCTTCCTTACGGATTGGTGGAAGAATGCGAACCGCAATGGTTTTCAAGCCTCTGATGGTGCGCTTGAAAGCCATTGCGGACGTGGCGCGGACACGTTTTGGTTTGCTTCCTTGGATGTGTCGGCGTCTTTTTTCGCAGTGTCTGTTTTATTTGTCGGAAGCCGCTGAATTATTGGCCTTTTCGATGCCGACCAGTTCAACGTCGAATATCAGTGCGCTGAAAGGCTTTATCTTGCCCGACTCGCGGTCGCCGTAGGCTAAGTCGTATGGTATGAACAGTTGCCACTTGCTGCCCACGGGCATCATCATGAGAGCTTCCGTCCAGCCCTTTATCACTTGGTCAACGCGGAAAGCGGCGGGACTGGCACTGTTTTTCGAAAGCTTGTCGAACACGGTTCCGTCTACGAGTCGTCCCTCATACCTGACCTGCACCCGATCTGTGAGCTTCGGAGTCTCGCCCGTTCCCTGCTCTATCACCTTGTATTGCAGGCCGCTTGGCAGCACCACCACGCTGTCATTCTTTGCGTTCTCGGCCAGAAATTCCTCACCGGCCCTGCGGTTTTCTCCATACTGCTTCTCGTTTTTGGCTTGCATGTTATATTCGCGCTTGTCCTTGAATACGGTTTCGGCCATGTCGGGACTCATCACGGTGGTGTCGTTGCGCATCGCATCCGCAAAGGCACTCAACACGATTTTGTCTATTATTGAGTCCGGGGTGTCTGTAAACTCTTTCTTTATGTTGGTGAGCATCTGGTTTTTCACGCGGTTGGCGATGCCCATGCCTACGGCGTAGGCGTTCAGCTTGGGGTCGCCGTCGCTCTTTGCAATCTCCTCGAAGCCGCGTATGAAGTCGGCGATGTAGGCCGTGTCAACGCCCTCCGCCTGTTGCAGGTAGGGTATCAGCCCATTGGTCAGGGCTACCCCTATGGCATAGCTGAGCGTGTCCGACGGGGTGACCGGTTTCACTGTCTCCTGCACCTGTGCCACTTCTTCTTTTTTCTTCTTCTTTGCGGCCGAAGCGTCACCAAACGTTGCGCTTGCAATTATGGCTACTGCCAGTATTACTGTCTTTTTCATGAGCTTTCCATATATAACCGCAGAGGCGGATTAGCCATCCGCCTCTGCAATATTGATAGTTATCCGTTATTTCTCTTCCTCTACCGATATAAGCTCTATCTTGAAGATAAGGGCGGAGAACGGTTTGATGTCGCCCTGCTCGCGCTCTGCATAGGCCAGTTCCTGCGGGATGTAAACCTCCCATACGGAGCCTTCCTTCATGTTCACGAGCGCGTCGGTCCAGCCTTTTATCATTTGATTGCAACGTATCGTGAGGGGGCGGTTGCGCTTGTAGGAACTGTCGAACACTTTGCCCTCGAGGGTGCGGCCTTCGTAGTTCACTTTCACTTTCGATGTGTCGGCGGGAGTTTTGCCCGTGCCTGCCTTCAGCTCTTTGTACTGCACTCCGCTGGGCAGCGTAACCACGCTGTCTTTCTTTGCGTTTTCAGCCAGGAACTCTTCACCCTTTTTCTTGTTTGGCCCGTAAATCTTTATCATGTTGCGTGCCTTTATCTCGCGCATCTTCACCTGTGCCACCTGCGAAGCCTGCTCCGTGGTCATGAGGCCTTTCTTGCCTGTCGTGCCGCTGACGAAGCCCGCAAGGAAGTTTTTCATGGAAACGGTTTGTGTGGAGTCATCGCCGAACACCTCGTGGTTGATTCCCTTTATCATCTGTGTCGACAATTGCTGGCCTATCTGTATGCCGGCATAGTAAGCCGCTTTCTTCTTGTCGTCACCTGCGTTGGCACCCACGTTGATGCCTTTTATGAACTCGTCCATGTAGGTGGTGTCTATGCCCATTCGGTAGACGAGATATTCTTTCAGACCTTGTGACTGTGCCATGCCTATGGCGTAGCTCATGGTGTCAACGTCACTCTTAAGGCTGGCCTTAGGAGTGGAACCGGAATTGCCGCACGAAGCAAACATAGCGGCGGCCACAGCCACGGAGGCTGCTACTGTTAACTTTTTCATTTATTGTTGTTTTGTTTGTAAATGCTTGCCATGCCAACCTATACCACCTGCAGCAGCTCCACATCGAATATGAGTGCGGAGTAAGGCGGGATGGAATTCCCCGCGCCCGACTCGCCATAGCCGAGCATGTATGGGATGAAGAAACGGTATTTCGCTCCCTCCTGCATCAGCTGCAGGCCCTCTGTCCAGCCCGCTATCACCTGTTGCAGGCCAAACACGGCAGGCTCGCCGCGCTGCAGGCTGCTGTCGAAGAGTGTGCCGTCGGTGAGGAAGCCTTCGTAGTGGCACTTCACGCTGTCTGTGGCTTTGGGCCTGCGCCCGCTGCCTTCTTTCAGCACCATGTATTGCAGGCCGCTGGGGCACACCTTTACGCCCTCTTTCGTGGCGTTTTCGGCCAGGTATTTCTCGCCTGCCTCCTTGGCTGCCTTGCCGCTTTCGGCACGCTCGGCTTTCAGCTTCTCTTCCTGCTTGGCAAAGTAACTTTCCACGATTGATTGCGCTTCATGGTTGGTCATTTTCAGTTTGTTGCCTTCCATCACGTCTTTTATGGCGGCGGCAAACTCGCTTATGTCCAAGTAGCCTGTGCCCATTTGTGCCAATTGGCGCCCTATGCCCAATCCCAAAGCGTAGCTCAGTTTGTCCATTATTTCTCTTCTTGTATTGTTACATCGTTTTTGAAGCGTGCAAAGATACTTATTTTATCCGATTTCTATCCGATTCGCAGGTCGCTTTTCGTGAAAAATCACTATTTTTGTGCATTGTTAAGGAGTAATGGCGCACCGGCGGTGGGCGATGCCCATGCGCCTTTGCGCGAACAATGATTTAAAACGCATATGACTATGAAGAAGATAGCTGTGCTCACAGGAGCCGGAATGTCGGCCGAGAGCGGGCTGAAGACTTTCCGTGACGCCGGAGGGTTATGGGAGGAGTATCCCGTGCGCCAGGTGGCGTCGCACGACGGGTGGCTGGCCGACCCGGCATTAGTCACCCGCTTTTACAACGAACGCCGCAGGCAGCTCGTGACTGCGACCCCAAACGAGGGCCATCGGTTGGTGGCCGCGCTCGAGAGGGATTACGTCGTGACGGTAATCACGCAGAATGTGGACGACCTGCACGAGCGTGCCGGCTCCTCGAATGTCATCCATTTGCACGGTGAACTTATGAAAGTCTGCTCCAGCCGCGACCCTTATGACAGGCGTTACATACAGACGCTTACAGCCGACAACTGCGAGGTGGCGCCGGGTACGCTTGCCGCCGACGGGTCATTGTTGCGTCCTTTCATCGTGTTTTTCGGTGAAGCGGTGCCCATGATTGAACTTGCTGCCGGGGTGGTGGCCGATGCCGACATCATGGTAATCATCGGCACGTCACTCAATGTATATCCCGCCGCCGGCTTGGTGGCCTATGCCAAGCCCATCGCGCCCGTTTACCTCATCGACCCTAAGGCCGTGAGCGTCGGTGGAGGACGGCGCGTGAAGCATATAATGAAAGGCGCGTCGGAAGGCATGAGGGAGCTGCTGTCAGAGCTGTGTGGGTAAGCCTCGCGGCTTTGTGCGTGGCGTGCTTCCGCGGCTCTATGGCGGCATCATTGTGTCATCTGATGGATGTTGATTTGATGCGGTGCGGGCGGTTTCACTGCCGCCGGCTGATGATGCCTATTCGCCGAACATTTCCGTTATCCTTTCCACTGCGGGCTTGGCCCGGTGATGGCGGTCGAAAAGCAGCGGATAGTTGGTGCGCCCTCTCACCGGAAAGTTGTTTAGCCACGATGTGCCGTCGGAAACGCCCCACAGCGTCACACGCGACACCGTGTCGCGGTGGCGCATGAATACGGCAAACAATTCTGCGTAGCGGTCGGAGAGCCGCTGCGCTGCCGTGCTGTCGAGGCCGCTTGTGTACGGGTCGAGCCGTTTGCTGTATTCAAAGCCCTGCCCAATGTCGGCTCCGCCGAAGCCGTAGGGCGATGGTAGCACGTCCACGTCCAGCTCTGTGGCCATCACCTTTACCCCGCAGGCGGCAAAAGAGTCTATGGCGGCTTCGTAATGGTCGAGCGAGGGATAGTCAAGGCTGCAATGCGACTGCATCCCCACCGCGTCAATCCTATATCCCTTGGCCTTGAGCCGCCTTACCAGGCGGCACACTGCGTCACGCTTTGCAGGCAGTGACAGCGAATAGTCGTTGTAATAAAGTTCGGCGTCGGGATCCGCCTCGTGGGCAAACTCAAATGCCATTTCTATGTATTCGGGGCCTATTATCCGGCTGTATGGCGTCTGCCGCAGGCTCCCGTCATCTTCAAAGGCCTCGTTGACCACATCCCAGCCCCGCACGCGATTGCGGTAGCGACCCACCACGCTGTGTATGTGCCGGCGCATGCGCTCCACAAGTGTGTCGCGTGACACGGTGTTGCCGCGTTCATCTACAAACATCCATTGCGGCACTTGTGAATGCCAGACGAGGCAATGCCCCGTGACCACCAGTCCGTTGGCTTCGGCAAAGTCTACCAAGGCGTCGGCTCTGTCCCAGTCGTAGCGGTTCTCTTCGGGGTGAATGGCATCGGCTTTCATGCAGTTTTCCGCCACCACGGCATTGAAGTGACGTTTTATGATGGCGGCGTCGGCACTGTCACGGCCTGCCACCTGATTGTCGTTCACGGCCACGCCTATGAGGAAATACTTGCCCACGGTGGATTTCAGCGTGGCCTGTCCGTGCGATGGGAGCGCATGTATTGCCATTGTGGCGATTCCCACCGCCAAGGATAGTATGTGTGTAATCTGCGTTGCTTTCATGTCGTTTGACGTTATTGCCGCCATTGTCGTGCGGCAGTGTGATACCGACTGCAAATTTAGCAATTTTCGGATAATACGCAAAGCAAACTTCGTTCCTGACTTCATTTGCCCTGCTCGCCTGTCACGGGCAATGCGGGCAGGCGCACGGTTTTGCTGTGGCGTTAGTCGGTGTGTCAAGTCATTGGTGTAAACAATGTTGTAAGGTCATAGGCTTCATACCATATCTGTCGTTTTCTTGGATGGAAGTCACAGTCCGGTGCATTTCTTGTTTGTGAACATTGTTCATGACCGTATTTTATACAAAATGTTATAGTTAATAAAATACAAACAGGTAGGGGTAAAATCTTTTCTTTTTATCTTTGCACATGATAAAACATGAAAGTGCTGACCGCTGCAAAGAACTGATTGAACAGACTGACAAACTAAGAACATGGATAAAGAGCAAGCTATAAAATTGGCACAACGCTATAAGGCGGCA
>CAZKMT010000012.1:0-43971 GCA_964554115.1 uncultured Prevotella sp.
TGCTTGGTGTCCTTGGGCAGGCAGTAGCCGCCGTAGCCGAACGAGGGATTGTTGTAATGCGTGCCGATGCGCGGGTCAAGACAAACGCCGTCGATGATGGCCTGCGTGTCAAGCCCTTTCATCTCGGCGTATGTGTCCAGTTCATTGAAGTAGCTTACGCGCAATGCCAAGTATGTGTTGGCGAAGAGTTTCACCGCCTCGGCTTCTGTCAGGCCCATGAACAGCGTGTCGATGTTCTCCTTTATCGCTCCCTCCTGAAGCAGTGCGGCGAATGTGCGCGCGGCCTCGTCCAGACGGGCATCTCCCTCAGGTCGCCCCACGATGATGCGGCTGGGATAGAGGTTGTCGTAAAGAGCCTTGCTCTCGCGCAGGAACTCCGGCGAGAAGATGATGTTGTCGCTCTGCATCTTCTTGCGGACACTTTCCGTATAGCCCACGGGGATGGTGCTCTTGATGACCATGATGGCGTGCGGATTGACGCTCTTCACCAGTCCGATGACTTCCTCCACGTGGCTCGTGTCGAAATAGTTCTTCACCGGGTCGTAGTTGGTGGGCGCAGCGATTACCACGAAGTCAGCCTCGCTGTACGCCTTTGCCCCGTCCAAAGTGGCTGTGAGGTTCAAGTCCTTTTCCGCAAGGTACTTTTCGATGTATTCGTCTTGTATGGGTGACTTGCGCCTGTTTATCAAGTCCACCTTTTCGGGTACCACGTCAACGGCGGTCACTTGGTGATGTTGTGCCAACAGTGTGGCGATGCTAAGCCCTACGTAGCCCGTTCCGGCCACGGCTATTTTTATGTTCTTGTCCATATCTGTTTTGTATTGTTTTTGTTCTGTGTTTTTCTTGCTGCCTTATCTTGTTTGCGACATGTGGCATCGCTCTCCGGCGGTTTCCTTACCGGTGCAGCCACACCGTGCGCAAGTATCTGCGCCATACGGCAAGGTGCGTTGTGGAATTTATCTCCTTGCAGATGTCGACGCATGCCCTTGCCAGTTCGTCTTTCCCGCTTTCCAAGTCTTTGGTTGTCAATGCCATCGCGTTCAGCGTCTCCCTGCCAACCTTGAAGTCATTGACGGCTTTCACGGGCGAATCTACATCCGTTAGCACTTTGTGCAGTGTGGGTGCGTAGTTGCGGAACGACTCTATGAGCTTTTCCTTTTTGTCTCCGTTCCCATCCTTGTCGGCAAGTTGTACCGTTCCGCTCACCAGTCGTTCGTTGGCCTTGCCCGCAGTCAGGAAGTACTCGCCGAGAAAAGCGTCCCAGTTGGCGAAGACGGTGTAGCGGCTATCTCCTGTTTCCATCATGCCGATGTGGGCGTAATAGGCCGTGGTGGCCGTTTCGCCCTCCTCCCGGCTTGGATAGTAAATCTCTTCGGTGATGTCCACCCGGCGGATGAATTCCGTGAAGTCGGCGTGTCGGAGTATGGCTTCGCCCTTGTCCGCGGGCATTTCCAAGCCGGATGTCGGCGTGAGGAACGGGCGGATGACAAGTTTTGGCCACCTTGCCTTCACGTATCCGGGGTTGTCGCGCTCATAGCGGGCGAGGGTGAGTATTAGTTCGGCGTCATCGGTCTCCAGCGTCGCAATCCGTTGTGACAGCCTTTCGTGTCCCCGCTTGCGCAGTTCCTTGCACAGTTCGCTGAACGACGGCCTTGCGGCCAGCGCATCTGTGACGGAGTGGAGCATGGGCAAGGTCTCGTCCGCGTAGCCGCAGCCTTGGAGGATGCCCGTGAGCAGGTCGGCGGCGCGCTCTTTCAGCGTGCCAATCGACTGTCGGTCGCCCTCGGCATTGTGCAGGCGAGCCACATGGAAGTTCCAGACGTTAGGAACGGAGACCGTGTAATATTGGTCGGCTTCCATGGCTTTCATCTTGAACACCAGCCGCTTGTCGCGGCGGAAGCGGGTGAGGTAGCCCTCGCGCCCGGCCAGCGGGCCGTCGATTACCCTGACGATTTCGTTGGGTTCGCCCGTCTTGGGGTTGAAGGCGTAGTCGGAGTAAGGCCGCTCCAGTATTACCACCTTGTCGGCATAGTTCTCGTTGAAGTCCTTGAAGAGACGCATCTGCCCCTCCGGGATGGTGAGCGGCGCGGGCTTGTCGCCATGCCCCTTGCCGTGGTCATACATTAATGTTCCGTCCGGGTAGAACCTGTCGATGAAGTCGGCCACGGCCTGTCGCGTGGCGAGCACGAACACGTAGCCCGCGAGCAGTGGCACCTGTGCCTCCCCTCCGTTGCGGGCTATGCTCACCGTGGTGTGGCGCGGGCAATAGGCTTCGAGTATGTTCGGCGTCTCGCCCTTGTGCTCAGCCAGCAGTCTGACGAGTTTCCTCTCCTGGTGCGGCCGCGAGCGGACTACGAACCAACGGAAGTCCACCCCGTTGAGCTTGTCGCGGCTGCGGAGCCTGACTTGTGGCAGTGTGTCAGAAAAGGCTGTCGGCATGGGCGATGGTAAGGAAAACGGACGGGAATCCGAAAGGAAAGTGGAAAAAGAAAGTCGGGCAGAGGAAAGGGTATCGCTCAAATTCCCCTCATGACAAGCGCATGAGGATTCTGTCAGGCCATCTTTCAGGCGAAACGGCGGCATTCCGGAAGAATCTCAGCGGCGAATGCCCCCATTGCTATGTGGTGTGAAAGGCGGAGCGACGTGCGCTCCCCATGACTCATTGCCATACCACAAACAGTTTAGGAATCAACCCTTTAAATGTCTTTTGTCTGTCTACTTCAAGATATGAAGCGGACATTTCGGTTGCAAAAGTAAGGAAAAGAACCGTAACGGAGAGCATTTTGGCATGGAATTTTTTTGGAATTGTCATGTCCGTGATGCCCGTCGCTTTGCAAAGTGAGTATTCCCAATGCCCCACAAGGACTACCGGATGCCTCATGAGAGCCATCCGTTACGATGGGCGCAGGCTGTCGGCGTGGCGGTAGCCGCGCTCCGCATGACGGTAAATAATGTTTACAAAAGCGACGGCCTTTGGCTGACCGCTGTCGTTTCAGGTTGCGGAACGGGCCGTTTTGCAGGATGAAACGGCCTGTTTCGCCCTCCCAAACGCACTGTTTTGCAGCCCCAAACGGCACGTCTTGCAAACTGCTTGGAAACCAACTGTTTGCAATGCACGCCTTGGGATGCGGAGAAAGCCGTGCGCACTGCGAAATATCTTTACAAATATGGCTTTCCGTGACAGGGCGTGCCCGCACGCCGTCGTGCCCGTCGGAGCTTTCGCGCCGTCAGCGCCGTTTGCCGAAAAACTCCTTCATAAGCTGCGCGCACTCATCGGCCAGCACTCCGGTTGTCACCTCGGCCTTTGGGTGTAGGGCGTGCGGAGCCAGCAGTGTGTAGCCCCGCTTCGCGTCGGGCGCGCCATAGACGAGGCGCGCAACCTGCGCCCACCCGATGGCTCCGGCGCACATCGCGCATGGCTCCACAGTGACGTAAAGCGTGCAGTCGGTGAGATATTTTCCGCCTATCGTGTTGGCGGCGGCGGTGATGGCCTGCATTTCGGCGTGAGCCGTCACATCGTGAAGCGTCTCTGTGAGGTTGTGGGCGCGCGATACGATTCTGCCGCGGCACACCACCACCGCCCCCACGGGCACCTCGCCCGCCTGCATGGCCAGCGCGGCTTCGGCCAGCGCACGGCGCATGAACTGTTCGTCTGTCTTTTGTCGTTCTTTTTCTGTCATCGGTATTCGTATTTATGGTCAACTGTCCGCAGTCCGCCCTCCATCCCTGCGGCCGGCGGCGACGTTCCGCGATGATGCCTTGCCGCTGCCGCATAGCCTTAATGTGGGTTTCTCTTGCCGCGCTTCGATGTGCAAAAGTAACGTTTTTCCTTTGGACATTTGACGGAAAATGCTACTTTTGCAAAAGATAAGGCTCGACGGACTGCCACAGGCCGCACCGCCATCACGTCCGCCGAAGCCGCGTATGCAGCAAACACGAAAGGGCAACCGATGGCAGAGCACAACAAGACAGGCTACTGGGGCGAGGAGAAAGCCGCCGAATACCTGACGGCGAAAGGCTACGGCATAATGGCCCGCAACTGGCGCATGGGGCGGCGCGACATAGACATCGTGGCGCACAAGGACGGCACGGTGGTGTTCGTCGAGGTGAAGACGCGGCGCGACAACCGCTTCGCTGAACCCGAGCAGGCCGTGGGCGCGGCAAAGGTGCGCTCGCTGTCACTGGCCGCCGGGGCGTTCATGAAAAGTCTCGCGACAGACGCCGCCGCGCGCTTCGACATAATAACCGTGACGGGCACTCCCGGCGGCGACTTCCGCATTGACCACATAGAGGACGCTTTCGTGCCGCTGCCTTACTGAACATGGAACTGATAAAAGTAATACACTACGAGACCACCACATCGACCAACGCCATGCTGCGCGACTACCGGGGCGAGCTGGGCGAGCTAATGACCATAGCCACCGCCGACTATCAGACGGCGGGGCGCGGTCAGGGCGGCAACACGTGGGAGAGCGAGCGGAGCAAGAACCTGCTCGTCAGCATGATGGTACACCCCGACGGCCTGTCCGCCGCCCGCCAGTATGCCCTGACGGAGGCCTGTGCGCTGGCCGTTCGCGATGCCCTGAGCCACTATGTCGATGGTCTTAGCATCAAGTGGCCCAACGATGTCTACCTGCACGACAGGAAGATAAGCGGAACGCTGTCGGAGTGCGACATAAACGGCGGACTGGTAAGGCGTTGCATAATGGGCATTGGCATCAACGTCAATCAGCGGACGTTTGGCGATGGGGCGCCAAATGCCACTTCGTTGGCAAACGCCACGGGCGTGGATGTAAGCCGTTCCGGCGTGCTGGAGCGGCTTACGGATGCCATGCGCGATTACCTGCGCATGGTGGACGGTAAACGCTATGACGAGCTGCACGCGCTGTATCTCGATGGCCTGTACCGCCGCGAGGGGCTGCACCGCTACGCCGATGACTGCGGCGAGTTTGAGGCCGAGACGGTCACGGTGGAGCCGTCGGGACTGCTTGTGCTGCGGCGCGCCGATGGCAGTGTGGCAAGATACGCATTCAAGGAAGTGAGATTCATAAAAGACGACACATAAACACACAATCATGGCAAAGTACAAGAGAATACTTTTGAAGCTCAGCGGCGAGAGCCTGATGGGCGACCAGCATTATGGCATCGACCCCGAACGCCTCGGCGATTACGCGCGCCAGATAAAAGAGGTGAGCGAGATGGGCGTGCAGATAGGCATAGTGATAGGCGGCGGCAACATCTTCAGGGGGCTGAGCGGCGCGGCCAAGGGCTTCGACCGCGTAAAGGGCGACCAGATGGGCATGTGCGCCACGGTGATAAACTCGCTGGCGCTGAGCTCCGCGCTCGAAGCCATCGGCGTGAGAACCAAGGTGCTGACGGCCATCCGCATGGAGCCGATAGGCGAGTTTTACACCAAATGGAAAGCCATAGAGGCATTGGAGGCCGGCTGTGTCTGCATATTCTCGGGAGGCACAGGCAACCCTTACTTCACCACCGACACAGGCTCGGCGTTGCGCGGCATAGAGATTGAGGCCGACGTGATGCTCAAGGGCACGCGCGTGGACGGCATCTACACCGCCGACCCGGAGAAAGACCCGACGGCGACGAAGTTCGGCGACATAACCTATGATGAGGTGTATGCCCGCGGACTGAAGGTGATGGACCTCACGGCCACTACCATGTGCAAGGAGAACAGCCTGCCCATCTACGTGTTCAACATGGACGTAGTGGGCAACCTGCGCCGCGTGATTGATGGCGAGGAGATTGGCACCTTGGTGCATAACTGACGAAACGCGGCTCATGCGAAAGTCGCCATTCCTGTCGCGCCCTATAATGTATTAGGTGGCAGACGGCAGGAATGGCGACTTTCGCATGAGCCGTGCTTTATGGTGGCAGGCGTGTATGGCAGGCAATGGACATGCGCATGCCTCCGTCGCGGCGCGTTGCGCCCTCAGAACTTCTCCACTCGTGCCACCATCTTGCGCAGTTGCTTGGCGTTGGCAGAGACGGCGAGCACGGCGCGTGCCTCGGCGACCACTTCCTTGCGGCTCTCTATCTGCTTGAGAGTGAGCGTCGGGGTGGGGCGGCGTTCGAGGTTTAGGATGGCATCAGACAGTTCCGACCATGCTTCGAGAAGCTCGCGCTCGTTGGCAGAGATGTGCATCACGGAGCCGTGGCGCGGCGTGAAAGTGCCGCGTGTGGGCGTGTTCTGCACGAAAGTGAAGTTCTTCAGGTCGCTGCTGCGGCAGAATTGGTAGAAGCCCTGCGCGTAGCAGTCGTACATCAGTATGTAGTCTTCGCTGCCGATGAGGCGGAATACGCTCGAACCCTCCACCGGAAACTGCCCGGGCTTTTGCACGTGGCGGTACTCCACGGTATAAGGCCCGGTAAGATTCTTGGCCGTGGCGCGCATCACTCCCTGTCTTGTCGTGAAGCCGTTGTTGACAGTGGAGAGCCCCTCGTCTTTGAAGAAGAGCACGTATTCGTCGTTCTTCCCGTCGTATATGATGTCGCCGTCTATGGCCGCCGTGCCGAAGTCGAACAACAGTTGCGGCTCTGTGATGTCGGTGAAGTCGTCGTTTACGTAAGAATAAAACAGTTTGAAATACGGTTGCGACTTGTCGCCCACGGGATATTCCCAGTCGTGGCGGCCTATGGAGTAGTATATCATGTACTTGCCTGCCGCGTCATCCCATATCACCTGCGGCGCCCACACGGCGTGCAGGTTCTCACGGTCGAAGCCCTCAAGGCCGGGGAAGCGCGTGGGGAAGTCGATGGCCGTGTGCTGCCAGTGCAGCAGGTCGTCGCTTTTCATCAGTATCAGGCCGTCGTTGCTCTGCCAGCCCTCGTCCGACCGCATGTCGGTCATCACCATATAGTAAGTGCGCCCGTCGCGTCCGCGGCAGATGTAAGGATCGCGTATGCTTTTCTTCAGGGCTATGGTGTCTGATGCCACCATAGGCCTGCCGCCGTTCAGCGAGCGGTAGTTTAGTCCGTCGTCGCTCAGCGCGAAGCGTATCTGTTCGCCGGCGGGCGAGTTGTTGGAGAAGAAAGCGAACAGATAACAGCTGTCCTGTTCCTCTGCCTGCGCCGCCGAGGCAGGCTGTGCGGTCATGGCCGCCATTGCGGCCATTATGGCCACAGTCATTGTTTTCATTGTCATAATAGCATGTTTTTGTCGTCGTTGCGTTTCGTGGCCGCCAATGAGGCATGGCGGCGATGCCGCCGCCTTTGGCTTTGCCATGCAAATATACGGATTTTTCCCCATATCGCGGCATTCCGGCGATATTATTCCGCCGTGTCGTGGCCATGCCCCAACAGTCGTTCACGTGCCGTTTCGCGCTCCGGGGCGGCGAGTGGCGCGTGCGTCATCGGGCGTGGCTTCTATTGTTGTCGGCCGTAAGGCTCTTGCGGAACTGCTGTGGCGTCATGCCGGTGTGCTGCTTGAAGAATCGGCAGAAGAAAGGCGTGTCGCTGAAGTGGTGATCCCAGGCTATCTGTTTGATGCTCTTGTCGCTCGAGCGCAGTAGCAGCTTGAGGCGCAGGATGACGTAGTGGTCGATGATTGCCTTTGGAGTGTGGCCTGTCACGCGCTTTGATATGGTGGTGAGATATTTTGGCGATATGCTGAGCCGGGCGGCATAGTAGGCCACATCGTGCGATTGCGCATAGCATTGCTCCACCAGTTGCATGAACATGTTGAACACCTCGTCGGTGCGCCCGCTGCGGCTGTCGGCGGCATCGAAACCCGGACATCGCCGCGTCCAGTCGTAAAAGCCCAGGAAGAAAGTCTTGAGCTGGTAGAGTACGAGGCTTTCGAGGCAGGTGCATCCGTCTTGTTGGAAGTACACGCGCAGCAATCCGAACATGGCATCCATGATTTTCGTCACCTCGGGGGCGTCGTTTTGGCAGCGGTCTTTGCGCAACAATGAGTAGACGGTCTGTTCCAGCTGCAGGCTGGCTTCACGCAGCAAGCCGCTGCCGTAAGCCAGCATCTCGGCCTCAAAGTCATCCGATGAGGCTGTGAGACGCACCACATCGTTCGGAAACAGCGTTATAACCGAGCCTTCATGCAACCGCCATTCCTTGAAGTCTATGCGCACGGTGGCCGTTCCGTGGCGGCACAGCACGATGGCACCGCCATCCATCATGTAGCTGTCATCGCCCATCCAGGCCAAGTCGGTGGTGGTGAGCGTGACTCTCCGCGTGCCGTCCGTTGTCAGGTTTTCTGTTGCCTTTATGTCCATCGGCGTGTCCTTTTTTTGCGCAAATATAGCCATTCTTGTTGAGAAAAGGCGTGTTTTGTTCCCAAAAATCCAATTTCCTGCGAAAAATTGTTAACGCCGTCATCGCGCGAAAACCGTACCTTTGCAGCCGATTTTGAATCGGGAAACCAAAAGAAAAGTATATGACGATGAAACATCAGGCTATAGTTTGCACGCTGGCCGCGCTGTGGATGATTCCCACTGCGGCAGTATCACAGGAACGCCGCGCCATTACGGTAGACGAGCTGTTCGCCCTCGTTGAGGAGGGCAGCGGCAGCCTGCGTTACAGCAAGGCCGCCGCCGACGTGGCGGAGCAGGCTTTGGAGGAGGCCGAGAGCCGCCGCCTGCCCGACATTAACGCCTCGCTTTCGGTAAGCTACAACGGCAACGTGGTCATGACCGACCGCGATTTCGGAAACGCTACCGTCTTGTCTACGCCCCACTGGGGCAACAGCCTCACTGTCGAGGCTCGGCAGACGCTGTATGCCGGAGGCTCCATCACGGCGGGCGTGCGCCTGGCCGAGGTGCAGTTGCGGCAGGCCGAGGCTGGCGTGGAGCTTACGAGGGCGTCTCAGCGCATGGACGCTCTCTCGCTGTATGTCGGTCTTTGCAAGGCCGACAATGGCATCCGCGTCTACGAGAACAACATAAAACTGGCCGAAAAGCTCATTGACAACATCAACGCGAAGCGCGAACAAGGCATGGCGTTGGCCAATGACGTGACGCGCCATGAACTGCGGCTGGCATCGCTGCGCCTCGACTTGCGCAAGGAACGCGACCGCCGCGCGGTGCTGAACCGGCGGCTGTGTACCGTGCTGGGCATTGACAGCGTGTGCATAGTGCCCGACACGGCGGTGGCATCGGTAGCCGTCAGCGACGCGGGCGAGGCGCATTGGCAGCAGCTGGCGTCCGTGTCGTCGCCCACTCTGCGCCTGGCCGCGCTTGGCGTGGATGCTGCGGGACAGCAGTTGCGCCAAGCGCGCAGTGCCATGCGCCCCGAAGTGGACATCGTGGCGGCAGACAACTTCAGCGGTCCTTTCTATTATGACTTGCCGCCCGTGGACAACAACTTCAACACTTGGTACGTGGGCGTAGGCGTGCGTTACTCCATCAGCTCGCTTTTCAAGGCGAAGAAAGGAGTGCGGAAGGCACGGGCCGCCGTGATGGAGAGCCGTGAGAACCACGCCGTGACGGCCGACGCGCTGGCCGACGATGTGCAGGAGGCATACACGCTCTACCGCCAGTCGTTCGTGGAATTGGCCACAAGGGAGAAGAGTGTGGAACTGGCCGTTCAGAACTACGAGGTGACCAACGACCGCTACTTGGCCGACATGGCCTTGGTCACCGACATGGTAGACGCGGCGAACGTGCGGCTTGACGCTGAGCTTCGCGCCGCCGATGCTCGCATGGACATAGTGCTCGCATACTATCGGATGCTGTATTTGGCAGGAGAAATATGACAAACAAAATAAGACGAGATGAACAAGAAGAGATTGATTAAGAGGACATACAATGTGGTGGTGCTGCTGTTGCTTGTCGCCGCCGCCGTTTACGCTGCCAGCCGCTTCGTGCATTGGGGGCGCGTGGAGTACACCGACGATGCCCAGGTGCAGCGTCACATAACGCCGATAAACACTCGTGTGCAGGGATTCATAAAGGAAATACGGTTTGAGGAGTACCAGCATGTGAAGCGGGGCGACACGCTTGTAATCATCGACGATGCCGAATACCGCTTGCAACTGGCGCGCGCCGAGGCCGCGTTGCGCGGAACCCGGTCGGGAACCACGGTCATTTCGGCTGGCATCAGCGCCGCCGGCAACAACGTTGAGGCGGCCACAGCCACCATAGAAGAGGCGCGTGTCGAGCTTGACAATGCCGAAACTGATTATCACCGCTATGCCGCGCTGCTGCAACGCGCCGCCGTTACACAGCAGCAATACGACGATGCGAAGGCTCGCTACGATGCCGCACGCGCCCGCTATGCCCGTGCGGAGGCGAGCAGGGCGTCTACTGCGCGTGGCAAGGATGAGCAGACGCGCCGCTTGGATCAGCATGAGCAGAATGTCGACGTGGCTGAGGCCGAGTGCAATCTGGCGCGTCTCAACCTGTCGTACACCGTGATAGTGGCCACGGCCGACGGCGTGATGGGGCGCAAGGACATCCATGAGGGACAGCTTGTGCAGCCGGGTGAGCAGCTGGCGCGCATCGTGGATGATGACCAGGTGTGGGTGACGGCCAACTATCGGGAGACGCAATTGAAGCACATCAGCGTGGGCGACAGCGTTGTGTTCACTGCCGACGCGCTGCCGGGCATAACGTATCGCGGTGTTGTGCAGTCGCTGAGTCCCGCCACCGGCTCTGCCTATTCGATGGTGGCGGCAGACAATGCCACCGGAAATTTTGTCAAGGTAGAACAGCGTGTGCCCGTGCGCATAGCCATAACGGAAGCCAACAGTCCCGCTGACGTGGCCTTGCTGCGCGCCGGCTTGAACGTGGAGGCTAAGGTGATGTACTGATTCGCGGCGCGTGGGCGGTGTCTGTGGCGGGTCGGCTTGTGCCGCCTGCGCAGGCGTTGCCACACGCTCCGGTGGATATAGTGTAAGAACAAAGAAACCAATGCAATAGTTATGCCGGGTCCTCAAGTGCCGGGCGGGCCGTTCGCCATGCCGATGATGAATGGCTTTGTGCCCAAGAAAATCCAGCCGTGGATATACGTTGTCTTTGCGTTTTTGTTCCAGTTGTCGGGCGGAATGTATTCCGGCGCGCTGGCAAACGTGATGGGCGACACCTGCCTCATGCGCGAAGATGTCATGATGGTGGTGCTCTGTGGAGTGGTGGGGGTCAACATGCCGTTCCCATTTCTGTTCCGCTTCAAGTTCAGGTTTACCAACAGGCAACTCCTGCTCACGGCGGCCTTGGTCGTGGCCGCCTGCAACGTGCTCTGCACGCTTACCGAAAACGTTCCCCTGCTCTGCCTGCTGTCTTACCTTGCAGGCTTCTTCAAGCTGTGCGGCACGTTTGAGTGCATGTCAAACATACAGCTGTGGATGACGCCGAAGCGCGATTTCGCCATATTCTTCCCGTTGCTCTATTGCATTGTGCTGGGCAACATGAGCCTGTCGCCGTGGCTCACCGTCAGGCTCACTTACGTGTGCCAGGATTGGCAGGCCATGCACTGGGTCATGGCCTGTGCCATGCTCATGGTGGCGTTGGCGGTGTATGTGCTCACCCACAACTTCCGTTTCATGAAGCCGTTGCCGTTTTACGCCATCGACTGGCTGGGCTGCGTGCTTTGGTCGGTGCTGGCCATTGAGGTGGTGTTCCTTTTCAACTACGGCGAGTTTTACAATTGGTGGGACGGACGTGTGTTCCGCACCGTGGCCTGCATGGTGCCGGTCACGGCGTGGTTTGCCGTACAGCGGATGCGCCACATACGCCATCCGTACATCGATCCTCGGGCATGGCGCTATAAGCGGCTGCTGCCGTTGCTGGCGCTTTTCGCCGTTGTGGAGCTGATGAACTCCACGCCTAGGGTGTTGCAGGGCACGTTTACGGGCAGCGTCCTGCACTTTGGCACCTTGTCGTCTTCGGTGCTTTACGTGGCCGAGTGGTGCGGGGCAATTGTCGGTTGCTTCTTTGTAATGCTGTGGGTCAAGGTGCTCCGCCTTAAGTTTACGAGCCTGCTCACATTGGGCTTTGCCGCAATGCTGGCCTATACGGTGGCGATGTACTTCATCGTTACCCCCGGCCTGAACATTGAGCGACTCTACGTTCCCACGTTCTGCCGCATGTTTGGCGTGGCCGTGTTCTTCACCGCACTCACCATCTACCTTGAGGAAATCATGCCGTTCCAGCATTTCTTCATGGGATTGACAATGGTCGGGTTCATCCGCAACGGTGTCGTGGAGACCATTTGTTCGGGGCTTTACAGCTTTTCGCTGCGCCATGCGTTGGCCGACAACATGGGGCGCGCCCTGCAATACGACCATACACAGCTGATGCTCGTGAGCCTTAAACAGCTGTTTGGCGTCACCTGCCTCATCGGCACAGTCATATTCTTCGTGTTCTTGCTGTGGGATGTGCAACCCGTCAGAGCCACGCTCAAGCGTATGCCTTATTGGAACGTGGTGGGCAGGACGCTCCGCAAGGCCTTGTCGCGCCGCCCTTGATGCCTTGCCGCGCCGTATCAGGCATGGCGCGTGGCGGATGTGAGGAATGTTTGCGGGTCGGCATACGCAAGGCTATGCCACTCGGGCTGCTGTGGTCGGCATCGCCATCCGGCTGCCATTGACCCGCAGTCGGTTTGAAAATCGGCGGCCTTTGATGTTGAAAAGCACGGGCCATTGCCACTGTTTGCGCTGTGGCAATGGCCCGTGTGGTGCTTTTCGCCGTTCAGTCGATGTCTATCACGACGAAGTTGCGGTTGAACTCAATCTCTATTCCGTTAGAGAGCTTGATTTCATACTGCCCTCTGTCTTTCTCTATTTTCAGGATTCTGTTGCCGGAATAGTTGGTGTTGACGTAGTTGGCGATTGGCGTGGGTATCAAGTCGGCCGGAACCTCAGACAGTTTGCAGTCTATTTCTTTCCAGTTGCCGTTGCGGTCGAACTCTATCTTCTCGCCCGTGGTGAAGATTACGTCGTAACTTTTGTCGAACAACTCGTTCTCCAACTTGGCCAAGGCCACTTTCATGTCTCCGAAGTGGGTTTTGATGATTTGTTGCGCGGTGGCCGGAAGCTGCGTCACGCTGATTGGCTTGTCGTTGTCGGCCATTGCCGTTGCACTGAATGCCAGCAGGCACATAAGTGCCATGATGCTCTTTTTGATGTAAGTATTCATGATAGTTCTCCTTTTTTGTTGTTAATACTATGTTGCCTTTTGTATTGCGAAGATGCATATTCATTCTGAAAATAATCTGAAAAATAGGAAGGAGAATATGCTTGTTAACATTCTTTTGCTTGTCGGCGGCATGTCTGTGCCGATGGGGGATGGAGCGCGTGGCGGGGCTTACGGTCTGTGTCCTTTGGGTGGTGTCACCCGAAACGTGTGCATGCCTTGTTCGAAACTGTATGCTATCCCCATGCCGTAGAGTTGGCAGATGGCCTTGACGATGGAGAGGCCGAGGCCCGAAGACGATGTTTTCTCGGGCGAGTGGTAGAAGCGTTCGAATATCTTCTCGCCATCGAGAGGGCTGTCGGTTCCCGTGTTGGCTACCGTCAGTCCCTTTGCCGACACCCTTACGGCTATCCGCCCGCCCCTGTCGCCATGTATGAAAGCGTTTTTCAGCAGGTTGGCGACGAGCGTGGTGCCCAGCTGTCCGTCCATCTCCACGGCCAAAGTGCCATCGTAACCTGCGTCGACGGCCATGCCCTTGTGGGAAAACATTGTCTGCATGTCGGGCAACAGCCGGCGTGCCACGCCGCCGATGTCCACCTTTTCGGTGCGGGTGAACTGTCCGTTGTCTATCTTGCATAGCAGGAGTAGCGAGCGGTTGGTGCGCGAGAGGCTTTTGAGCGTGTGCAGAGCCTTGACCACTTCGCCCGTCTGCCGCTCGCTCAGTCCGCCGTCGTCGAGAAGCATCTCAAGCCGGTTTTGTATCACGGCCAGCGGTGTCTGCATCTCGTGCGAGGCGTTGGCGGTGAACAGTTTCTGCTGTTCAAACTGGCGTTCGTTGCGTTCCATGCTGCGTTGCAGGGCGTGGCTCAGCTTGGCGAACTCCTCGATGTGGGTGTTGGCGGGCAGTGGCCGGTGGCTTTCGCCCATGCGGTAGCTGTCGAGCCAGGCCAGCATGGAGTGCAGCGGCCTCATGCTCTTGCGCAGCACCCTCAGGTTGGTGAGCGCGATGCAGAGAGCGAGGGCACCGTAGAGTGCCACGAGCCCGTAGGCCACGGCCGCTTTTAGGTCGTCTTTGTCTATGGTCGGGGTGTAGACCATCAGCTCGAAGAAGCGTCCGTCGCCGTCGTTGAATATGTAGGATATGGTGCGCGCCGGCTCAACCTCGTTCCTCTCCTCTATGAACATTTCGCTGTCTGCGTAGCGTATGTGCGAGTGCGACATCGCGTAGTCGGCGGATACTTCGTACATGTGGAACATGTTGTTGGTGTGGTTCGGCAGCGTGTTCAGCGGCTCTCCGGCCAGCGCGCGGCGTATGAGCATCTCCGCGTGGTCCTCAAGCGCGTCGTCCACCTCGTTGTTGATTTCGTCGATGATGGCGAAATAGAACAGCATGGCCCAGAAGGCGAATATTACCGCCCCCGTGAGCGACAGGCGCAGGGTGAGCACGTGGAGCAGTTTCATGACTCCACGAGTTTGTAGCCGAACCCATATATGGTCTTTATCTCAATGTCGGCGTCGGCGGCCTTGAGCCTCTTGCGCAGGTTCTTCATCTGCGCGTAGATAAAGTCGAAGTTGTCGGCTTGGTCAATGTCGTCGCCCCACACGGCTTCGGCGAGTGTCTGTTTATCTATGACGCGCCCCCGGCGGTTTACGAAGTAGAGCAGTATGTCGTATTCCTTACGGTTCATTTCGAGCGGCGAGCCGCCCACTTCCACCTTGAACGTGTCGGGATGTATGGCCACGTTGCCTATCCTTATGGCCTGCTCGCCGCCGCGCGTCTTGCGGCGCAGCACGCTCCTTATCCGCGCGTGCATCTCCGCCAGGTGGAAAGGCTTGGGCAGATAGTCGTCGGCTCCCAGCTCGAGTCCGTTCACCTTGTCTTCTATCGAGTCCTTGGCCGACAGTATTATCACGTTGGAATGGCGGCCTGCGGCATCCATCTCGCGCAGCAGGTCGAGTCCGTTGCCATCGGGGAGCATGATGTCGAGCAGTATGCAATCGTACTCATAGACGAAGGCTTTGGAGCGCGCCTCGGCGTAGCTCGCGGCAGTCTCGGCCACGTAGCGTTCCTTTTCGAGCGACCTTACAATCAGTTCCCTGAGGTCGGCGTTGTCTTCCACTACCAGAATCTTCATCTTTCTGTGCGTCGTTGCTCGTTGTTTGGGATAGTCATGGGCTTGCCGCTGCCTGCGCGTCGCGCCCGGTAGGGTGCGTCTCCCGCCGTGTCGGGCTGCGACGGCGGATTGCCGTCGGCTCTCTTGGCGTGCGGCATTGTGCAAAGATAGTCATTTCTTCGCGGTTCTTTGCGCTTCCGACTATAAAAAGAGAGGCAATTTTGCTCCGTGTGTCATTTTTTTTGTGTAAGTTTGCAGACGTAAACAAGAGCGAGCATGTCCGGCTTTCCCGGCCGGCAGGGGTGCTCGGGCTGTTTGCCCGGGCTGAGATTATACCCGTAAAACCTGAATCGGATAATGCCGACGTAGGGACAGCGTTATTGCACTGCCTTTCAGCCTGTTTTGACGCGGCGTGCGCACAAATCCCATAAGACCCCTTGATTTGCTCATTCGCATTAAAATAAGATGTAATGGACAAACTGATTATTTCCGGAAAGGAGTTCGACTCCCGACTGTTTCTCGGTACTGGCAAGTTCAGTTCCAACGAAGTGATGGCCGAAGCCATCGATGCCTCGGGCACGCAGATGGTGACCATGGCCATGAAGCGCATTGACATGGGTGACAAGGGTGACGACATGCTGGCGCACATCGCGCGCCCCGGCATCAGCCTGCTGCCAAACACGTCGGGCACGCGCAATGCCGATGAGGCTGTGTTCGCCGCCAAGATGGCTCGCGAGGCCTTTGGCACCAACTGGCTCAAGCTTGAGATACACCCCGACCCGCGCTACCTGCTGCCCGACCCGGTGGAGACGCTGCGCGCCACAGAGCTGCTCGTGAAGGAGGGCTTTGTCGTGTTGCCATACTGCCAGGCCGACCCGGTGCTCTGCAAGCGGCTGGCCGAGGCGGGTGCCGCCACGGTAATGCCGTTGGCCGCGCCCATAGGCACCAACATGGGGCTGCGCACCCTCGACTTCCTCGGCATCATAATAGAAGAGGCATCGGTGCCTGTTGTGGTCGACGCGGGCATAGGCGCGCCCAGCGATGCCGCACAGGCCATGGAATTGGGTGCCGACGCGGTGCTCGTGAACACTGCCATAGCCGTGGCGGGAGACCCCGTGGCCATGGCGCGCGCGTTCCGCAAGGCCGTGGAGGCAGGCCGCGAGGCTTTCGAGGCGGGGCTGGGCACTCGCTCCGCAGACATGCAGGCCGAAGCCAGCTCGCCGCTCACGGCATTTCTGAACTGATGCGAAAAATGTTTACAAAAGCAGTGCGCGGAAGGCGGCTGCGCTCGTTTGGCGTTGCAAAACGGGGCATTTGGCGGTCTGAAACGGCTCGTTTTGCAAGCTGAAACAGGCCGTTCTGCAGGTCGAAACGGCACGTTTTGCAATCGATTGAAATCCAAATGGTTATGCCGTGCGGGCGAAAGTGCCCGCCGATGGTAAAGAAATTTTACAAACAACAGTCAGAATACGATAGGATATGACGGTAAAGATAAACAACGAACAGGTTGTGATGCCCGATGGAGCCACACTGGCCGACCTTGCGGCAACCCGAAACCTGCCGGGGCAGGGCGTGGCGGTGGCTGTGAACAACGCCATCGTAGCCCGCTCCGAATGGCCCGGACACGCGCTCCGCGATGGCGATGACATAGTGATTCTGAAAGCATTTTGTGGAGGATAGACAAATGTTTTATGACGTGATAAAGAACATAGGGTGGGAGGAGACCAAGGAAAAAATCATGCGCAAGACCGACGCCGACGTGCGCCGCGCACTCTCCAAACGCCACCTCGGCGTAGACGACTTCATGGCACTCGTGTCGCCTGCGGCCGACGGATACCTTGAACAGATGGCGCGCCTGAGCCGCATGTACACGCGCGAACGCTTCGGCAAGACCATCAACATGTTCATACCTATATATATTACAAACTCGTGCGCCAACTCGTGCGTGTACTGCGGTTTCCACGTGCAGAACAAAATGCCGCGCACCGTGCTCACCGAAGACGAGATAGTGCGCGAGTATGAGGCCATAAAGAGGCTCGGCCCGTTTGACAACCTGCTCGTGCTCACGGGCGAAAACCCCGCCGTGGCCGGCGTTGGCTACATAGCCCGCGCCCTCGATTTGGCAAAGCCTTATTTCAACAACTTGCAGATAGAGGTGATGCCGCTGCGCGCGGAAGACTACGCCATGCTGCGCCACCACGGGCTGAACGGCGTAATCTGCTTCCAGGAAACGTACAACGAGGCGCGCTATAAGGTTTACCATCCGCGCGGGCCGAAGTCGAACTATGAGTGGAGACTTAACGGTTACGACCGCATGGGGCAGGCCGGCGTGCACAAGATAGGCATGGGCGCACTCATCGGCCTTGAGGACTGGCGCACCGAAGTGACCATGATGGCCTACCATCTTCGCTACCTCGAGAAGACCTATTGGCGCACGCAGTACAGCGTCAACTTCCCCCGTATGCGGCGGGCGGAGAACGGCGGCTTCCAGCCCAACGTCGAAATGACCGACCGCGAGCTGGCGCAGGTGACGTTTGCCATGCGCATATTCGACCACGATGTGGACATATCGTACTCCACGCGCGAGTCTTCCGAGGTGCGAAACCACATGGCCACGCTCGGCGTCACCACCATGAGCGCCGAGAGCCACACCGACCCGGGAGGCTATTGCTGCCATCCCGAAGCCCTTGAGCAGTTCCACGTGAGTGATGAGCGCACCGCCTTGCAGGTGGAAAGCGACTTGAAGTCTCTCGGCATGGAGCCGGTGTGGAAGAACTGGGACGCAGTGTTTGACAGGCTGAAGATGACGAGTTAGCGTGGCGCGCGGCCGGGGCAGGCCGCATCGCGCGCCGCATGAGACAGAGAAAAAGGGAAAGCAATGGAGACGAAACATTACATTCCAATTCTTACCATAGCCGGGAGCGATTGCAGCGGCGGGGCCGGCATACAGGCGGACATAAAGACGATATCCGCCTTGGGGTGTTATGCCACATCGGTCGTAACGGCCGTGACGGCCCAGAACACCGTGGGCGTGAGTAAAATAGAGTCGGTGAGCCCCGAAATGGTCGATGCGCAGATACGGGCGGTAATGTCTGACATACGGCCCGCTGCCGTGAAAGTGGGCATGGTCAACGATGCAGCTACCATACACGCCATCGCCTACGCGCTGACAGACTTCGTTCCGTCGGCGCTCATACTCGACCCGGTGATGGTGTCCACGAGCGGTTCGCGGCTCATGCAGTCCGACGCGCTTGGCATCTACCGCTCCGAGCTGGTGCCAAAGGCCACGTTGCTCACGCCGAACGCGGAAGAGGCGGCGGTGCTTTCGGGGCTTATCATCACCGATGAGATGTCGTGCAACGCCGCCGGACTGCTGATAGCGCGCTCCAGCCACTGCTATGTGCTCATAAAGGGAGGGCATATCAGGGGCAGCGTGAAGATTGACCGGCTTTACGCCCCGGACGGCGGCCTGCTGCGCTCTTACGTCGATGACAACGTCGATACGCCGAACACCCACGGCACGGGCTGTACTCTCTCGGCGGCCATAGCCTGTTTCATGGCGCGTGGGTTCGCCGTTGACGAGGCCGTGGAGCAGGCCAAGGCTTACGTGACCGGTGCATTGAGAGCGGGGGCCGATGTGAAGACGGGGGCGGGGCAGGGTCCGTTGAACCATTTCTTCAACCCAATGAACATGGAAATAGTATGACACAGATACAGTTTATCACTCACGCCAACGAGCGTTTCGGCTATGTCGATGGGGCGCGCATGGCCTTGCAGGGAGGCTGCAAGTGGATTCAGCTGCGCATGAAAGGGGCGTCTGACGATGAGGTGCGGAGCGCGGCAGAGGAAATAATGCCGCTGTGCCGCGAGTGCGGCGCACTGTTTGTCATCGATGACCGCGTGCATCTGGCCGGGCAGCTGAAAGCCGATGGGGTGCATCTCGGCAAGGATGACATGCCCGTTGACGAGGCGAGGCGCGTGCTCGGCGAGGAGTTCATCATCGGAGGCACGGCAAACACATTCGATGACATAGAGCGGCTTTATCGTCAGGGAGTCGATTACATAGGCTGCGGCCCGTTCCGTTTCACTTCGACGAAGCTGAACCTTGCGCCCGTATTGGGTCTCGATGGCTATTTCACTGTGATGAACCGCATGAGGGCGGCGGGCATACAGCTGCCTGTGGTGGCCATCGGCGGCATATGCCATGACGACATCGAGGCGATAATGGCTACCGGAGTGCGCGGCGTAGCCGTGAGCGGTGCCGTGCTCAACGCCGCCGACCCCGTGGCAGAGATGCGCAGGATGATAGCCTTGTAGGGCGGGCGCGGACTGTGGTCTCCGGCTTTTCGCGGCTCTTTGCATACATGAAAAGTGAATGACAAAGCAAATTATGGAAAACAATATAAAGATTAATTATCCAGGGTCGGAGAAAGTTTACATGAGCGGCACGCTCTATCCCGACCTCAGAGTGGGCATGCGCAGGGTGCGTCTGACCCCTACCGTCGACGTGGTTGACGGCAAGAAAGTGATGACGGAAAACGCTCCCGTCTATGTTTACGACACCAGCGGCCCTTACAGCGACCCTGATGTGGAAATCGACTTGAAGCGCGGGCTGCCCGGACTGCGCGCTCCTTGGATAGCCAAACGGCAGCCGGGCGACACGCAGATGGCCTTGGCCAAGCGCGGCATCATAACGGAAGAGATGGAGTATGTGGCCATACGCGAGAACATGAACAGCGCGGAGTTGGGCATAGACACCCACGTCACGCCTGATTTTGTGCGCAGGGAGGTGGCTGCGGGGCGAGCCGTCATACCCGCAAACATCAACCATCCGGAGTCGGAACCTATGGTAATAGGCACCAATTTCCTCGTGAAGATAAACACCAACATAGGAAACTCGGCCACAACGTCGGGCATAGAGGAAGAGGTGGAGAAAGCCGTCTGGAGCTGCAAGTGGGGAGGCGACACGCTGATGGACCTTTCCACGGGCGACAACATACACGAAACGCGCGAATGGATTCTGCGCAACTGTCCGGTGCCGGTGGGCACAGTGCCCATGTATCAGGCTTTCGAGAAGGTCAACGGCAAGGTGGAAGACCTCTCGTGGGAGGTATTCCGCGATACGCTTGTGGAGCAATGCGAGCAGGGAGTGGATTATTTCACAATCCATTGTGGCATCCGCCTCAAGAATGTTCCGCTGTCGCAAGGCCGCCTTACGGGCATGGTGAGCCGCGGCGGCAGCATTATCTCGAAGTGGTGCATGGTGCACAAGGAGGAGAGTTTCCTCTATTCGCACTTCGATGACATTTGCGACATCTGCGCAAAGTACGACGTTGCCATATCATTGGGAGATGGATTGCGCCCAGGAAGCATCCACGATGCCAACGATGCGGCGCAGTTTGCCGAGTTGGACACGATGGGAGAGCTTGTGGAAAGAGCCTGGGCGAAGAACGTGCAGGCTTTCATTGAGGGGCCGGGACACGTGCCGATGCACAAGATTCGCGCCAACATGGACCGCCAGATAGAGAAATGCCACGGCGCGCCTTTCTACACTTTGGGGCCCATAGTGACCGACATCGCACCGGGATATGACCACATAACCAGTGCCATTGGCGCCTCGATGATAGGGTGGTACGGCACGGCCATGCTCTGTTACGTTACTCCCAAGGAGCACCTCGCGCTGCCTGACAAGGAAGATGTGCGCGCGGGCGTGGTGGCGTATAAGATTGCCGCCCATGCCGCCGACCTCGCGAAGAGGCATCCCGGGGCCGTAATCCGCGACAATGCGCTTAGCAAAGCGCGTTACGAATTCCGCTGGAAAGACCAGTTTAACCTTGCTCTCGATCCCGAGCGCGCACTTGAATACTACAAGAGCTCGAACGAAGTGGAAGGCCGCTTCTGCACCATGTGCGGCCCGAATTTCTGCGCCGCCCGCATAAGTCACTCGCTGAAAGACTGCGACTTGTGATGAAATTCATCGTGTTCACCTCCCCCGCGTTCTTCGCAGGGGAGGCTTTTTATATACAAAGGCTGTTTGAGCTGGGGATAGACGTGCTCCACTTTCGCAAGCCTATGGCGGGAGTGGAGGATTGCAAGCGCCTGCTTGATGCCATCCCGCCGCGGTGGTTGGGGCGCGTAGTGGTTCACGACCACTTCGGCCTGTGCCGCGACTATGGTTTGATAGGCATCCACCTCAACAGCCGCAATCCCCATGCGCCAACTGATTTCGCGCCGCGTTCGGTGTCGGCCTCGTGCCATTCCGTGGATGAAGTGGAGCTCCGCAAGCCCGGGTTGAGCTATGTGACGCTCAGCCCCGTGTTCGACAGCGTCTCGAAGCGTGGCTACCGCGCCGCATACACTGCCGCAGAACTCTGTCGCGCCGCTGCCGATGGCATCATTGACAGCCGCGTGGTGGCCTTGGGCGGGGTCTCCCTTGCCAACATACCGCTGCTGCGTGGTTGGCATTTCGGCGGCGCGGCTCTACTTGGCGGTGTGTGGGAGAGGGTGGGCAAGCCCGATTTCGATTCTTATGTGGCCTGTTTGCGGGCCGCGTTGGACTGATTGTGTGTCTCATGCGAGCCGCGTGCGGTATGCCGTGATGCGCTTCAGCGGCCGTCACCACGGCGACCATGCCGGTTCGGCAGCCTCATTTTCGGATTGTTTGGCGGCAGGCGGGTTTTTAAGGTTGCCCTCCTCGTCAAACATTCCGTAGGTTGTGCGCAGCACTATGAACTCGGTGCGTCGGTTGAGCTGGTTGCATATCTCTTGTTCCTCCGGTTCCAGACTCTTTATGAAATCCTCCGTGAGCGTGTCGTCCTCTTTCAAGAACGTGTAGGTTTCGGTCAGTTTCTTGCGTATTGTCTTCGGCTTTTCCTTGCCATAGCCCACGGGCGACAGCCTGTCGGCGGCGATGCCGTGCTCGATGAGATAGTTTACCACGCTCTCGGCGCGCTTCTGTGAGAGCACGCGGTTGTACTCGATGCTCCCTCGGTAGTCGCAGTGTGCGCTTAGCTCTATGGTCACGTTGGGGTTCTCGTTGAGCAGAATAATCAGCTCATCGAGCGCTTTGGTCGATTCGGGGCGCAGGGTGGCCTTGTCGAAGTCGTAGAAGATGTTGTCGATGAGCACGGGGGCGGTGATTGAGGCCAGAGGGAATTGCAGCACGTACTCTTCCGACGCGGTGACCGGCTCCACGCGCAACTGCTCTTTATGGTTTAGGAAACCCTTGCATGTGCCGAGAAAAACGTATTCTACTCCGGGGCGTATCTCTTGGGTGAACGAGCCGTCGCCTTTCACGCTCAGCTTCAGGTTGGTGCCGTCGTTGCCCACCATGTAGACCACGGCCTGTGGCAGTTCGTAGCCCTCGCGCTCGTAGACCCATCCTTTCACCGTCTGTACTATTTCGGGGTTCACGAAGCTGTATATGTGGTCCCAGCCCTTGCCGTCGCCTCGGTTTGAGGAAAAGTAGCCCCGGTTGTGCAGTCCCTCGAATGTCATTCCGAAGTCATCGCCTTGCGAGTTCAGCGGATACCCAGGGTGCTCTATGTTCCATCCGCTGCCCGTTGAGTCGGGCTTGGCTATGTATATGTCGAGGCCGCCCATGCCCGGATGCCCGTCCGACGAGAAGTAGAGGTCGCCGTTGGGTCGGAATGTGGGAAACATCTCGTCGCCTTCGGTGTTGATTGGCGCGCCGACGTTTTCCACACCGCCGATGCCGTTGCCCGTTATGCGCACGCGCCAGATGTCGTATCCGCCCAGTCCTCCGGGCATGTCGCTCGTGAAGTAGAGCCATTCGCCGTCGGGTGACACTGCCGGGTGTGCGAAGCTCGATAGCGTGTCTCTGGTTATTTCAAGCACGGTTGACTTTCCCCACGAGGCGTCGGAGCGGTTGGAAGTGCAGATGGTGGCGTAGCGCGGATATTCCGGATCGGTCGTGCATTGCGTGATGTACATCGTCTTCCAGTCGGGAGAGAACGAGCAGGTGCCCTCGTCGTATTCCGTGTTCAGTTCGGTGTCGATGCTTTGTGGCTTTGTCCACTTGCCTGTCTCGTCTTTTGTCGCCACGAAAATGTCACCGTTCATCATGCCCGTTATGCCACTCAGCTCATCGCCTTTCGCGTCGGTGCGTGTCGAGGTGAAGTATAGTTGGTCGCTGTCATCGCCCGCGAGCATTGGCGAATAGTCGGCGCGGCGTGAGTTGAAGAAGTCTTCGCGCTTCACGGTGTACTGCGAGCCTTCTTCCTTCCACTGCGGAGCCATGCGTGCCGAGCGCAGTCCCGTGACCGCCAATCGGTTGCCGGGGAGACTGTCGAGAGCCGTCTGGAAATTCTTGGCCGCCTCCTTGTAGTTGCCGGTCTTCATCAGTTGCTGTGCCAGTCGCAGGTGGGTCATGCTGTCGGCCTGGTTGTAGCGGATGGCGTTGTTGTAGGCTCCGATGGCCCGCTGCGTATTGTTTATCCTGCGGTAGCACTCTGCCAGCTTCAATGCCCGCTGCCCGCGCAAGGCCCGTTCCTTTGGCGATGTGGCGCTGTATGCTTTCTTATATTGTGTCGCGGCATCGTAATACTCCCCGAGAGCATAAAACTTGTCGCCTTTTTTAATGTACTTTTCCGAGCCGCAACCCGCAAGGATGACGGCCAGGATGGCAATAGACGCTATGATGGATATATGTCGCATATCTAAATTATAACGCAAAACGGTGTTTATTATTATGAAAGACGGGCCAACAAATTGGTTCGCCGCAGATCGGATTGGCCTTTGCTGCCTTGCCGGCGGAGGCATGGTCGACATCGCTTATGGCTGCGATGTCCGGCCGGCAGCCCCGCTCTGAGGGGCGGGGTGGCCTGCGCGGGCTGTTGATTGGCGGGAAATCCAACGGTGGCTTGTGGTAAAGAATGTTTACAAAAGTCGGTATTGGAATGCGGTGCCTGCCGTTTTGGCGTGCGAAACAGGCCGTTTCGCACGCCAAAACGGCCTGTTTCGCAGCCTGAAACGGGGCGTTTTGCGAACCAAAACGCTCCGTTTTGTAAACTGTCTGGAAATCAATTGGTTGCAAGCTTGGACGCGGCGTGCCGCAGCGGTGTTCGTTTTTGTGAAATATCTTTACAAAACGATGGCGTGGCAAGCGCATGCCGACTTGCTGCATGGCATGGGTGCGACGCTGGCGCGGCTATCTTTGCGCCGCTTGCCGCCCGCTGAAAGGCTGGCGGAAAGAGCACCCCTCTTTCCATCGGCTGCATCCGTAGGCGGTGTTCCCCTTGATTATTGTGCCGCTGCCGCATACGGGGCATGGCCTGCCTGTTATGTCGTCGTCGGGCTTTTGGTTGCCGGGGGCGGTGGCCGCGCTACGGCGGGGCTTCGGTTTTGGGGCTTGTGCCACCTTGGGAGTCATCTTTTTTTTCAGGTCTTCGTCTGTGGTGGCGGCCACGCGGCGATTGCTGTTGTCTGCGAGCACGGAGTTTACGATGGCCTTTATCTGCTGTTTCAGTTCCTCTATGAATTGTCCCGCATCGTATTTCTGGTGCTCGATGTCGCGCAGTTTCTTCTCCCAGATGCCCGTGAGCTCGCAACTTTTCAAGAGTTCTTCCTTGATGGTGTCTATCAGTTCGATGCCCGTAGGGGTGGCAATCAGGTTCTTGCGCTCGCGCTTTATGTAGTGACGCTTGAACAGGGTCTCTATTATCCCGGCGCGTGACGATGGCCGCCCGATGCCGTTTTCTTTCAGCGCGGCGCGCAGCTCTTCGTTTTCCACGAAGCGTCCGGCCGTTTCCATGGCGCGCAGCAGTGTGGCTTCGGTGTAGAATTTGGGCGGTGTCGTCCACTTTTCCGTCAGGCATGGCTCGTGCGGGCCGCTCTCGCCCGGCGTAAACTGTGGCAGGGTGCGCTCTTCGTCGCCCGCTTTCGCGTCGTCGTCGCCGTATGCCTGGGCGTCCTTTGCGTACACGTCGCGCCATCCCGGCGACAGTATCGTCTTGCCGCCGGCCTTGAACTCGATGTCGTCCACCGTTCCGGTGACCGTTGTCGTGGCGAACTTGCAGTCGGGATAGAACGCGCTGATGAAACGTCGCGCCACGAGGTCGTAGACGTGGCGTTCCATGTCGGTGAGGTTCGTTGCCGGTATGCCGGTGGGGATGATGGCATGGTGGTCGGTCACTTTTGAGGAGTCGAACACTTTCTTCGACTTTTTCAGTTTCTTGCCTGCCAGTGGCTGCGTCAGCGTTTCATAGCCCCGGAGGCCTGCCAGCGTTTGTGGGCACTTGGGATAGATGTCATCGCTCAGGAACTGCGTGTCCACTCTGGGGTATGTGGTGAGTTTTTTTTCATAGAGCGACTGTATGGTGTTGAGCGTCAGTTCGGCGCTCATGCCGAACTTCTTGTTGCAGTCTACTTGCAGCGAGGTCAGGTCGTAGAGGTGCGGCGGGGCTTCGGTGCCGTCTTTCTTTTGCACGGAGACGATGGTGAAAGGCTTGCCGGTGATGGCCTTCAGGAATTTCTCACCCTCTTCCTTCGTGGCGAACTTGCCCTTGGCGGCGTTGAACACTGTGCCGCGGTAGTCGGTGGAGAGCGTCCAGTAAGGCTCGGGCTTGAATGCCTCAATCTCTTTCTGCCTGTTCACGATGAGCGCGAGTGTGGGCGTTTGCACGCGCCCGATGCTCAGCACCTGCCTGCTTTGCCCGTATTTCAGGGTGTAGAGGCGCGTGGCGTTCATTCCCAGTAGCCAGTCGCCGATGGCGCGGCTCAGTCCGGCGAGGTATAGCGGCTTGTAGCAGTCTTGGTCTTTGAGCGTGCGGAAGCCCTCTTTTATGGCCTCGTCGGTCATGGATGAAATCCACAGTCGCTTCACGGGGCACGTGGCGTTGGCTTTCTGCATCACCCACCGCTGTATCAGTTCGCCTTCCTGTCCGGCGTCGCCGCAGTTGATAATGCCGTCGGCGGCTTGCATCAGCCGCTCTATCACGCAAAACTGTTCCTTGATTCGCTTGTCGTCTATTAGCTTGATGCCGAACCTGTTGGGTATCATGGGCAGTTCGGCAAGGCTCCACCGCTTCCACATCGGCGTGTAGTCGTCGGGTTCTTTGAGCGTGCAAAGGTGTCCGAATGTCCACGTCACTTGGTAGCCGTTGCCCTCCATGTAGCCGTTGTGGGCGGTCGCCGCGCCTATTATGCGCGCGATGTCGCGTGCCACGCTTGGCTTTTCGGCTATGCAAACAATCATGATGTGTGTTTCTGTGTCTTCGTTGTGTTGTGTGATGTGCCTTTCCATCGCTCCACGCGCCAGATGGCGACGGATGATGCGCCGTGTAGGGGCGCAACGATATGGCGGCATGACTTCAAGGCGCGCCGCCGTCATGGTCTCCGTCTGGGCTTGCCGGGGCGGCGTGCGCCGCCGGAAACAACGCCCGTCGTGGCCTCAGTATCCGAAGCTTTCGCCCACGAGGATTATCGTGTGGCGGCGTCCGGGCGAGTTGCGCAGCAGGTGGATGTAGTTGCACACGCTATCCGGCGACGTGCAGTTGTGGCACGTGCCGTCCGTCTGGCACGGAGTCTTGATGTCGAAGCGTGCAGCGTTGATGGGCGAAGCCGTGGAGCGTGCCCGCGCGATGGCGGCCTCTACTGTCTGTGCCACCTTGTTCAAGCCGGCTACGAGTATCACGTGCTTGGGTCCAAAGGTGATGGCGGCCACACGGTTGCCCGTTCCGTCAATGTTGACAATGACCCCGTCTTCGCTCATGGCGTTGACTCCCGACAGGTAATAGTCGGCGTTGAAAGCCTTGCGGTATATCTCTTGGGCTTCATCGCGGTTGGCGGCGAGGTCGCGGTCCATCACGGTGAGGGTGCCGCGGGCGTGGAGTGCGGCCGGGATTCCCATGTCGCGTATGGTCATGGAGCCTCCCCATGTCACTGAACTGCCGTCGGGAATCAGTTTGCATACCGTTTCTTTGGCTTCCGCTCCGGTGGGGCAGTAGTGCGCCTGCATGTTGCGCCGTTCCAGATGGCGTATCAAGTGTTTGGCCAATCGTTCGTTTCTCGTTTCTGTCGGTGTCATGATGGATGTGTATTTTGGGAGGGGTGACGGTTGTCAGTATGCCTCGTCGTGTGCTATTTCGGCCTTGTCAATCTTCTTCTTGTCCATGGCGCGCCATGCGTAGAATATGTATGCCAGCACAAACGGGATGAAAATGCTCACGTATGCCATGGTGCGCAGGGTGAATTCGCTGCTGCATGAATTGGCGATGGTCAGCGAGCTCTGCATGTCGGCGGTCGAGGGATAGTAAGCCGTGTCGTTCCATCCGGCGCACAACAGCAGCGAGCACACCGTGAGTATTACCCCAATGCCGGCGGGCCAGATGCCGCTGATGTATGTCTCTGACACTATGGCGCGCCCTATGCCGTAGAGCGCGAGTGCCACTCCTGCCGCGAGGATGGCGGCTACGTACCACATGTCGGTGAGGTTGTGCAGGTATTTCATCGGCTCCATGTATATCCTGCCTGTCTCGGGGGTGACGGCATAGCCGTCTTTCAGCATGGTGCGCACAAGGAACGCTACGAACAGGACAACGAAAGGCACTGCGTTTGTGAGCAGGCTGCGGCGCGCGCGTTGCCGTATGCCGCCGTCGTTGATGTTGTTGATGAAGTACAGCAGGCCGAGGACGCGCGCCAAGAAGAACACGGCAAACGCCAATATCAGGTTCCATGGGTCGAGCAGCGCGTCGAGGCCGTGGCTGGCGTTGCCCCACCGGCTCATCACCGGGTTGCCGATGGTCACGAGGTTGTCGTGCTCTACGGTGAAGTTGGAGCCGTTGAAGAACGTGGCCACGGCTCCGCCCAGCAGCAGTGGGCCTATGATGCCGTTGGCCACGAGGAACCATTGGAACGTGCGCGTGCCGAGGATGTTGCCAATCTTGTTTTGGAACTCGTAGCTTACGGCTTGCAGCACGAAAGAGAAGAGTATGAGCATCCACAGCCAGTAGGCGCCGCCGAAGCTCGTGCTGTAGAACAGCGGGAAAGACGCGAAGAACGCTCCGCCGAACGTAACGAGCGTGGTGAACGTGAATTCCCACTTGCGCCCCGTGGAATTTACCAGCAGGCGGCGTTCTTCATCGGTGCGGCCGATTGAGAATAACAGCGAGTTGCCGCCCTGCACAAAAAGCAGGAACACGAGTATGGCCCCGAGCAGTGACACTATGAGCCACCAGTATTGTTGCAAAAATACGTAATCCATTGTCTCAATTCTTGGTTGACGGTTCTCGATTAATGGTCGTGCGGCGTGGAGACAGTGCTCCGTATGGAGGCCGCGCTCCCGTGGGCCGCGTTGCCTTTGCGCCCGCTGCCGCGCGTGTTTGTATGTCAGTCGGCGGCTGTGCCCTCGCCGTTCTCCTCAGGCCCTCTCTTTATTTGCTTGCGCAGGATGTTTACTTCCACGGCGAGCAGTAAGGTGAACAGGAAGAGGAAGATGAAGAATGTCAGCGCGACGCTGCCCGAGCTGATGTCGCTGACGCCCACCCACGAGGGCATCAGGTTTTGGATTATCCATGGCTGACGTCCCATTTCGGCCACTATCCACCCCGCTTCGCTGGCTATGTAGCCCAGAGGGAGCATGGCCAGACCCGCCATGAGAAGCCAACGGTGGCGGCTGATGTCCTTGAGGTAGACGAAGAACATGGTGACGGCGAAGAACACTATGAACAGCATTCCCAAGCCGACCATGACGCGGAACGCCCAGAAGCACACCGGGATGTATGGCACGGCCTGCGACTTGTCGGTCAGGTAGCCGTAGCCGAAGTTGTGGAAGCCTTCCGTTATCCGTTTCTCCAGTATGTACATGCGCTTGCAGTCAAGGCCGCCCAAGTATTCGGTCTCGCCTTTGGCTTTCAGCCGGCGGTATTCCTGCAGGCCCAGTATGGCCGCTTTTCCGCGCCTCATCTTCTCTTCCATCGAGAGGGCTTTCTTTCCGTTGGGCAGCGTGTATCCGCCGTTGAGCAGGTCGTTGACGCCGGGCACGTAGCCGTCAAGGTCGCGTGTGGCCAGAAACGACAGCGCCTTGGGGATGGCTATGCGCAGCGGCGGCTCTTCGCCCGATGCGTAGTCGGGCTGCTTGAACGGGTTGACGAGAGCCACGGCCGTGAGCGGCAAGCCCTCGCCTCCGTCGTAGAGAGCCTCCATGGCGGCAAATTTCATGGGCTGCGTCTTGGCCACCTGATAGGCCGAGCTGTCACCGGTGACCGCGGCCAGGATTGAGGCCGCCATGCCCACCATGCAGCCTATCTTGATGCTTTCCGTGGCCATCTTGTGATGGCGGCCTTTAAGCAGGTAGTAGCAGCTCACGGCCACGGTGAACACCGCGCCTATAATCCATGATGAGGTGACCGTGTGGAAAAACTTGTCGACGGCGACCGGCGACAGAGCCACCTCGGCAAACGAGGTCATTTCGTTGCGCATCGTGTCCGGGTTGAACCTGCAGCCGACGGGATACTGCATCCATGCGTTGGCCACGAGAATCCACCACGCCGACAGCGTGGCTCCGATGCCGGTGAGCCACGTGGCGGCCAGATGGAAGCCCGGCGACACTTTCTTCCACCCGAAGTACATCACGGCCACGAAGGTGGACTCCATGAAGAACGCCACGATGCCCTCGATGGCCAGTGGCGCGCCGAAGATGTCGCCCACAAACCAGGAGTAGTTGCTCCAGTTGGTTCCGAACTCAAACTCCAGTATTATGCCCGTGGCCACGCCCATGGCGAAGTTCACTCCGAAAAGGCGTTGCCAGAAGCGGGCCGTGTCTTTCCAGAACTGCTTGCGCGTGCGGTAGTAGCAGGTCTCCATGATGCCCATGATGACCGCCAGCCCCAGCGTGAGCGGAACGAAGAGCCAGTGGTATATGGCGGTGAGGGCGAACTGCGCCCTCGCCCAGTCTATCGCCGCTGCGTCTACGTTTAACAGTGCGTGTGTCATATCAAGTGTCGTTTTTGGTCATTTGTCAGTCTCCGCGCCGGTCTGTTCCATGACTCGCCCAATCATCTCCGCCGCCACGAAGTCGGCCTCGTGCCCCTTGTCGGCGTTGACTTTCAGGTAGTTTGGGAAAAAGAACACTTTCAGCACAACGAAGATTACGAACAGCTTTATGAGTATCACGGCCCACAGCGTGCGGCCGAGCGTCATGTTGCGGAATCCGTCGGCATACAGGTCGTATGCTCTGTATATAAAGCTGTGCCTGTTCATCGGGCGGTATTTTGTCCGCAAATATACGTATTTATTTTTGTTTTCGGCTTGTCGCGCCTCAAAAAGTTCTTTTTTTGAGAATCGGGTAGGCCGGTGCAGCGGCGGACGAGGCCGTCGGCCATCGGTGCGCGCCGCCTGCAATGACGGTGAGGCAGCCCAAAATGTGTAAAAATAATTTACCGATGGCGGCACGTCTGAGGCCTCGTTGCAACCTGCTGACGCACAGCGGCTTTGAGAAACAGGTCGTTTTGCTCTCTGAAACGGCCTGTTTCGGGCTGCGAAATGTACCGTTTGGGTCTGCGAAACAGCGCGTTTCGCAGACCCAAACGGTGCGCCTTGCCTGACTGTAAACATTTTTTACCGTCCGGGGATGGTCTCCATCGTGAACGGACGAGCGTAGCCGCGCCTTTCGCATTGGCGTTGCCGCCATCCCTCCACGCCGTTCCCATGCCTGTGTGCGGTACCTTTTGCGGCGTGCTAAAAATGTTCTCTTTTTCCGTAATAATCTTAAATTTATTGCCATCGGTTCATTGCGGGAGATTTTTCTTTTGCCGTTTCGGTTTAAACTTTTAAATTTGCAATTTGTAAGATTAGACCATTTGTATGAACAGGAAGTTTCTTATACCAATAATCGCAGTAATAGTATTGCTCGTGGGCGGCGTGACTTTCCTTGCCATAAGCCTTGTCAGGCAGCAGAAGGCGAATGAAGACATGCATGAGCTGGCAGCCCTCGACAAGAAAGAGATGGAGAACGAATATGAGATGTTTGCCCGCCAGTACAGCGAGATGAAGACGCAGATAAACAACGACTCCATCATCGCGCAGCTCACTCGCGAGCAGATGCGCACGCAGGAGCTGCTCGAAGAGTTGCGGCAGGTGAAGAGTACCGACGCGCGCGAGATTGCGCGACTGAAGAAAGAGCTGGCCACCGTGCGTGCCGTGTTGCGGAGCTACGTGCTGGAAATAGACTCGTTGAACCGCGTAAACCAGGACTTGAGAGACGAGAACACGCGCATGAGGGGGCAGTACACCGAAGCCACGCGGCAGATTGCGGGCTTGAGCAGCGAGAAAGCCTCGCTGTCGGAAAAGGTGGCCATAGCCGCCCAGCTCGACGCCACGGGCATCAACCTGATAGCCAAGAAGAAGAACGGCAAGGCCGCCAAGAAGATAAAGGACTGCAAGTCGATGGAAGTGTCGTTCCGCATCGCCCGCAACGTCACGGCCAACAATGGCGTGCGCACGCTTTACGTGAGGATAACCACTCCCTCGGGCGATGTGCTTGGGGGCGGCGGTACCTTTGCTTACGAGAACCGAAATATTGAGTGCTCGATGAAAAAGAGCGTGGAATACACCGGCGAAGAGACCGAGGTGACGATGTATCGACAGGTGGGCGAATTCCTGAGCGCGGGCACATACACCGTGAGCGTATTCGCCGACGGCAACATGATAGGTTCGCGCAGTTTCGCGTTCGACAAATAGCCTGCGCGTGCCTGTCGCCTGTCGTGCCCCGGGACGGGGTGCGGGCGCGCTTTGTGTTCTCGCCGACGCGCGTTTTGCCCGTGCGACCGTGGGTGGGAGTTCGGGCGTTGGCGTGCGGTTCGGAGTCAATCAACAAAAAGAGTAAAGGTCATGATAGGCAGCATAATCGGAGACATCGTGGGCAGTACCTATGAGTTCCGCAACATCAAGACAAAGGATTTTCCATTCTTCACAGACGGGTCGGAATATACAGACGACAGCATCCTGACGTTTGCCACAGCCGATTGGCTGCTCCATGGAGGCGACGTGGCGCGCATTTACAGCGGTTATGCTTCGAAATACAGCGACCCGATGGGTGGTTATGGGGGAAGTTTCAGCGTGTGGGTCGTGCGCTCGCAGAGAGAGGGTGTTTATCTGCCGTACAACAGTTGCGGCAATGGCTCGGCCATGCGGGTAGGCCCGGTGGGCTGGGCTTTTGACAATGAGGAGGAGGTGTTGCGCCACGCGAGGATGTCGGCTGAATGCACCCACAACCATGCCGAAGGCATCAAAGGGGCTGAGGCCACAGCCCTTTGCATACTCATGGCCCGCAAGGGCATGTCAAAGGAGCGGATGCGAAGCGTCGTGGAGAGCAAGTTCGGCTACGACCTTTCCTTGACCATCGACGAGTTGCGCCTGCGCTATTCGTGGGACGGCCTTGACGGCAAAGGAGACGGCGGAACATGTCAGGGCAGTGTGCCCGAGGCAATCATGGCTTTTCTCGATGGTGACGGCTTTGAGGATTGCGTACGCAACGCGATTAGCATCGGAGGCGACAGCGATACCATTGGCTGCATCACCGGCTCCATTGCCGAAGCGTATTACGGAGTGCCGCAAGACATCAGGGAAAAGGCATTGGGATTCCTGCCAAAGGAATTCCGGGAACTGGCTGCTGAGTTTGAAAACAAGTATGGCTGGAAATGATGAGAGCGTCAGATTGAGGGCGACTCATTAAGGAAAGCGCGCGTGGCGGGAAGTATGCGGTGTGGCAATGGCCGGCGGCTTGCGGGCGTACCCCGACCGAGAATCGAACTCGGATCTACTCTTTAGGAGAGAGTTGTTCTATCCATTGAACTATCAGGGCTGGCGTTTTTCAGTGTGCAAAGATACATCAAATAGGCCGAAAAGCAAAAAAAAAGCTTCTTTATTTTTGGAATTCACACCATTTGCAGTAACTTTGTAGTCAAAACGACACTGCAAAACACTTACCGGAATGCAAGAGACAAGACAGAACAAAATAGCGAGACTGCTTCAGAAAGAACTGAGCTTGATATTCCAAGAGCAAACGCGCACTACGCACGGGGTGATGGTGTCGGTGACACGCACGCGCATATCGCCCGACCTGAGCGTGTGTACGGCTTATTTGAGCATATTTCCGCCGGAGCGTGCCGAGGAGATAATGGCCGGCATACGGACCAACGGCAAGACCATCCGTTATGAATTAGGTACGCGTGTCCGCTACCAGTTGCGCATAGTGCCCGAGCTGCGCTTCTTCATCGACGACTCGCTCGACTATATCGAGCGCATCGACGAGCTGCTGAAGAAGTAGGATGCGCGCATCCGCATGGTCCGTTCCGCCGAGTATGCGCCGTGCGGTGCGGCAGCTTGGGATGGTGCGCGCCGTCTCAGGATGGCGATGGCTTCCGAAGCCTCAGTGGCAACAAGCCGAAATAGCAGACCAGACGCAAGAGAGAAATGAATTTCCCCTTTTACATTGCCCGCAGATACCTGTTCTCCAAGAAGAGCACGCACGCCATAAATGTCATCAGCGGCATAAGCATGGTGGGCGTGGCCGTGGCCACTACGGCCTTGGTGGTGACGCTGAGCGTGTTCAACGGCTTCCATGACCTTGTGGCATCGCTGTTCACTTCGTTCGACCCGCAGCTTAAAGTGACTCCGACGACAGGCAAGGCCGTGCCCGCCGATGACCCCGTGCTGACGCAGATACGGCAACTGCCCGAGGTGGAGGTGGCCACGGAGACGCTCGAAGACATGGCTCTCGCCGTATATGGAGAGCATCAGGCCATGGTGACGGTGAAAGGCGTGAGCGACAATTTCGACAGTCTCACACACATACGCGGGATTCTGATTGGCGAGGGCGAGTACGGGTTGCATGCTGCCGGACTTAACTACGGCATCCTGGGCATACGCCTGGCCGAGACGCTGGGCACGGGATTCCGCTATAACAGGCCGTTGGACATTTATGCGCCCCGGCGCGAAGGACAGTTGAACATGGCCAACCCGACAGACGGGTTCGTGAAAGACGAGCTGTATTCGCCGGGAGTGCTCTTCTGCGTGCAGCAGGCAAAATACGACAAGAATTACATCATCACGAGCATAGCCTTTGCCCGCAGTCTGTTCGACAGGCAGGGAATGGTGTCTGCACTTGAGCTGCGGCTGCGGCCCGACTGCAACTTCAGCGACGCGAAAGCCAAGATTAAGGAGATTGCCGGGAGCGGTTTCAGCGTGAAAGACCGTTTCGAGCAGCAGGAGGACACGTTCCGGATAATGAAGATAGAGAAGCTCATCGCCTACATCTTCCTTACGTTCATTCTCACCGTGGCTTGCTTCAACATAATAGGAAGCCTGTCTATGCTCATCATCGACAAGAAAGACGATGTGGCCACGCTGCGCAACCTCGGCGCCGATGACAACCAGATAGTGCGCATATTCCTGTTTGAGGGGCGCATGATTGCGGCCATTGGCGCGGTGGGCGGCATCCTCATCGGACTGTTGCTCTGCTGGTTGCAGCAGGAGTTCGGCCTGGTGGGACTGGGACGCTCCAGTGGCTTGTTCATCGTGGATGCCTATCCTGTGAGCGTCCATGCGGAAGATGTGGCCTTGATTTTTGTCACGGTACTTGCCGTGGGCTTCGTGGCTGTGTGGTACCCGGTGCGATATTTCGCCAAGCGACTGCTGTGAACGGCTCTCAGCAGACACGCGCATGACAACTAAACAACAACCAAATACAAAAATAAACATGAAAACGAAAGGAAGGATAAGGCTGCTGGCCATCGCCGCCGCGGCTGTTGGGATGGCCGCCTGCGGAGGCCAGAAGAGCGGTAACAGTGACACATCCGAGCCTGTTGAGGCCGAGGTGGAAGTTATGTCGCCTTTTGTGAGAATCAATGTGGACACCACAATGTCGATAGTGTCCATAAGAGACAACGCTACGGAGAAGAACATGCCCAACAAACTGTTCTACGGCGAGACGGATTCGGCCGAGGTGGAACAGTTGTCTCCGCAGGGCAGCGTGCCGTCGTCAATCAGTTGCTTCATAATTGAGGCAGAGGGCAAGAGGGCACTCTTCGACACCGGCGTGGGAACGGAGAACGGAGGAATGCTGGAGGAGCGGCTGAACGCTCTCAACATCGCTGCCGACAGCATTGACTACCTGTTCATAACGCACTTCCACAACGACCACATAGGTGGCATGACCAATGACGGCAAGGCCGTGTTCACGCGCGCCGAAGTGTACGTGCCGGCCGCAGAGTACGACTATTGGGTTACTGACGGCGATGCCGACGGCAAGGCCGCCAAGGCCATGAAGGCATACGATGGACGCTTGCACCGCTTTGCCTACACCGACAAGTTGCCGATGGGCATCGTGCCGATGGCCGCTCCTGGACATACGCCGGGGCACACCGTTTTCCGCGTGGGGCGCGTGCTGATAGTGGGCGACTTGTTTCATGGGCTGAGCTTGCAGATGCAAAACCTGAATCTGTGCCCCGACTACGACATGAATCGTCAGCAAGCCATCGAGTCGCGGAAGAAGATTGTGGAATATGCGCGGGAAAACGGCTTGCTGACAGCCGGAATGCACTATTTTGGCAACGGCCTGTTTGACTTCAAGATAGACGAAGGCTTATACGGCCAAGGCGACTGATTCGGATAAGGTGCTCCGGAACAACACGGAATACAGCAGGCCGGGGGAGGCAAAATCTTATTGAGCCTCCCCCGGCCTGCTGTCTGATTAGAGGCGGCAGTGGCAGTTTGCCATGGCATTCCGCCCTTATGGAAACATGGTGGGTTGCGCTCGCAGGCACGGAGCGGCACTTCCTGTCGGCGTGCCTTTGCAAAGGCATGGATTCGTGTAAGGCAAATGGCCGCGCCCCTTGTGCTTCTTGCACTAAGGAGCGCGGCCATTGAAGTGATAAGGTTCGCTTTAGCCGTGCCCCAATGGCAGTGGAACGGAGCCCACGGCATGGCTGGAGCGCGGCGCGGGCTTATCTGACTGTGATAAGGAAATAGTTTTTCTTGCCCCTCTGCACGAGCAGGTATTTGCCGTCGATGAGGTCGGCGGAAGTCACAAGACGGTCGGGAGTGGAAATCTTTTCCTTGTTGAGCGACACGCCACCGCCCTGCACCAGCTTGCGCATCTCGCCCTTGCTGGCGAACACCGGGGCAGCCTGCGTAAGCAGCTCCACTGCCGGCAAGCCCATCTGACTGCCGTCGATGCAGAATTGCGGCACCCCTTCAAAGATGTCGAGCAGTGTCTGTTCGTCGAACTTCAGGAGGCTTTCTTTCGTTGCTTTGCCGAAAAGTATGTTGCTGGCCTCTATTGCCGTGTCGAGAGCCTCGCGCGAATGCACCATCACCGTCACCTCTTCGGCAAGCCGCCGTTGCAGCGTGCGCCGCCCCGGGTCTTGCCTGTGTTCCTCCGTGATGGTTTCTATGGTGTCGCGGTCGAGGCTTGTGAATATCTTTATGTAACGCTCGGCGTCGGCATCGCTGACGTTGAGCCAGAACTGGTAGAACTTGTATGGCGTGGTTCGTTTGGGGTCGAGCCAGATGTTTCCGCTCTCGGTCTTGCCGAACTTCTTGCCGTCGGCTTTGGTAATGAGAGGGCAGGTGAGTGCGAAAGCCTCCGCGTCGCTGCCTATCGTGCGCCTAATCAGTTCGGTGCCGGTGGTCATGTTGCCCCACTGGTCGTTGCCTCCGAGTTGCAGTTTGCAGCCCTTGTGCCGGTATAGGTAGAGGAAATCGTAGCCTTGGAGCAACTGGTATGTGAACTCTGTGAACGACAGTCCGTCGCGTGCTGTGCCGTTGAGGCGTTGCTGCACGCTCTCCTTGGCCATCATGTAGTTCACGGTGATGTGCTTGCCCACTTCCCTCGCGAAGTCAAGGAATGTGAAGAGTTTCATCCAGTCGTAGTTGTTGACAAGCTCCGCGCCGTTGTCCTCTTCCGAACCGAAGTCGAGGAACTTGGCCACCTGCGCCTTTATGCACTCTTGGTTGTGGTAGAGCGTCTGGTCGTCGAGCAGGTTTCGCTCCTGGCTTTTGCCCGAAGGGTCGCCAATCATGCCTGTCGCGCCTCCCACGAGTATTATGGGCTTGTGGCCGCAACGCTGCAAGTGCCGCAGCATCATGATGCCACAGAGATGCCCTATGTGCAGGGAGTCGGCTGTCGGGTCAACGCCGAGGTAGGCCGTTGTCATCTCTTTCTGCAACTGTTCCTCGGTGCCCGGCGTCATCTGTGCGAGCATACCGCGCCACCGAAGTTCTTCTACAAAGTTGGTTGTCATTTTATTTCGTTGTATTTTATGTTTGTCGTCAGTGTGGCGCGCCGGCTGAGACACAGCCTTACGTGGCGCGTCTCACGGCACCGGGTCGTAGCCGCTGCCTCCCCACGGGTGGCAGCGCAGCAGGCGGCGCAGTGCGAGCCATGTGCCACGCAGCGGCCCGTGCCTGGTGATGGCTTGCCGCGCATATTCCGAACACGTCGGCGTGAAGCGGCATGTGGGTGGCGTGTATGGAGAGATGAATCGCTGGTAGAACACTATCGGCAGGCAGATGAGCCGTTCCGTGAGCCGCGCCAGCCGCCGTCCCGCGCCATTTGAGCCGCCGTTCATAGCTTTTCGGCTATTCGTTGCAGCAGTGCCACCATGCTCTCCTCCACTTCTTTGCTGTCGCGAAGCTCGTCGGCCTGCCACAGGAAAGCCACCGCGAGAGCCTTGTCCGGTCTACGGCTCAGGGCATCGAAGAGTATGTGCTTGTTGTTTCGGTAGGCTTCGCGCATCTGACGCTTGGCTCTATTGCGCTTCACTGCGCGCTTGAAGTGGCGTTTCGACACCGATACGAGCACCTGCACCGGGGCGTTTCCCTCGTTCCTATCCATGAGCATGTACACGGCGCGGAGCGGGAATGAGGGCAGTGACCGTCCGTTTCCTCCGAAGAGGCGTTCCGTCATCTTGCGGCCGCTGATGCGTTCCTGTTTGCCGAATGTATTGGTTGCGAGTGCTGTCATGTGCCATGTAACGGTTGTCGCGCGGCGGTCTGCCGCCGTGGTTGCTCAGCCTTGGCGCTCGAGCAGGAAGTGTTGCAGCGCGCTCGTCATGGAGGGATATTTCTCCGTGGGCGCTTCGAGGTCGAGGCGCAGGCCGGCATTTCTCACGGCTTGGGCCGTCGTCGGGCCGAAAGTGGCTATGGCGATGTCGCCCTGCTTGAAGTCCGGGAAATTCTTTGTCAGCGAGTTGATGCCCGACGGGCTGAAGAACACGAGCATGTCGTAATCGAATGCCGCCACCTCTTCGGGCGTGAAGTCGTTGCTCACGGTGCGGTACATCACGCATTCCTTGTGGTTGAGCTTCTTTGACTCGAGGAGATTGGCGATGCTGTTGTTGTGAACGTCGCTCATGGGCACGAGGTATCGCTCCGTCTTGTGCTTCACCATCGTGGGCACGAGGTCGTCAATCTTGCCCGTGTTGCCGAAGAACACCTTCCTCTTCCGGTATTGCACATATTTCTGGATATAAAGGGCTATGGTCTCAGTGACACAGAAATATTTCATGTCTTCGGGTATGGCAACCCTCATTTCTTTAGCCAGCGTGAAGAAATTGTCAATGGCGTGGCGAGAGGTGAACACTATGGCGGTGTGGTCCAGAATGTTGATTTTCTGCTGTCGGAATTCTCTTGGAGTCAGTCCTTCAACCTTGATGAACGGGCGGAACACTAATTCCACCCCGAAGCGGGTGGCGATGTCGAAGTATGGCGACTTCTCGCTGGTCGGTTTGGGCTGTGAAACCAAAATCTTCTTAATCATCGTTGACCTAAAAATTTATTTCCAAATACTTAACAATTAAGGCCAAAGAACCCCATAAGATTGACAATGGCACTATTTCAAGGGTGCAAAAGTACAAAATTATTTGCAGAAAACCGTTTGCCCCCCTGAAAAAGATGGTGAAACACTTATAAAACGTCAGCGTTTTGGTTATAATCAATATGAAAGCTATTGAGTAGGCCACGCCTTGCGACGGCATGTCGAAGTAGACCTTTAGCAGAGCCACCGGAAACACCAGTACGCTCTCCACCGACGTGATGAAAAGCAGTGACTTGAGCCACATCCGGCTCTTGCGGCGACCGAAGAATACCGTGTTGACGGCGGCGTAGATTAGTATCTTGGCTGCGAAGTAGGCCGCGAAGACTGCGAAGAAGATGCCCATGAGCCGGTATCGCCCGGCGGGCATGAACGGGATGGTGGCGTACTGCTGCGTGTAAGAATACTGCAACAACGCCAGCAGCAGGCATGTTTGCAGCATGAGGAACAGCTGGAAACTTATCTCGGTGCCTGTTTCTGTGGCGGTGGTCGTCTCGCCCCGGGGCACATAGAAGAAGTTCTTGGCCTGCCGTTCGATGAAACGCAGCGATTTGGAGATGGCAGTGACGGCTATGGCGAAGCACAGCAGCAGCAGGATGGTCACCGCGTCGTCGGTACGCATCGTCGCCGGCACCGGGTCGCCCGCCACTCCGTAGTCTCCGTCTCCGGCTCGGGTGTGCGTGAGCGTGTCGACGTTGAAGAATGATTCGTGGCGATATGCCGGCATCGTCAAGCCTGCCGTGTCTGCGCCGGGCGGCGACGGCAGCGCGGAGGGCATGTCGCCCTCCGCTCCGCCGCCGGTCATGTCGGCGGAGCGAGGCACGCTGTCGTGTGCCGTGCCGCCATTGCTGTCTCCGCAAGCCTCGTCTGCCGCAGGCGCAAGCGTGGTTATGGTGGTGTCGGCTTGCAGCATCATTGCAGCCCGAATGCCCGCTTAATGTCGTCCACGCGGTCGAGCTTCTCCCATGTGAACAGCTCCACCTCTATGTCTTTGTCCTCGTGGTAGCAGTTGGTGAAGTGCTTCACCTTGGTCATCGGCTTGCGCCCCATGTGGCCGTAGGCCGCCGTCTCGCTGTAGATGGGCATACGCAGCTTGTAGGTGCGCTCGATGTCGCGTGGGCGCAGGCTGAACAGCCCTTTCACTGTCTCGGCTATCTGTCCGTCGGTCATGTCCACGTGGCTGCGCCCGTAGGTGTTGACGTAGACGCTGATTGGGTCGGGGCATCCGATGGCGTAAGCCACCTGCACGAGCATCTCGTCGGCGACGCCCGCCGCCACCATGTTCTTGGCTATGTGGCGCGCTGCGTATGCGGCGGAGCGGTCCACCTTGCTGGAGTCCTTGCCGCTGAAGGCTCCCCCGCCGTGCGCTCCCTTGCCGCCATAGGTGTCCACTATTATCTTGCGCCCTGTAAGTCCGGTGTCGCCGTGCGGCCCCCCGATTACGAACCTCCCGGTGGGGTTTACCAGGTATTTGATTTTGTCGTCGAACAAGGCCAGCACCTTTGGCAGGCTGATTTGCTCTTTCACGCGCGCCATCAGTATCTCCTCCACGTCGCGCTGTATCCTGTCGTGCATCTTCGCATCGGCCTCGCGCCTGGCCTCGTCGCTGTCGTCGGCAGGCTTCACGAAGTCATCGTGTTGCGTCGACACCACTATCGTGTCTATCCGCTCGGGCACGCCCTCGTCGCTGTACTGCACCGTCACTTGGCTCTTCGCGTCGGGGCGCAGGTACGTCATCACCTTGCCCTCCTTGCGTATGTCGGCCAGCGTGCGCATTATCAGGTGCGCTATGTCGAGCGACACGGGCATGTAGTTCTCCGTCTCGTTGGTGGCGTAGCCGAACATCATGCCCTGGTCGCCGGCTCCCTGCTCCTCCTCGTTGGCGCGTTCCACGCCTTGGTCTATGTCGCTGCTCTGCTCGTGGATGGCCGTCAGCACGCCGCATGAGTTGCCGTCAAACTGGTATTCCGACTTGGTGTAGCCTATGCGGTTGATGGTTTCCCGCGCCACGTTCTGCAGGTCGATGTACGCCGAGCTGTGCACTTCGCCCATTATTACCACCTGTCCGGTGGTTACGAATGTCTCGCAGGCCACGTGCGCCTTGGGGTCGTAGGCCAGGAATTGGTCGAGGATGGTGTCGGAGATTTGGTCGGCCACTTTGTCAGGATGGCCTTCCGACACTGATTCTGAAGAAAAGAAGTACGACATGTTTGTATTTTTAATGTTGTTGTATGTGGTTGCGCGAGCCCCTGTGGTACGGCGCGGCTTACCCCTGCCGGAGGCTCGCAGGGTGCAAAGGTACTTCAACTCGGCTGAAAAACAAAACAAAAGGAGGCTTTTTTGCGCCGCGCCATGCCCTGCGGTCGTCACAGTTGCCCGGCTTCCACCATCAGCACTATCCGTTCCGTCAGGCGGTCGGTGCCTTCCGGGTCGTAGCCCTTGCGCAGGCTGGCGCCGAATATCGACGCGAACGCCTGCCAGAAGCCCGCGCGCATGGGACCGAGGAAAGCCTTTACGATGTCGTATGACGACGAGTTGCACTCGCGGTAAATCAGTTTTATGAGCAGCTTGCCCTGCGAGTAGGTGAGCTTTTTCATCTTCGGTTTGTACTCCTCCACGATGCCTTTCTCCACCCTTTTCATGTGTTCCTCGCGCGCTTTCTGGTTGGGCAGCGTCTCGAGATACTCGTATGTCTCTAGTATTATCTTGTTGGCTTCCTTCGCTATGGGCAGCACTTTCTTCACGTTTCTTACCAATCGCATGTAGGCGGCGGCCTGCCCCTTGTCCTTGAAGGTCACCTCCGGGCATACGTACACGTTGTTCATCTCCATGTATAGTATGCTGTCGCCGCCATCCAGCACCTTGCCCACCCTCACCGTCGGCACGAAGGTGGGGTCGTCCATGGCGTCTGCCAGGTTCGTCGTGGTGGGGGGATTGTCTTCGTCCCGTCCCGCCGCGGTGGCCGGCATTGCCGCGCAGGCCGCCAGCAGCATGATTAACGCACGTCTCATAGCATTGGCAAATGTAGGCATATTTTCCGTTTCGTGGAGCGTGGGCTAACGTTTTTAGGCGGTAGCGGCGCGGAATTAAGAAAAATTACGGATGCGCGGGCGAGCCCTCGGCGCCCGGCGTGGCGAATCTTCGCTTGAGATGCCTGTAAAGCAGGCACATGCAGGGGATGAGGAACAGGTCGGCGGCCACCCACGCCACGGGGTCGCCGTAGCACACGCCGACGAAAGCCAGTGCCGGCACGAGCCACAGGCTCACGGCGCAGCGCGCCACCATCTCCATCACGCCGGAGAGCATCGACAGGTTGCCGTAGCCCAGCCCCTGGATGCTGTAGCGCAGTATGGTGAGCAAGCCCAGCGCGGGGTAGAAGTAGTTGGATATGCGCATGTACATGGCGGCGTTGTCCGTTATCTCCGTCTCGCCCGCGTCTACGAACAGTCTCATCATATCTTCGGCGAAGGGCAGTATCAGGGCCATGGTAATCACGAAGTAAACGGCCGTTATCTTCATGGCCGAGCGGATGCCCGTGGCTATGCGCTCCACGCGGTGCGCCCCGATGTTCTGCCCGCAGTAGGTGGCCATGGCCACGCCGATGTTCTCAAACACGCAGGTGAAGAGGTATTTCACGCGCATGGCCGCCGTGAAGGCTGCCACGTAGGTGGTGCCCAAGGCGTTGTTGGCGCTCTGCAGCATGATGCTGCCGATGGCCGTTATCGAGAACTGCAGCCCCATGGGCAGGCCGTTGGCCAGCAGCGTGGCGGCCTTGGCCTTGTCGTAGGCCCGCTCTTCGCCCTGCGGTATTATCATGTCCATCTTCCTTTTGATGTAAGTGAAGCACAGGTAGGCCGACACGCCCTGCGACAGCATCGTGGCCAGTCCCACGCCCTCCACGCCCATCCCCATGCCGATGATGAAGAGGAAGTCGAGCAGTATGTTGACTATGGAGGAGAAGATGAGGAAGTAAAACGGCTGTTTCGAGTTGCCCAGCGCGCGGATGAAGCCCGCCTGCAGGTTGTAGGCTATGGTGAACGGTATGGCCGCGAACTGCAGTATCAGGAATGTGTAGGCGTCGGCGAAGATTTCGCGCGGCGTGTTCACCATGCGCAGTATGGGGGCGCAGAGGGCGCACGTGGCTATGGTCATTGCCGCCGCTATTACCGCCGCTATGCGCATGGCGTTGGCCACGTAGTGGCGCATGGCCGCAAAGTCCTTGGCTCCGAACGCCTGGGCCACCGGGATGGCGAAGCCGCTGCACGCCCCGTTGCAGAAGCCCATTATCAGAAACATTATTGACGCCGACGCGCCCACGGCGGCAAGCGCGCCTACGCTCACGAAGCGCCCCACTATGGCGGCATCTATTATAAGGTATAGCTGTTGCAGTATGTAACCGCAAACCAGCGGCACGGCAAACTTTATGATGTCTCGCGTGGGCGAGCCTGCCGTCATGTCTGTTATGTTACCCATTGCTGTTGAAAACGGTCTGCAAAGGTAATGCCTTTTGGCGATGTGGGCACGGGGCGAGCGTTAAACTTGTTGAAAACCTGATGGCGGCGGCTGAGTGCCGCTGTCTCGCGGCCTGCTGCGTGTCGGCGTGCCGCTTTTTGTAAAGATTTTTCGCGGCGCGTGCCGGTCTTGTGCCCGCGTGTCGGCGGGCGTTGCAAGTGGCTGTGCCCCAGGCGGTTTGCGATATGTGCCGTTTTGGCGTGCGAAACAGGCCGTTTCGCCGTCCCGAACGGCCCGTTTCAGCTTGCGATATGGCCTGTTTTGCCGCCCGAAACGGTAGCCGCCGCCTGCCGCCCTCGAAGTTTGTAAACATTGTTTACCGCCGGCCTGCGGTGTGCCGTGGATCTGTGCGCCGGGCTTGCCGCATGTTTAAAATGTATGAAGGAATGCGCATAAATTTCCGAGACGGAGG
>CAZKMT010000013.1:0-17041 GCA_964554115.1 uncultured Prevotella sp.
CGGGGAAATCTTGAACGTTTGGGAAAAATAGTTTCCCGTGCAGCCGAAAGCGGAAACGACGAGGCGCTCCGGCAGCATCAAGCCTTTGCGGGCGAGACTGTGTGATTTCTTAACCGTGTCATCGTTCATTCATTTTGACCGGAGGGAGGATAGCAAGCGATTTCGGTAACCACGAAACGCAAGCCTGCTATTTTCCCGCTCTTTTTGTTTGCAATGTCTGTAAAGATATTTCGCACATCCGCCAGAGATGGCTGATGGCTGCGGGCGACCGTATAACGTGTTGGTGGCCAGTAGGTTTGGAGTGTGTGCCGTTTTGCGTCGCGAAATGGCTCGTTTTAGAACGCGAAACGGCCTGTTTCGCGTTCCAAAACGCACCGCGTTGCAGAGCGATACGGCGTGAGCGGTGTCGTAACCACTGGTTTTGTAAATATTATTTACCGGCATGTGTCACGTCGCCACCGCCGCTGCATGGAGTGTTTTCATTCGTGGTGGTAAGGTTCTCCCTTAATTATGGTGCATGCGCGATAGACTTGCTCGGTGAATATCAGTCGAATCATCTGGTGCGAGAAAGTCATGCGCGACATAGACAGCCGCTCGTCGGCCCGGGCATACACCTGTTCGGAAAAGCCGTAAGGGCCTCCTATGGCGAACAACAGGCGGCGTGAGGTGTTGCGCTTTCGCTCGAGCCACGAGGCGAATCCGGTGCTGGTCAGCTCATTGCCGTGTTCATCGAGCAGCACGAGGGTGTCGGCAGGCCGCACGTGCTTTAGTATCAGTTCGCCCTCGGCGGCTTTCTGCTGCGCCTCGGTCATGCTCTTCGTGTTCCTGATGTCGGGAATGTCGAGAATCTCGAAGGGCATGTAGTGCGCTATCCGGGCCGCATATTCGTTGATGGCCGACAGGAAACGCTTGTCGTCGGTCTTGCCCACCTGCATCATTACGGTCTTCATCGTTTAGGGTATTCGTGCTTGCGCTTTGGGTTCATGGGAAACCAGCCTCTCAGCACACGCTTGCGCTGCTCGAAAAGTTCGCCTATCGACCACAGGAACGATGCTCCCACCACGCCGCACACAGACGAGGCGATGACGTTTTCGATGAACAGCGCGGCGGCGACAAAGGCCACTCCTGCCATGAGGAACGTCCACCAGTAGCGTGTGCCCGTGTGGTATTCCATCTTGATTACCATGGGGTGGAACGCCCCTATGACCAAGAATGTGCTTATCGCGATTATTATTCCGGTGAAGTGCATGGGGCTTATGCTTACTTGGTCGTGGTGGGGAAGGCCTTGAGCAGGCGTTTATATTCTTTTTTCGTAATTTGGATGGTGGTGCCGTGGCGTGGCGTAAACTTGCCGCCGGTCTGCGTGTCCTGCACGTACTCGAACGTGTCGAGGTCGTAGCTCTTGGCAAACTGGTAGTGGTGGTCGCGGTAGCAGTCATACATCAGGCACCATCCGCCTTGTAGCAGCGGGAACACGCACGACCCCTCGACATCGCTCTTGGTTATCTCGCAGAAGCCGGGGCGCAGCGTCCACGTTTCGGGGGCGTGCAGGTCTGTAAAGGTGTATTTCCTTATGCCTTTGTGTTGTCCCGCCTTTTCGGTCTTGAAGAAAAGGTGGTAAGTGCCGGAGCTGTCTTGCACGATGTCGGTGTCGATTGTCGCTTCCTTGTAGTCGAAAAGCACTTTCGGCTCGCCTTCAAGGTCGCTGAAGTCGGCGTTTGCATAGCAGTAGTAAACCTTATCGTAGGGTATGGCGCCGTCTTCCGTGAGCAGAGAGAAGTACACCATGTACTTTCCGGCCTCTTTGTCGTAGAAAGTCTGCGGAGCCCACACCCTTACGACGTTGGCAAAGGTGGTGCCGGCGAAGCGTTCAGGGAAGTTGACGGCATGGTGTTCCCAGTGGGTGAGGTCGGTTGAGCGCATCATCACTATGCCGCGGTTGCTTTCCCAGCCGAGCGAGCAGCGCATGTCGGTGGCCACCATGTAGAAAAAGCCGTCGTCGCCGCGCAGTATGTGGGGGTCGCGCAGTCCTTTGCTCAGCGCTATCGTGTCGCTGCCCATTACGGGGTTGCCGTTGTTGAGGGGTGTGTAGTTGAAGCCGTCGTCGCTTACGGCAAAGTGAATCTGTTCCTTTTCAGGGGCGTTGCCGGTGAAATAGGCAAACAGGTAGTTCGTCATTTTGGCTTCTTTGTCGGCCGCCGGTGTGGCGGCGTAGCTCTGGGCACACAGTGCCAGGGCTACGGCTAAAAGTGATTTGTTGGCATTCATGATTATGTCTCTGTTTCTGTATGTTTCTGTTTTGGGTGACACTCGTGTCCGGCGGGGCCGCAGCCGGCAACTGCCTGGTGGCAGTGCGCGGGCGTGTGGCGCGTCAGAGGTGTATGTTGAGGTCTACTCCCACCTGCAGCGGGTTTCCGCGTTGGGCAAACGAACGCTCCACGCCATCGGTCGAACTCTCTATCAAGAAAGTATTGTACTTCGTGTTTGTTAGGTTGCGCCCCCACACGTCTATGACCACCGGGCCGAAGTCTATCACCACGTGGGCGCCGAGCAGTGCGTAGAACTTTTGCGAAAGGGTGTTGTCCGCGTTCCAGTAAGTCTTGCCGTTGCCAGTCACGTCGGCTCCTATCGTCACGGAGCGCACCGGCTTTCCCCGTGCGGTGTCGAAGCGGTAGTCGGTCATGGCGCTGAAAGTGTGCTTAGGCACATAGGGAACTGTTTTGCCCTTGTAGTCGCGCAGGGTGTAGCCGGACTCTCCGTCTACTTCCACGCTGTCGGTGTACTGCCTGAAAGTGGAATGTGTGAAGCTGTAGGTGGTGGCCCACGACAGATGGTCGCCTGCCGCGCGGCCGCGCACTGCCAGCTCTGCGCCGTAGCTGTTGCTCTTGCCGGCGTTTACCATCATTCGCCCGTAGCCATAGTTGCCTGCCATGACAGACAACTGCTGGTTCTTGACGCGCATGTAATAGACAGAAGCGTCGGCCTGCACCTTGCCGCCAAAGAGGTTGAGGTGCGTTCCAACCTCGTAGTTCCAGCTTTCCTCCGGCTTGTAAGTTATGGTGTTGTTTATGTTTTCGTAGTCATCGGCATCGTGGGTTACGGTCATGTCGCCTTGCATAAGCTGCATCAGTTCCATGCCGAGCGAGCTCATTTCGCTCCTGAATATGTCTGAGAACATTTGCAGGTTGTAGCCGCCGGCGCGGAAGCCCTTGCTCACGGTGGCGTAAACATTGGAGCCGGTTTCATTGAGTCGGTAGCTCAAGGCGAACTTTGGCAACAGCTGGTCGTAAGACTCCGAGGCCTCTCCCTGCAGCACCGAACGGAAACGGCCGCTGGTTGTGACTCCTGAATAGTTCATGCCAAGCAGGAATGTGGAATAAGAGTCGTAGTTAATTTTCACATGCTGGTGGGCATAGCGCAGGCCGAGCGTCAGCGACAGCTTGTCGGTAAGGTCAAAATTGGACTCGTGGTAAACGCCTAAATCCAGTTGTGGGGTGCTGAACGTGCCCGGAACGTAGTTGTCTGATATGGTCATGGCACTGGCCACTGCACTGGGCATACCCATAGAAGACACTATCATCTCGTTCATGGCATCCCCGAAATACACGGGCGCAGAGGTGTCAAGCCACTGGTAACTGAAGAACAGGCCTGAGGTGTGGTGCCATCGACCGCTATTGAGGTTGCGGAGGGTCACTTCCTGTGTGATTACGTTGAGGTGTTGACTCTGCTCCAGTCGCATGTAATCGGTGGGCAGGTAGTCTTGGTCCATCTGCATGAAGTCATCGAGAAACTGGTAGCCGGTGGCGAGGCTTAGCAGCAGTGACGGCCATTTGTATGCTATGTTAAGCCCGATGTTGACCATTTGCCTGCGATATCCGTTGTGGATGTTTGTCGATGGGTCTGAAACGTCGCCCGTCTCCTCGTCGTATTCGCCGTAGGCAAAGGCGTTTTGGTTCACATACTGGTAGTCGGAGGTGAGGTCGAGCGTGAGTCTGGTGTCGGGAGTCCACACAAAGCGCATCCTCCCTCCGGCCTCGTTGCTGAGGTCGGCGTGCCCTCCGAGGTTTGCGTTGTCGAAAAAGCCGCGCAGTCCGCTGTAGAATCCCGTTGCCGAGAAGGCGAAGTTGTCGCTGGGGCGGTGGTAATGGGCCAGTTCCACGTTGGAGAACAGCCCCGAACCGATGCTGGCCCTGAAGTCTGTTCCCTGGTAGTTCATCGGGTTCTTGGAATACATGCGCACTATGCCGCCCTCAGTGTTCATGCCGTAGAGTGTGCCCTGCGGCCCCCGCAGCACGTCAACGCGGTCGAGCATGTAGAAATGGCGGTTGTAGGTGCTCTTGTTAACAAGCGGAATGTTGTCGAAATACATGCCCATCGCAGGGTCGCCGGTGCGCGAGCCAATGCCTCTCACGTAGATTGACGACGTGTATCGCGCCCCATATTCGGGCACCACGAACGATGGTACATAATGCGACAGGCGGGCGAGGCTTCTGATGCCGAGCTTCTGCATGATGCTGTCGGTAAACACCGTGCTGCTGAGCGGCTGGCGGCGCAGTCGCAGATTTTCTTTCGGTTGGGTCACGATGACTACTTCATCGAGGTCTACCACGCGCGACTTTTCGTCTGTGTCCAGTGCGTCCGCGGCCTCTTCTGTTTCGCCTGTAATGTTTGTTGCGGTCTCATGGCCTGCTGCCGCGAGCGGCATTGAGGCCAGCAGGAATGCCATGACGGAGGATAACACCATATTGTACATCTGTTGTAATTTTGTTTGTTTATCGGTGTGCAAAGTTATGGGCTTTCCCAAAGGCGGACAATCCTCATTTATATGGATTTGGCAAAATACCGGCATGGCGTCAGTTCCTTATTCGTTTACAGCTCCACAGTGCGGACACACACCCTTGTTCAGCATCTTTGCCCCGCAACTTCCGCAGAGATAGCGGCATCGGGTGTTGTGGAAATATTGCCTCAAGGCAAACGTCGCGTAAGCAACGAACAGCGGATAGCCCACGTAGTAGAGCGTGGAAACGCTGAACACCACGTAATCGATGGCGCACACGGCGGCCAAGCCGCACAGGTAAAGCGCAGCGTTGGCCGGCGACAATTGGCGCACGATTTCATCGAGCGACGCTATTGTGACTATCACTATGGCCCATATCAGCGAAATGAACAGTCCCAAGTGTGGCGGCAGGGCAAACGGATTGAGTGACGGGTGGTAGTAGAAATGCCGCCAGGATTCGGGGGCGAACAGCTGGATGGAGGCGTAGAGAGTGGCGGCTCCGGCCACAAGCAGCGCGAGAAGCGTGGGGTAGAAGGAATCTATGTCGTGGAAATGCACTATCATGGCGTTGCGTCTGAAGAGCTTGCGGAGTCCGTATGCCGCGCCGACCACGACCAACAGCGAAAGGAAAAAGAGCAGGTACACATCAGAGAAAGTGTCGATGAAGCGTGATATGTCGTTGTCGGGCTGCACGCCGGGAAGCATTGCGCGTTCCCTAATCCACCCTTGCGTTATCTGGTCGCGGGCAATTTTGACCCACACGGAGTCTATCGTGTCTTCGGGTATGGTCATGAAATCGGCCACGACCACGCGGTCGCCTTTGTAGACAGAGACGGAATCAAACGGCAGTTCGTCGGGAGCTTCGCACATAAGGCGCAGCGAATCGGCCTTGACCATGAAGTTGTAGCTCTGCGAATAGTGGTGTGTGGTGGAAAAAGAGATGGAGTCTATCTGGCGTTTCGTCAGGTCCCAGGCATCCGGCGTTGTGCTGGCTTGGTTGTAACACGATGACAATGCAATGGCGAATGCCGCCACAACAGGCGCCAGCCACATTGCCTTGCACTCCATTCCGGCGCGTATGGCAATGCGCAAGGCCGCATGTCGCAAATCATTCTTTTCCATGTGCGTTTACTTCTTTTTCGGTTTTTGCCCGCTGTCGGCATAGACGTTCATCTGGCAATGGCGGCAGTCAAACTCCAACGGAAACCGCCTGCCGTCGGGAAGGACAAGGCTCAGCGGCTCTTTCCATTCGGGTTTGCGGCCACCGTGGTGCTCGCAGCGTCCCAACGAAAGGCGCAGGCAATGCCGGCACTGCATCAGCACTCCGCCTGTCGGGGGCTTTAGCTCAAAGGCCGGAGACGGATTTTCTATCCCACAGGCCGCGTAGAAGGCTCTCGCTTCGGTGTTGGCCACGTTGTATTGGTATCCAAAGCGGCTGTATTTTGGCGCAGGAGCGTGGGTCACATGGGTTCCGGCGCGCTTCTGTGCAAGGCTTTCCGCTGTCTGCTTCTCTAACTCGTCGACTGCCGTGCGGCGCATGTCGGCAAGCGTTCCCGATGGTATGAAGTAATCGAATCCGGCGGGTAGCTGCACGTGGTCGCACTCATAAATGGTGGTTCCGAGCTTTGTTAGTTGTCTGGTTATGTTGTCTGCCTGTGGCGTCTTTGCCTGTTGGTGGCCGAAACCGGTCTCGACCGTTGCCGCCGGCCCACCCGGAATCCATGCCGTCAGGGCAAACCCGTTGTCGTTGGGCGCAAGATTCATGGATATTCCAATCTTCCTTGCGCAACGAGCCTTGCCAATCGTGCGCTCGAAAGCCGCGTTGTAGTTGCGGTACAACTTCACTCCCGCGTGCAGGCCCGGCGGCATGTGCAACGGGAACAGGCGGTTGTTCTCCGCCCGATTGACCCTGAAGCCTTGCAGATGCCCGTCAGTATCCGTGAAGCAAAGGCCGTCGCCGTTGGCAAAAGCGGATAGGCCTGCCACGGTGAACGATGCGCCCCGCATTTCCTTTACGGTGCCGACAAATTCGCCCTTTGACTTCGGCGTGTCCATAGACGCTATGTCATGGCGGTGTCTGTCAAGGAAATATGTTGTGTATCCGCGGTTGAACGTCGTCGATAGGTTAGGGGTGAACTCGTGGCGGCATTCTCCGAGCGAAGCCCGTCGGTACAGCTCCGGATGCTTGCTCACCAACTCGTTGAGACGTTGGCTATAGGCTGCGGTGACGTTTTTCACGTAAGCGATGTCTTTCAGCCTGCCTTCAATCTTGAACGACGTAACTCCAGCCTCGGCAAGTTCTTCCAGACAGTCAATCCTGTTCATGTCCTTGAGTGACAGGAAATGGCGCGATGGGGATATGCGGTGGCCGTCAGCGTCTTCTATGTCGAAGCGCAGGCGGCAGAATTGCGCGCATTCCCCGCGATTGGCCGACCGCCCGAAGCAATGCTGCGAGGCATAGCACAGTCCGCTGTAGCTGACGCACAGAGAGCCGTGCACGAAGGCTTCGAGCTCCACGTCGGGCACTTTGGCGCGGATGGCAGCTATCTCCGGCACCGACAGTTCGCGCGCGAGCACCACTCGGGAGAACCCTATGTCGCGTAGCCAGCGCACTTTTTCTGCTGTACGGTTGTCCGTTTGTGTGCTGGCATGAGCCGTCATGGTCTTTCCGTCGAGCATTCCGAGCACGGCCATGTCTTGCACTAAGATGGCGTCTACGCCCGCTTCCTCCAGCTCATCGAGCAGGGCGCGCGTGGCCTCTCTCTCCTCGTCGTAGATTATTGTGTTGACCGTTACATAAACCTTTGCTGCGTAGCGGTGGGCATGGCGGCACAATTCGGCGATGTCGGCGGTGGAGTTTGCCGCCGCGGCGCGTGCGCCGAATGCCGCGGCTCCTATGTAGACGGCATCCGCGCCATGGTCGATGGCGGCCCGGCCGCATTCGCAATCGTGCGCCGGGGCAAGGAGTTCAAGTGTTCTCACTATCTTATCCGGCTTATGTCGTAAGGCGTTTTTTGATACACGTAGTAGTTTATCCAATTGTTGTAGAGTAGGTTGGCGTGTGCCCTCCAGGTTACGAGGGGCGGGTTGTCGGGGTTGTCGTCGACGTAATAGTTGACGGGCAGTTCCACATCGTCCCTCACGTAGCGGTCGCGCTTGTACTCCGTGTCGAGTGTGTTCGGCGCGTATTCAAGATGGCCGGTGATGTAAAACTCGCGCCCCTCGCGCGCCATTACCATGCTGACCCCGCATTCCGGCGACTCGGCTATCAGCTTGAGGTCGGGGCAGGCGTCAATGTCCTCGCGGCGCAACTCCGTGTGCCGGCTGTGCGGCATGTAGAACACGTCGTCAAATCCGCGGAAGATGGGCAGTTGTGGCTCCAGCGGATGTTGCCTGAACACGCCGAACATTTTCTTTGGGAGCAGATACTTGGGTATGCCGTAGTGGCAATAAAGCGCGGCCTGTGCGGCCCAGCATATATATAATGTGGAGGTGACGTGGGTGCGGGCCCAGTTGATTATGCCGCTTACTTCGTTCCAGTAGGTGACGTCTTCGTAGTTGTAGGTCTCCACGGGAGCCCCGGTCACAATCATCCCGTCAAACTTCTCGTTGGCCATGATTTCGAAATCGCGGTAGAACATCACCATGTGCTCTATCGGAGTGTTCTTGGGCGTATGGCTCTTCAGCTTCATGAAACTTATGTCGAGCTGCAAGGGTGTGTTGGAGAGCAGGCGTATGAGGTCGGTCTCCGTCGTGATTTTCAGAGGCATGAGGTTCAGAATGACTATCTTTAGGGGGCGTATGTCTTGGGCTGTGGCCCTGGAGTTGGCCATGACAAAGATGTTCTCTCTCTTCAGCAGCTCTATGGCAGGCAACTTGTCGGGTAATCTTAACGGCATAGCATTGTTGGTTTAAGCACGGCAAAGATAGCTAAAATAGAAGACAAGACAAAATAAAGCCGCCGCAAAATGGACTTGCGGCGGCTTTGTTCACGACCGTGCCGTGTGGCAGGCCATGCTTGGCTGCGTGTCGTGTCGGCATTGCCGGCACAAGTGTCGCGCGTGACTCGTGCGGCGTGTGCCCCCGCGCTGTCGTTTTACCACAGTTGCAGGCGCTCGGCCTTGGGTATGAACATCTTGTCGCTCTCTGTCACGCCGAATGCGTCATACCACATGTCGATGTGCGGCAGTGCGCCGTTGACGCGCCATTCGCCGAGCGAGTGGGGGTCGTTCTTGGTGCGGTTGCGTATCTCTTCTTCCGTTATGTTGCCTGCCCACACGCCGGCATACGCAAGGAAGAAGCGCTGTTCGGGCGTGAAGCCGTCGATAGTCTTCAGGGGCGCGTCCTTGGTGGCTGCCTTGTATGCGTAGTAAGCCACTTGCAGCCCGCCGTGGTCGGCCAGATTCTCGCCCAAGGTGAACTGTCCGTTGGCGTTGAGGTCGGGCAGCACCTTTATCGCAGAGAAGAATTCGGCATACTCGGTTGCGCGCTTGTTGAAGTTTTCAGCGTCGCTCTCCGTCCACCAGTCTGTCATGTTGCCCTCCTTGTCGAAGTGTCGTCCCTGGTCATCGAAGCCGTGGGTCATCTCGTGTCCTATCACCACGCCAATGGCTCCATAGTTGAAAGCGTCGTCGGCCTCAGGGTCGAAGAATGGAGATTGGAGTATGCCGGCGGGGAAGCAGATTTCGTTTGTGGTGGGGTTGTAGTATGCGTTCACTGTCTGCGGATACATGAACCACTCGTCGCGGTCCACCGGTTTGCTGGCTTTCGTGTCCACGTTCCACTTGGTCCAGAATCGGTTGCATTCCATTATGTTTTCGACATACGACTTGGAGGGGTCTATGTTCAGGTCAGACATGTCCGTCCACTTGTCCGGATAGCCTATCTTCACGTAAAAGGAGTTGAGCTTGTCGAGGGCGTTTTGCTTGGTGGCGTCGCTCATCCAGTCTTGCGCCTTTATGCGTTCGGCGAGTGCCGATTGCAGGTTGCCTACGAGAGTGGTCATGCGCTCCTTCGATGAGGCGGGGAAATACTTGTCTACGTAAATCTTTCCCAAAGCCTCTCCCATCACACGTTGCACCTGGGTCGTGGCCCGCTTCCACAGTGGGTAGTTCTCCTTGCGTCCCGATAAGGTCTTGCCGAAGAAGTCGAAATTTGCCGCCACGACCTCATCGCTCAGGTAATTGGCAAAGCTCATTATCTGCCCCCATTCCATGTAGTCGCGGTATTCGTCGGGAGTTATGGAAGCCAATATCTTGTCGGCACCCGCCACGAACTCAGGCTGTCCTACCACTATCTCCTGCACGTGCTCCGTCTTGATTCCGGTCGCGTTCATCACCGCCTCGAATTTCACGTGCGGATACTTGGCGTTGAAGTCGGCAAGGGTCATCTTGTGGTAGTTGGCTTGTACATCGCGCAGCTCCGTTCTTGATTTCGAGACGCGGGCCAGCTCCGTCTCGAGCTTCATCACGTTGTCCCGCTTTTTCTGGCTTTCGGCCTCAGAGAAGCCAAACAGTCCGAACATGCGCGCGATGTGCTTCTTGTAAGCTTCGCGTATGGCCACCGTCGCCGAGTCGTCGTCGAGGTAATATTCTTTCAGTCCGAGGGTTATCCCGCCCTGCATCACGTTCATGATGTTTTGTTTTGAGTTCTTCTCGTCGGCTCCGAAGCCGGTGGAAATGAACTCCCTGTCGCCATAGGGGGCAAGCTCCAGTTGTATGGCAAAAAGCTCGTCGACGGTCTTGGCGGCCTCCATCTTGCGTATGATGGGCATAATCGGCTCTACGCCAAGCTCGTTGCGGCGCACCGAGTCGATGGCCATCTTGTAGAGGTCACTCAGCTTCCGCTCCGTGGTGCCCTCTGCGTATGAGCTGTTTTTCAAGTCGTCGAGTATCGAATTGATGCGCTTGTCGTTGTTTTCGGCAAGCTGGTCGAAGCTGCCGTAGCGGGAGTAGGCGGCCGGCAGCGGGTTTTTCTCTTTCCAACCGCCGCAGGCAAACTCAAAGAAGTCTTCGGCGGGGTTCACGCTCTGGTTGAGATTCGTAAGGTCGATGCCCGATTTCAGCTCGCCCTGCCCCAATGCAGCCATTGACATGGATGCAAAGGCTACCATGGAAATTAATCGTTTCTTTTTCATAACAGTTATATTTAGTTTGTTTGTTTCGCCGTTAGGTGTCTGTCCTGTCGCCTGCCGTGCCGTGCCGGCGGCTTCTGTGCGTTCCGGAACGTTGCGGCTTCGTGGATATGGACGCCACGTTTTCATTGGGAATTGCGCGTGCGCCGCTCATGCTTGGGCTTGCTTCAGCTTTTCCAGCTCTTCAGACAATTGTGCCCATCGTTCTTCTTCGGCATCCATGTCTCTCTTTGTCGATGTGTATTCGGTTATCAGTTCCATGTTTGAGGCGTTGGCCGGATTGCACAATATGGCGTCCAGCTCCTTCAGGCGAGCCTCCATGCGGCCTATCTTGTCTTCGGAGTCAAGCACCGCTTTCTCGGCCTTTCTCAGCCTGCGCATGGCTTCCTTGCGTTCGGCGTAGTCGTGCTTCGCGTCTTCCCGTGGCTTCGGTTCCTGCGGCGTGGGCGCGGGCGCTTCCTTGGTCGGGGCACCTGCCGTGGCGAGGGCGTCGAGCGAGGTCACTCCGCGCCTCCTTAGGAAGTCATAGATGCCGCCGATGTGTTCGCGCACCATGCCGCCGCCGAACTCGTAGACCTTTGTCACCAGGCCGTCAAGAAACTCGCGGTCGTGGCTCACGATGATGGCCGTGCCGTCGAAAGCGCGTATGGCTTCTTTCAATACATCTTTTGATTGCATGTCGAGATGGTTGGTGGGCTCGTCGAGTATGAGCATGTTGACCGGCTCCAACAGGAGCTTAATCATGGCAAGGCGACTGCGCTCGCCGCCGCTGAGCACTTTTACTTTCTTCTCTGAAGCCTCGCCACCGAACATGAATGCCCCGAGAATGTTTTTTATCTTCAGGCGTATCTCGCCCTTGGCCACGCCGTCTATCGTGTCGAACACGGTGAGGTTGTCGTCGAGCAGCTGTGCCTGGTTTTGTGCGAAATACCCTATTTGCACGTTGTGCCCGATTTTCAGTTGGCCGCCGAACGGTATTTCTCCCATTATGCACTTCACGAGCGTTGACTTGCCTTCTCCGTTCTTTCCCACGAAGGCGACCTTTTCGCCGCGCTTTATTGTCAGGGTCACGTGCTCAAACACGGTGTGCCGTCCATAGTCCTTGCGCACGTCATCGCATATCACGGGATAGTCGCCGCTGCGTAGGCATGGGGGAAACTTCAGGTGCATTACCGCGTTGTCCACCTCGTCGATTTCTATCGGCACTATCTTGGCCAGTTGCTTGATGCGGCTCTGCACCTGCACGGCCTTGGTCGGCTTGTAGCGGAAGCGTTCGATGAAGTCTTTCATGTCGGCAATCTCTTTCTGCTGGTTCTCGTAGGCGCGCAACTGCTGTTCCCTGCGTTCGTGGCGCAGCTTCACGTATTCATCGTATTTCACCTTGTAGTCCGTCACGTGGCCGCAGCTTATCTCTATGGTGCGGTTGGTTACGTTGTTGATGAACGCCCTGTCGTGGCTCACTATCACCACTGCCTTTGCGCTTTGCGCAAGGAATTGCTCGAGCCACTGTATGCTTTCGATGTCGAGATGGTTGGTGGGCTCGTCGAGCAGCAGCACGTCGGGGCGCGCGAGCAGTATCTTGGCCAGCTCTATGCGCATGCGCCACCCGCCGCTGAACTCACTTGTGGGTCTGTCGAAGTCGTCGCGGTCGAAGCCCAGCCCCATCAGCGTGCGCTCCATGTCGGCTTCGCAGTTCTCCGCGCCCATCATCATGTAGCGTTCGTGCTCGGCCGTGAAGCGGTCTACCAGTCGCATGTAGTCGTCGCTGTCGTAGTCGTCGCGCTCCGAAAGCTCACGCTCCATGGCTTTCACGCGCTCCTTGAGCCGTGTGACCGAGGAGAATGCCTTGCGCGTTTCGTCTCTCACGCTGGTGTCGTCTTGCAGTTTCATCACCTGCGGCAGGTAGCCGACGGTGGTGTCTGTGGGCATGGCAACCGTGCCTTCCGCGGGCTTCTGCATTCCGCAGAGGATTTTCAGCATGGTTGACTTTCCGGCTCCGTTCTTGCCCACGAGGGCTATGCGGTCGCGCTCATTGATTACGAAACTGACATCGCTGAACAGTGGCTTCACACCAAATTCCACCTTTAGTCCTTCCACGGAAATCATCTGTCGTTCTCTTTCCTTTATATGTAAATTGTTGTCTACAAAGTGCAAAATTACTCTTTTTCCATATAATGCACAAGCAATTTGTGGATTAAGTGGCGGTTTTTCATTCTCCCGTTTGCCGCAACTTGCTGACATGCAGGCTTTCGTTAAGATGTTGTAGGCTTTCCTGCATCGTGTGTCCGTGCCGTTGCGGAAAGCAGCGTTTTGTAAAGATATTTCGCGGCGCGCGCAACCTTGCCATTACTTTCGAAAGTATTATGCAAGTATCTGACTGCCAGGTTGTTTGCGAAATGTGCCGTTTCGGGTTGTGAAACGGCTCGTTTTGGGGAGCGAAACAGGCCGTTTTACCTTGCAAAACACACCGTTTGGCAAACTGAAACGGTTGCCGTCACCACAAGCCAATGGCATTTGTAAACATTATTTACCGTCTGTGCGGCGCAAAGTGGCGGCCATGTTGTCATGTTCTTGTTTGCGGAATCGGCTCTTGTCTGCGTCAGTGAGTGGCCGCATACCATGCCGTCTGCGTCCAGTCGTAGGCGTATTGGCTGGTCGTGGGAGCCGAAGTGGTGATGCCGGAATAGACGCGGATGGATTCAGCCCCGCTGCGGTTGGTGTAGAACATTGTCGTGTTTGCCCGGTAAGGCACGGCGCGCGTGAGCTGCGCCTCGAACTCGGCAAGCAACGCGGTGTCGGGGCAGAGGGCTGCCACGTAGTCGCCGAGGTCGTAGAAGATGGGAGGCGAATAGCCGTCCATGTCTTGCAGATAGGGGAGCAACGATGTGTCGAAGTCGTAGGCGGCCTCAATCTTGGCCACCACGCCGGCAAGGCTGTCAAGTTCGGCGGAGCACGTCACGCCGATGGTGCCGTAGGGATATTGATAGTTGCTGTAGAAATCGAGAAACGCCTCGCACACGGCTTCGTAGTCGGGCTCGCCGAACAGGTAGGGGCCTATCTCGGCGTATGGCATCCCGTAGGCCATTATCTCCGATGGGCATCCTATGAGGTAGTCGGTGACCAGGCGCAAATCGTAAGCCGCCTCTATCGACGACATGTAGCAATCGTCGAAGAGGATGAAGTCCATGTGCATGTCGGCGGCTTCTATTCCCTCGGCCAGTGTCGTTATGTCGGTCTGCGTGCTGGCGCTCGTGCCGCCGAAGAAGCGCGTGAGCGGTCCGTCGGTATAGTCCCAATGAAACTTCCGGACAGGCGTCATGCCGCGCGAGCTGCTGCTGTTGACGGGCAGCCAGCCCATGCCGTGGCATCCTATGGTCATGGCATACCTGTCGGCGGGCGCGAATGATTTCACGTCGGTGAGAATTGATGCGATGCCATCGGCGGTGGTGTATGCCGGCGAAGAGTATGCTTTCAGCGTGTCGCGCCGGCACGTCTCGCCTTCGGGCACAAGCTCGAAGAGAGTGGCTGCGGAGGCCGTGGAGCACATGAAGACAAGCACGCGCTCGTTGGTGAGCCCCGTTTTGCAGATGGCTTCCTCCATGTCGGAGATGTTGGTATAGAAATAGGAGGTGAGGTCGGTTGACCATGGCAGATACATCAGCAGCGTGCGACACTCCGCCTGTTCCGGCGTCGGGGGGATATCTGTCACGTCGTCATCGTCGTGACACGATGCCATGCTTGCGGCCATGACGGCCGCCACGATGATTGGGGCTGCTTTCGTCCATGCAGCCAATGGGATTGAACAGAGGTGTCTCACGTGTTGTCGAGTTTATGTTTTGTGTCTAAAGGTAGTCGAGTAGTGCGGCAAAGCTGTCGGCCTTGACAAGCCGCGTGTGCTCGATGTCTGCCGTTTGTTCTAATTTCCATGTGGCGTGGAACGGTATGTGTACGGCCGACGCGCCGGCGGCAAGGGCCGGGGCGATGTCGCTCTTGAGCGAGTTGCCCACCATGAGCACGCTGCTCGGCGCGAGGCGCAGGCGGCGGCACAGGTTGAGGAAGGCACGTTCGGTCTTGTCGGAAACTATCTCTACGGTGGAAAAGTATTTTTCGAGGCGCGAGCGGTGCAGCTTGTTCTGCTGGTCGAGCAGTTCGCCCTTGGTGAACACCGCAAGGCGGTAGCGTCCCTCTTCGTACAGGTGCGACAGCGTTTCCTCCACTCCCGGCAGCGGCGTTGCCGGGAGCTCGAGCAGACGCTTGCCCATGCGCAGCAGTGCCCCGATGTCGCTGCCGCCTATCCGTCCGCCGCTGAGGCGCACGGCATTTTCTATCAGCGACAGCACAAAAGCCTTGCAGCCATAGCCGAGCAGCGGCATGTTGGCTTCTTCGGTGGCAAAGAGCGATGCCGACACCTCACCCGGCGCGGCGTAAGGCGCGAGCAGCCGGCAGTATTCGCGCTCCACGTCGTCGAAAGCCGTTTGGCAGTCCCATAGCGTATCGTCGGCGTCGAAGACTATGGCCTTGATGTCATTGAATTTTCCCATCGCGGGCAAAGGTAACACAAAAAAGTGAGATACTGCGCAAATCACGTAAAGTAAATATGTTTGGATGTTAATGATATACTGATTTACGGTATTGCGCCCTGCCATTCCATGCTCGCGCCTGCGGCAGGCGCGGCAACACTCCCACGCATTACCGCCGGTGCAGAGCTAAATAATGTTAAGCGCGATGTTGCGGAATGCCTCTCTCAACTATATTTGCTACTTTTGCATGTACAACGAAAAGTAAAAACACTTAGGACAAAACATTATGAAACCAACATTGTTACTATTGGCAGCCGGCATGGGCAGCCGTTACGGTGGACTGAAACAGCTCGACGGGCTGGGGCCAAACGGCGAGACCATAATGGACTACTCCATTTATGATGCGATAAAGGCGGGCTTCGGCAAGATAGTGTTCGTGATACGCAAGGACTTTGAGAAAGACTTCCGCGAGAAAGTGCTCAGCAAGTACGAGAACCACGTGCCCGCAGAATTGTGCTTCCAGAGCCTTGACGCCCTGCCGGAGGGCTTTGCCTGCCCGGAGGGGCGCGTAAAGCCTTGGGGCACCAACCATGCCGTGCTCATGGCCAAGGACATAATAAAAGAGCCGTTTTGCGTAATCAACTGCGATGATTTCTACAACCGCGACGCTTACATGGTGGTTGGCAAATTCCTGTCTGAACTGCCGGAGGGAAGCCATGACCGCTATGCCATGGTGGGCTTCCGCCTGGACAATACGCTGTCGAAGCACGGCTCCGTGGCTCGGGGCATTTGTTCCACTGACGCCGAGGGCAACCTGACGTCCGTGGTGGAGCGCACGGAGATAAGGCCTGTCGATGGCTCCGTTTGTTACAATGACAACGGCACATGGGTGGACATAGATGCCACTCTGCCCGTGTCCATGAACATGTGGGGATTCACGCCCGACTATTTCGAGCACAGCGAGGCTTATTTCAAGGAGTTCCTTTCCAACCCCGAGAACATGGAGAATCCCAAGGCGGAGTTCTTCATTCCCCTCATGGTTGACAGGCTGATAAAAGACCACACATCAACTGTTAAAGTTCTCACCACCACGAGCAAATGGTTCGGAGTCACTTATTCTGCCGACAGACAGGCCGTGGTGGACAAAATCCAGGCTCTCGTTGACGAGGGCGTCTATCCCGCACGGCTCTTCTGACAGTAGCTTCCATGCGGAGTCCATAGCCATGTGACAGGGGGCATCGCCACCTGTCACATGGCTTTTGTTTTGTCCGTTGGCGGCGTGCGGCGTGCCAGTGCCACTCGCCATGGTTTCAGATTCTTTTTCGTTGAGTATGCTCGGGCGGCGCGGTTGTGCCGTCTGTCAGTGCGCATGTTATTGTGACACATTATCTTAATGCATAAAAATGAAAAGGACGTCCTTAAAAATCAAGTTCAAGCCTTCTGCCAATCCCGGCAGGAAAGGCACACTGTTTTATCAGATTATATGTGGACGTATTGTCTGCCGATTGAAGTGCGAGTATGGAATATACAATGACGAGTGGGACGGAGAGACGGGACGATAAGGATTCCGCAACCATCGGCCACACGCTATGGACAGCTCGCTTTCGTGGA
>CAZKMT010000013.1:17141-42639 GCA_964554115.1 uncultured Prevotella sp.
CGATAAGGATTCCGCAACCATCGGCCACACGCTATGGACAGCTCGCTTTCGTGGAGCAGGGACTGCGCGATGGAATGCGGCGGCTGACCACAGGCAAGGTGCGCACCGCAGAGACGTATCGCTCAGCTTTGCACAGCCTGATGCGCTTCCGCAAGGGCGTTGACTTGACATTTGGCATGATGGACTCAGGCATGATTGAAAGTTTACGTTCCGGATAGCCGCGCCGCCATGCCGTTTCCTCGCCCCCCCCCCTATGAACCGAAGCCCGCAAGCGCATAGACCGTTGCGGCAGTGCGTTCAGACAGAGTCCGGTGTTTGCAAAGTTTTGCACGCCTAATTTGCATGCGCAAACTATAATGATTAACTTTGCATACACTAAAAAGACAAACAAAAAGGATAGCTAACCAACAAGCACTCTGCCATGCAATACATACTGAACGCACCAACGAGGCTCAACGCCACCATTAAATTGCCATCATCGAAAAGCATAAGTAACAGGGCATTGATAATCAATGCCTTGACCAACGGAGGAATGACACCCGCCAACTTGTCGGACTGCGATGACACAGCCGTGATGGTGGACGCGCTGCGCCACATGCCGCCAACGATAGACATCAAGGCCGCCGGCACGGCCATGCGCTTCATGACTGCCTACCTGGCCGTGACGCCGGGAGAGCACACTTTAGTCGGCACCGAACGCATGCGCCACCGTCCGATAGGCGTGCTGGTGGAGGCACTGCGCTACTTGGGGGCGGACATCGAATACTTGGGCGAAGAGGGATTTCCTCCGCTGCGCATCAGGGGAGCGCATCTCGACGGAGGACCACTCGTGATGGCGGGCGACATAAGCTCGCAATACATATCGGCGCTGCTGATGATCGGACCTATGCTGGACAGCGGGCTGGAGCTTACTCTGTCGGGCGAAATAATATCGCGCCCGTACATCGACCTTACGCTATGGATGATGAATGAGTTTGGGGCGGAGGCCGAGTGGACCGACATCGACACCATAACGGTGAAACCGAAACCATACACGAGGCGCGACTGGATGGTAGAGAACGACTGGAGCGCAGCGTCGTATTGGTATGAGATGATAGCATTGGACACCAACTGCGACAGCAGGTTGGCATTGGAGGGCTTGATAGACGGCAGCATGCAGGGCGATTCGAGTGTGCGGTACATTTTCAGTCTGCTCGGCGTGAAGACCGCGTTCGACACCACCGACCACGGCAAACCGACCACTGTGAGGCTCAAGCGCAACTGCCACAAGTTGAGGCGGTTGGAGTATAACTTCATCAACACGCCCGACATGGTGCAGACTTTCGTTGTGTGCTGCGCCGAATTGGGGGTGCAGTTCCGCTTCACAGGGCTGCAAACGCTTAAGATAAAAGAGACAGACCGTATTGAAGCGTTGAAGCGCGAGATGCGCAAGTTGGGCTACGTGCTGCACGATGACGGTGAACAGGAACTGGCGTGGAACGGCGAACGGTGTCCGGCCGACAGTCACCCGGTCATAGACACATACGATGACCACCGGATGGCACTGGCTTTTGCGCCGCTGGCCTTGCGCCATCCCGGCATCCGCATCAACGACCCGCAGGTGGTGACAAAGTCGTACCCGCACTTCTGGGATGACTTGCGGAAAGCGGGGTTTACCATAGAGACAGCCTGAGGGACCACGCAAATGATATTAGAATACACGTTTTTCCAAAACGCGCTGGCCGGCTCCGTGCTGGCAAGCATAGCATGTGGCTTCATCGGCACATACATCGTGAGCCGTCGCTTGGTGTTCATCAGTGGCGGAATCACGCACGCCTCCTTTGGAGGCATCGGCATGGGCGTGTTCTTCGGAGGCAACCCCATCCTCTCGGCCATGGCGTTCGCCGTGGCGAGCGCGTGTGGGGTGCAGTGGCTGTCGGCACGCAGCCGTGTGCGTGAAGACTCGGCTATAGCCCTGCTTTGGACTCTCGGCATGAGCGTCGGCATCATTTTCAGTTTCCTCACGCCGGGCTTCATGCCCGACTTGTCGTCGTATCTTTTCGGCAGCATATTGGCCATCGGCACGCTGGACTTGCTGCTCTTGGCCGCCACAACATTGGTCGTGGCCATAGTTTTCGCCCTACTTCTGCCCGAAATCGTAAGTATATCGTTCGACCCCGTGTTCGCGAGGTCGCAACGCCTGCCGGTGACGGCTGTAGAATACCTCATGATGGTGCTCACGGCCATGACCATCGTGTCGGTGTTGCGGCTTGTGGGCATCGTGCTTGCGATGAGTCTGCTCACCATACCGCAGCTCACGGCAGGCCTGTTCACATACAGTTTCAAGCGCACCATAGGGCTGAGCATGGTTTTCGGACTGGCCTATTGCATAGGCGGGCTGGCCGTGTCGTATTGGCTCAATGTGCCGTCGGGCGCATCGATAATTTTCGTGTCGGTAGTTATTTATGCCCTTCTGAAGGCAATAAAATCAGCGATGTGTAAGTTAAAGAAAGTGTGAGAGTAGCTTTGCGCAGACATATCGCCATATCGCTTGCCGCCATCTTGCTGTTGATGGTGGCAGGGTGCTCTGCGGATAAGAATACGGCCAAGACGCGCTGGTGGCAGTCTTTCACGACGCGCTACAATGTTTATTACAACGGAAGCCAAGCCTACATAGATGGATGCATAGAGAAGGAGACCGGCAACAAGGATAACTTCACTGAGATGATTCCCCTATACACCGTGGGAAACAAGGATAGCCGCGACCTGGGCAAGAGCAACTTCGACCGCGCCATAGAGAAGTCGGAGAAGGCAATAAAGCTGCACAGCATAAAGCGAAAGCCGATTTGGAACAAGAGTCGGCGCAAGACAGCCAAGGACATAGAGTGGCTCAACCGCAAGGAATACAATCCGTTCCTGTGGAAAGCGTGGCTGTTGATGGGCAAGGCGCAGTTCCAAAAAGGCGAGTTCGACGAGGCGGCCGCCACATTCTCTTATATGTCGAGGCTGTATTCAACGCAGCCGGCCATCAACGGCATTGCCCGCGCATGGCTGGCCAAATGCTACACGGAGCTGGATTGGCTCTATGACGCCGAAGACGTGATAACGAAAATGCGCCGGGACACCATGCACTACAAGGCGGTGAAAGAATGGGATTACGCCTACGCCGACTATTATATCCACAGCAAGCAGTATGAGGAAGCGATAAAATACCTCAGAAAAGTGATAAAGCACGAGAAGCGCAAGAAGCAAAAAGCGCGCGAGTGGTTTCTCATGGGGCAGTTGCATAACGCTCTCGGCAACAAAGAGGCGGCCTACAAGGCATACCGAAAGGTTGTGAGACAGAATCCGCCATACGAGGTGGAGTTCAATGCGCGCATAGCGCAGACCGAGGTCATGGCCACAAAACGCTCCAAGCAGATGATTAAGAAGTTGCAACGCATGGCCGCATCCGACAAGAACAAGGATTACCTCGACCAAGTGTACTATGCCATCGGGAACATATATCTCATCGATAACGACACAGCCAATGCCATATCGGCTTACGAGCGTGGCATCAAGGAGGCTACACGCAGCGGCATAGAAAAGGGCGTGCTGCTGGTGAAAGTGGGTGACCTGTACTGGGAAATGGAAAAGTACAGCGATGCTCAGCGATGCTATGGCGAGGCCATCGGACTGCTTGATAAGGACAGGCCCGGCTACGAGGAACTTTCAAAACGCTCGGAAGTGCTTGATGAACTGGTGCCATACACTGATGCCGTTTACTTGCAAGACTCTCTGCAAGTGCTGGCCGGTCTGCCGGAAGATGAACTCAACGCTGCCATAGACCGCGTGATAGAAGCGTTGAAGAAGAAAGAAGAGGAAGAGCGCAAGGCCGCGCAGGAAGCCGCTGCGGAGCAACAGTTGAAGCAGCAAGGTGCCGCCGGCAATCAGCTTGGCAGCAATGCCGCCGGCAGCCGGTCTTCTTCCACTGGCACATGGTATTTCTACAACCCCATGACGGTGAACCAAGGCAAGGCTGCGTTTCAGAGGCAGTGGGGAAAGCGTGATAACGTGGACAACTGGCAGCGCATAAACCAGACAGTGGTCAGTTTCACAGACAATGAAGACTCGCTGACGACAGACGAAATATTGGAGGCAAATGGTGTGCCTGTAGATGGCGTTGTCTCCGATTCCGCCGCCAATGACCCTCATACCCGCGAATATTATTTGGCGCAGATACCTTTCACGGCTGAGCAAAAAGCTGAAAGCGACGGCATAATAAAAGAGGGCTTGTTCCATTCGGGAGTGATATTCAAAGACAAGTTGGACAACCTTAAGGAGAGCGAAAAGGCTCTTACAAGGCTGACAACGCAGTATGCCGACTATGAAAAGAACGATGAGGCGTGGTATCACCTGTTCCTGCTCTACTCGCGCATGGGCAACCAAGCTATGGCCGCGAACTGCCTTGCCCGCTTGACGGAGGAATATCCGTACAGCGACTGGACTACGTTGGTGAGCGACCCGAACTTCGTGGAGAATGCAAAGTTTGGCGTGCACGTAGAAGACTCTCTCTACGCAGCGACCTACGAAGCATTCAAGGCCGACCGCTTTGGAGAAGTCAAGGCCAATACGAATATTTCCACCGAGCGATTCCCGCTCGGAGCAAACCGTCCGAAGTTCATCTTCATAGAGGGTTTGAGCCTGCTCAACGAAGGCGATGCAGAGGGATGTGTGGTCAACATGAGAAAAGTGGTGGAGGAATATCCGCAGAGCGAGGTCAGCGAGATGGCCGGGATGATAATTAAAGGTGTGCAGGCCGGACGCGCGCTTAAAGGCGGCAAGTTCGATATCGGTGACATCTGGTCGCGCCGCGGCGTCTCTCTCGAAGAGACTGATTCGACGGCAATCGACACTCTGAGCACCGAACGTTACACCGGATATGTGTTCTTGCTGGCCTACCAGCCCGATTCCGTGAATGCAAACCAGCTGCTCTACGACATGGCCAAGTACAATTTCACCAATTTCCTCGTACGCAACTTCGACATATCAATAGACGAAGACAATGGCATTTGTCGCATGATTATCAGCGGATTCCTCAGTTATGACGAGGCTTTGCAGTACGCTAGACACCTCTATGCCGACACCGAGATGGCCGAAAAAGTAAGGGGTTGCCGCCGAATCATCATAAGCCAGGAAAACCTCCGGCTGCTCGGGACGAAGTATAGCTACGTGGATTACGAGAAGTTCTTCGAGGACGCGCTTGCTCCATTGCCCATCAGTGATGAGCAACTGCTCAACATCCCGGAAAGCGTGGAACAGGAAGAGCCTAAAAACTATGAGGAGCAGACGGAAGAAGGTGACCGGTTCATGTTTGACAACAGCAACAGGAGACCGCAATACAACAACAATTTTGACTTTGACGACGACTTTTACCAATGAGCAACGGACTTTTACTTTGGGCCGACGACGAGATGGAGCTGTTGAAAGCCCACTTGATGTTTTTGGAGAAGAAAGGCTATGAAGTGGTGACTGTGACCAATGGCACCGATGCCATTGACCAATGCCGCAGCCATAACTTCGACCTTGTGCTTCTCGATGAGATGATGCCAGGCCTCAGCGGTCTTGAAACCTTGCAGAAGATAAAGGAAATCATGCCTGCCGTTCCCGTGGTCATGGTAACCAAGAGCGAGGAAGAGAATATCATGGATCAGGCAATCGGCTCGAAGATAGCTGACTATTTGATAAAGCCTGTCAACCCCAATCAGATTCTGCTTACGCTGAAAAAGAACATCCACCGCAAGGAAATCGAAACCGAAGTGACGCAAAGCGGCTACCAGCAGGAATTTCAGCAGATAGCCATGCAGATAGAAGCATGTCGCACGCACGCCGACTGGATAGAGCTTTACAAGCGTCTTGTGCATTGGGAATTGGAGCTTAGCGGCACCGACAGCAATATGTCAGAGATGCTGAAGATGCAGAAGGAAGAGGCAAACAACGGCTTCTCAAAGTTCATCCGCAAGTATTACATGGACTGGGTGGCGTCGCTTGCCCCCGGCGGCGATGTCACAGGGCGCCCGGTGCTCAGCCCCGAAGTGTTCAAGCGCAAGGTGTTCCCTCTGCTCAACGATGGTCGCAAGGTGTTTCTGGTGGTGCTCGACAATTTCCGTTATGACCAGTGGCGCATGATAGCGCGCGAGGTCAACGACCTGTTCGACATAGACGAAGACTTGTATTTCAGCATTCTCCCCACGGCAACCCAATATGCGCGCAATGCCATATTCAGTGGATTGATGCCCAGCATGATAGCAAAAATGTTTCCGGAACTGTGGGTTGATGAGGACGAAGAGGAAGGGAAAAATCTCAATGAGGGTCCGCTTATACAGACGCAGATGGAGCGTTACCGCCGTCGCAACACTTTCTCGTACCACAAGATAAGTGATTCCGTGGGTGCGGAAAAGTTCAAGCAAAAGTTTCATCAGCTCGGAAAGAATGACCTCAACGTGGTGGTGTTCAATTTCATTGACATGCTTAGCCATGCGCGGACGGAATCTAAGATGGTTCGCGAGTTGGCCAATGACGAGTCGGCTTACCGAAGCATAACGCTAAGTTGGTTTCGCCACTCGGTTATTGCCGACCTCTTCAAGATGCTTGCGCAGACCGATTGCAGCGTCATTGTGACCACAGACCACGGCTCCATCCGCGTGAGCAAGCCTGTAAGGATAGTGGGCGACCGCAACACAAACACCAACTTGCGCTATAAACTTGGCAAGAGCCTTGGTTACAGCAGTAAAGACCTCTTCGTAATCAAGGAACCGGCAAAGGCCCAACTGCCGGCTCCAAATCTTAGCACGAGTTATGTGTTTGCCACGGGCGATTCTTTCTTCGCTTATCCCAACAACTACAACTATTACGTTTCTTACTATAAGGACACTTTCCAGCATGGAGGCATCTCCATGGAAGAGATGATAATACCGATAATCACAATGACAGGGAAAAAGAGATAGCATGGAAATAAGGATAGAAAACACCGGACATTTGCGTGAGGCCGCAAAGCTGTTTGTAGCAGCCATGGGGCGTGCCTCAGTCTTTGCTTTCTATGGTAAGATGGGCGCAGGCAAGACAACGTTCATAAAGGCCATTTGCGAGGAACTTGGCGTTGAGGATGTCATAACATCGCCTACATTCGCCATAGTCAACGAATATCGTGCCGTGCCGTCGGGCAGGGACATTTACCATTTCGACTTCTACCGCATAAAAAAGATTGAAGAAGTATATGACATGGGCTATGAAGACTATTTCTACAACGGTGCGTTGTGCTTCATAGAATGGCCAGAGCTTATGGAGGAATTGTTGCCACGCGATGCCGTGCGCGTAAGCATAACCGAACTTGAAGACGGTTGTCGCGTGGTCAGCTTCTGATGGCATTCCGCGCAGCACATGCCTCTCCCCGACTGGTGTGCGCCGCTTATGCCATCGCTCCGGTCTCTACTGCCAATGCTCTGTGCTCATGGACGCGATTCGCCCTCCACATATTCCTCAAGGAACATGTGCTCTCCATCGAACACGGCATACGTAAACTGTGTTATCCAATCACCGACAATCATCATCCGCACTTTTCTTGACAGCTGCAGGTCAAGTTCTATGTGCCTGTGGCCATATATAAAGTAGTCGATGTTGCCATGGGTGCGCATGTATTCCTTGGTGAAGATTACCAGCGGCTCGCGCTGTTCGCCCATGTATGGCGGTTCCATGCCGTCTTTTCGTTTCAGGCGGCTGCGCCTTGCCCATTCCATTCCGAATGCCATTCCCCATCGCGGGTGTATGGCCGAGAAGAGCACTTGGCACACGCGGTTGCGGAACACAGACCTCAAGAAATTAAATTTCGTGTCGCGGCTGCCCAGTCCGTCGCCATGCGCGAGAAAGAACACCTTGCCGTATATTTCCGTAGTGAGAGCTTGCTTGTGCAATATCACGCCGCACTCAGACTCCAGATAGTTGTAGGCCCAAATGTCATGGTTGCCAGTGAAGTAATGGATTTCCACGCCCATATCGGTAAGTTCTGACAGCTTGCCGAGAAAGCGCGTGTAGCCACGCGGCACAGCGTAATGATATTCATACCAGAAATCAAACATGTCGCCAAGCAGATAAATGGCTGCTGCCTTGTGCTTCACGCTGTCGAGGAATCGCACAATCCGCCGTTCGTGCATGCGACTGTGGTCTATGGCGAGTGAGCCGAGGTGGGCGTCAGAAAGGAAATACACGTTTTTCATAATCCCAGGTTTTTTAGTATTGGTTGTTGGACAGACAGTGGTGGCGACGTGGCAGACACTTGTCCTGTTGTTTCGCCGGGTAGGCGTGCCGGTGACTTCGCCTATGGCGAGGCTCATGTCCGGACTCTTCTTCCGTCTGCATCGGGGTGTCTATCCTGATGTCCGCAGAAATGTCGATGGTCACCCATGCCGTTTTGGCGAATCTGTGGCTTCCGCAAAGTCTGTGCCTCAGTCGAAGCCAAGTTCCACCCGCGCCTCTTCTGTCATCATTCTCTGGTCCCATGCCGGCTCGAACACGAGATTCACCGTGGCGTTGCGCACGCCCTCCACGGCATCCACTTTCTGCCTGACATCCTCAAGGATAAAGTCTGCGGCCGGGCATGATGGCGCCGTGAACGTCATGTCAATGTCCACATCGCCCGTCTCTTTCACGTCTACCTTGTATATCAGTCCAAGGTCATAGATGTTCACCGGTATCTCCGGGTCGTAAACCGTGCGTAGCACGTCCACAATCCGCTCTTCTATCGCTGTCTTTTCTTCTTGTTCCATTTCCCGTGTGTGATTTTATTCCGTTTTCACTGTGCCGCATTGTCTGCCGCCCAAGCCTTGGGCAGCGGCGGCAAACCTGCTTCGCAGAGGTTGTGCCAACCTCCGTTGAATATAATGCCTGCGGGCGTAAAGAATGTTGGCATTCTTTTTCCCGGACATATCTTATATCTGCAAAGATAAGATAATTCATAAACATGACAAAATAAAGCCGCCTGTTTTTCGTGCCGTTGCCAAACTCCGGCATTTCATGTGCACTTTGCCGCTGTGTGAGCTTGGTGAATGTTGGTGGGCATAAATCGTAGCCGCTATCAGTTTATCCTCGATGTAACCGGATTCTTCACGCCTTTGTAGCCTTTGAGAAATGCCTTTGCGGAGCCGAAGCTGAGAAACATGTCGATGCGCACAGGTATGTGATTGTCGTCATCGGTGATGTAGAGGTGTAGCAGTTCGTTGTTTTTGTCGTTCTCGCGCTCAATGAACGAGAACAGCAGGCAGCGGTACTTCTCGTTGCTGCCCTCCATGGTGAATGTCTCCTTGCCCAGATACTTGAGCCATGAGTTCGACAATCGGCGGGCGTCGCTTATTGGCAGGGGGATGTTTTGCCCCACGGTGAACGTGGATGTGTCGAAATTGCGCGCCCGGAGGAAGATGCTCATCATGTCATATACGCAGTCTTGGTACTCAGACTCTTTCCAACCGTGTCGGCCATCGTCCTCGATGCGGTGCTGTTTCATGTGGCAGTTTCCCTTTGGGTAGCTGTACCATATCTCGTCAACATAGTAGCGGTGACCCTCGCGTGCTCCTTTGCGGAAGTAGAGCGGTATGAGGTCGGTGGTGCAATACGACAGGAGGGTGTCACGGAGGGTAAAAAACTTGTCGAGCTTCTGGTTGCTATGCGTTATCAAGTTGGCGCGGTAAGCATCTTCGCCGTCGTATACCGATGCCACGGTGCTCATGGATGCCGTGCCCACCTTAATCCAAATGAACTTCCAGTTGAAAAAGAGGTCATAGTAGAGGATTTCTCCCGACTTGAACGCTGTGTTCTCAATGCCGCATTGCGCCGTTGTCGTTGCCAGCCCGCAGATCGTAAGCGCCGCTATCATAAATGCCTTGAGTTTCATATCTGTGATGTCCGTTGTTTGTCGGAATGCTTTGCGGGAGTGCCGTCATCTTACGTTGTCATTTACGTATTTTATGCCCAACTGACGGGCCCTTTCGGCGTTGCGGTTGCGGATGGAGCTTTCTTGGTCGGGCTTTTGCTTGGTAATGGCCATCGGTTTCTGCTTGTTGCCCGGCAGCGCGGCCAAATCCCAGCTGATGGTAACGTCCCACTTGGCCTTGCACTCTATCTTCTTCGGGTGGTAGTACATCATTTCCGGCTGCAGTCCAGTGTGATAGTCGCCCGTGTCCCACGTGTTGTTGCCGTTGGAGTCGATGTAAGCGCGCACGTAATACTCGCCCGGATTCACGTAGAAGAACTCTGCCGTGCCGTTTTGCGCCCTCACTTCTTTCATTACCTTGTCCGAACTGTTGAGCATCTGCACCACTATGTTCGTGTCGCGCGTGCCGCTGAGGTTGACCGTCAGCGAGCTGTACTCATCCAAGGCGCGCACCCTTATGCCCGTCTTGTATGCGTTTGACACCAATCCATAGATGTCTTCAAAGGCCGCTGAGTCTATCTCCAAGCTGTATTCCGTGCCTGGCCGCCATTCCGCGCGCAGCATGTAGCTCCTCAGCGTGCCCTCTACGGGCTTGAACTCGAAGCGCGCCCTATACCACAGCGTGTCGCGCCGTGAGTACAGGTGGATGGCGGCGGTGTCGCATCGTATCAGTGGCGTGGGCATCTCTATGGTTATGTTTTTGTCGGGGTCGAGTGACGACGATGCCTTGATTGACGGTGCCAGCGGTACGGCGGGCATCACAGAGTCGTATGGCTCGCCTTTTTCCTTGGCTTTCTCTATCTTCTTTTGCCACTCCTCCAATTGCTTGTCCAGTTCTTTCTTGCGCTTGGCGTATGGTTCGCGCGGTATTGATTCGATGGTGTCCGTCTGGATGGCGAGCTGTCCGGTGGTGTCGGTGGCCATGTAGGTGAGTTCGTAGCGCAGCGTGTCTTGGTTTATCAGTGCTGTGTCGCGAAGCCAGTAAGTTATGCTGTCGCGTTTCGCCGAATGCTCCACGATGAACGCCGTTTCAGCATCGAAGTTAAGTCCCCGTATTATTGGAAGACTGTCGCAGCCATAGCTGAAGTATATTCCTATCTTCTTGGGGTCTTGGCGTTCCGTCTTGATTAGGTATCGGTCGGTTTGTTCTGCGGTAAAAGAGCGCAGCACGATGTTGTCGGGATAGAAGTGCGTATAGCCCGTGCGGATGATGGAGTCGATGTGCAGCGTGTCGCGCCATATTGTGTCTTGGCGTATGTCGGGGGCGCAACGTGGCACTATCGTGTCGTGGTTGAAGGCAATGGCTTCGCTCTTTTGGTTATAGAAATAATTGCCGTCGGCATCTTGTAAGGCGTAAGCGCGGTAGGAGCCGGGAGCCACTCCCTTGATGACGAAGTGTCCGCGACTGTCTGTGCGTGCCACGCGCAGCATGGGTTTCGTCGTGAAAGCACTGTCGGCAAAGTCGTCATACAGACCCACGAGTATGCTTTTCACCGGTTCGAGGTCGCTTGCGTTGACCACGGTTCCCGACACCTCAAAAGTGTCTATGCGCTCGCCTGTGGAGAAACTGTATGTGTAGTTGCCCATCGGGTTGCCCTCGTTGTTGTCCTCGATGGCGTCGGAGAAGTCTATGGTGTATGTAATGTCGGGCTTTAGTGAATCTTTCAGCACCACCTTTATAGTCTTCCCGCTGGATGATATTTCCGGAGACTCAATCTGCGGCGGCGACACCACGACCTTGCTTGAGGCATCTTTCAACTGGATGTACTCGTCGAAAGATATTGTTATGCGCTGTGTGTTGACGCCGGTAGACTTGTCGGAGGGCGATGTATGCACTATGCGTGGCGGCCTTTCGTCGTACCACCCTCCATCGGGCGAGCCCATGTTGGCGCAGGATGCTCCGAATGCCACACACACCAATGCAATCACGGCCCGCACTATGGCTCGCGTGCGGCGGGCATGGCTCCCGCAGCCGTATGCGGGGAGCTGCGTGGGCGAATTGTCGTTTGTCGTCCGGTCAGTCATCGGCTTTTGTTTCAGTCTGTGCGCCGGCTGTGTTTATGCGCAGCAGCTGGTCCATGATGTCGCGGTCATTGTTCAGGCGCGGTATCTTGTGCTGCCCGCCGAGTTTCCCTTTCATGCGGAGCCAGTCGTTGAAAAGCCCTTGCCTCGCCGTCACCACCACGAGATGCTGAAGCGTTATGTCCTTGTAACGCTTGGCTTCATAGTCGCTGTTCAGCTCTTGCAGGCGGGAGTCAAGCACTCTCGCGAACGCATCCATGTCCTTGGGCGGACGGGCGAACTCGATGAGCCATTGGTGGTTGCACTTGCCCCGGCGGTCCATGAACACGGGGGCAACGGTGTATTCGGTGACCTCGGCGCCGGTCTGTTCGCATGCGTAGGCCAGGCCTTTTTCGGCGTTGTCCACTATCAGCTCCTCGCCGAAAGCGTTTATGAAACTCTTTGTGCGTCCGGTGATTATGAACTTGTATGGGTTTGTTGACGTGAAGCTTACGGTGTCGCCGAGCACGTATCGCCAAAGCCCGCATGTGGTTGATATTACCATGGCGTAATTGCGACCTTTTTCCACGCCCCACAGCGGCACGGCGGTGGGGTGGTCGCTGCCGAACTCGTCCATTGGAATGAACTCGTAGAACACCCCGTAGTCAAGCATTAGCAGCATTGACTTGTCGTTTGGATTGCTTTGCAGGCCGAAGAATCCCTCGCTGGCGTTGTAGGTCTCCATGTAGTGCATGTGCGGCGAGGTTATCAGTTGCTCGTATTGCCTGCGGTATGGGGTGAAGGCCACGCCCCCGTGAAAGAACACTTCGATGCCCGGCCATACCTCCTCGAGGTGCGACTTGCCAGAAAGTTCCATCACGCGGCTTAGCACTGAGAGCATCCATGAGGGCACTCCGCTCAGATTCGTCACGTTCTTGTGCATCGTCTCGCGGGCAATCCTGTCGCGCTTCACCTCAAAGTCGGCCAGCAGTGCCGTTTGTTTGCGGGGCACGCGGATGATGTTTACCAGTGGGTTGATGTTCTCTATGAGTATCGCGCTGAGGTCGCCCACGAGGCATCCAGGCACATTGTAGTTCGGTGCATGGCTGCCGCCGAGTATGAGTCCCTTGCCGTCGAACATCCGGCTGTGCGGGTTGTTGGCCAGATATATGGCCACGCAGTCCTGCCCCCCTCGGTAGTGGGTGTCTCTCAGGCCTTCTGCACTCACCGGAATGAACTTGCTCTTGTCGTTGGTGGTGCCCGACGACTTGGCGTACCACCGCACCCGACCCGGCCATAGTATGTCGCGCTCGCCATGCCTCATGCGGTCTATTTGGTCTTTCAGGTCGTCGTATGTGTTTATGGGTGTGTTCCTTGCAAAGTCTTCGTAGCTTCGTGTGGCTCCGAAGAGGTGGTTCAGCCCGTACTCGGTGTCCTTGGCCGCAGCGACGAGACGCCTCAGCACCTGCCGTTGCATGGCCTCGCCCTCGTTGGCGTGCCGCTCCAGTTCCTGCTGTCTCGGCACGAATAATCTGCTGACAATCCTTGTTAGGCTCATTGCATAATACTTTTGGTGTTGCAAATTTAGGCTAAACTTTCGGAACAGTGATATAATTTACAATATTTAAGGATGTGGGAAGACCCTCCCGACACTGCGGATGCGCTTGTGGCGTGCGGCCTGTCGGAACGCCGTTGGCAGGCCTCGCCTGATGGCCTCGGCGGGTGACGGTGCAATAAAGGCCCGTCTCGTGGCGCGAGACGGACCGTCTTCCATGCCGGTGCCGCCTGCCTGTCGGCGGATGGGCGGGCTTCCGGCAATGCTGTGTGTTGTTCAGGCGTTGCACTTGCTTTCGCTGTCGGCGAAGGCGGCGGCTTCTGCCAATGCGATTATTTCTTCTTTCGTAAGCTCCCTGGGCGTGGCCGTGATGTCCGACAGGTCGAACTCGTCTGCTGCCTCATCGGTCTTTGCTTTCGTGGCGGGTTCTACATTTTTTCTGTCCGTGGCGGGCTTTTGTCCGGGAGCGGCTTCATTGCCGTTGTCTTTGGCCACGATGAAGTCGGCGTTTTCTTCGGTCGGCGGCACGTTTGCCACGGGTTCTTCTTCCATCTTTGTGCGCTGGCCTTTGGCCATGAACACAGCATCGATGAATTGCGGCTCGCGTCGGAGTTTTTGCAGGGTTTCCTTCGACGCCAGCTGCTGGCTTTCTTTCTTTGAGTAGCCCTTGCCCGTGCCGGCTTCCACGCCCTCTATGATGGCTTTGTAGACGAATACAGGGCTTCCGTTTTCCTCTTTGCCTTGGCTTGCCATTTCGAATACGAGCTTCACGCGGTTCTTTTGGCTCCACTCTATGAGCTTGCTCTTGAAGTTCACCTCCTTGTAAGCCACCTTGTCGATGTTGATTAGCTGCGAGAGTATGCGCTTTTGCATGAACCTCATGCACGAGTTGTAACCCCTGTCGAGGTATATGGCACCCACGAGAGCCTCAAAGGCGTTGCCTCCCAGGTAGTTGTTGTGTGAGCACGACCGCGTTGATGCTTGTATCAGCTGGTTGATGCCCATCTCTTGCGCCAGCCTGTTCAGCGTTTCGCGCTGCACGAGTTTGCTCCTGGTGTTGGTTAGGAAGCCCTCCCGCTTGCCCTCGAAGTGGCGGTAAACGATGTCGCCCACCACGGCGTCGAGGATGGCGTCGCCCAGAAACTCAAGCCTTTCGTTGTTCAGCGGCCTGCCTTTGGCGTTGCGATGTGCCACGCTTTTGTGCATCAGGGCCAGCTTGTAGTACTCGATGTGGCGCGGATAGAAGCCCAATATGTTGTAAAGGGAAGAAAAAAGCTCCTTCTCCTTGCGGAAATGGAGCTTTATCCTGTCAATCAGTCTATTCTCCAGCAACATACTTTTTGAATATGACGCAGGCGTTGTGCCCGCCGAATCCGAAAGTGTTGCTCATAGCGGCGCGCACTTCGCGGTGCTGTGCCTTGTTGAAAGTGAGGTTCAGGTTGTAGTCGATTTCGGCATCATCGTCGCCCTCCTCGTGATTGATGGTGGGCGGTATGATGTTGTCTTTGACTGCCATTATGCAGGCCATGGCCTCCACGGCACCGGCGGCGCCGAGCAGATGGCCCGTCATCGACTTCGTTGAACTTATGTTCATCTTGTATGCCGTGTCGCCGAACACTTGCTTTATGGCCTTGATTTCGGATATGTCGCCTACGGGTGTCGAGGTGCCGTGGACGTTGAGGTAGTCAATGTCTTCCGGCTTCATGCCCGCATCCTCAAGCGCGCGCTCCATCACAAGCCTTGCTCCGAGCCCTTCGGGGTGGGAAGCCGTGATGTGGTGGGCATCGGCACTCTCGCCCTCGCCAACCATCTCGGCGTATATCTTCGCGCCACGGGCTTTGGCGTGCTCCAGCTCCTCGAGTATGAGACAGCCCGCGCCCTCGCCCATCACGAACCCATCGCGGCTGGCGCTGAACGGACGCGAGGCGTGTGTCGGGTCGTCGTTGCGCGTAGAGAGGGCGTGCATGGCGTTGAAGCCGCCCACACCACAGGCGCAGATGGCAGCCTCGGCGCCGCCGGCCAATATGATGTCGGCCTTGCCCAGGCGCAGCTGGTTGAAAGCGTCGGCCAAAGCGTTGGTCGATGACGCGCACGCCGATGTGGTGGCATAGTTGGGCCCGTGGAATCCGAAATGGATTGAAATCTGGCCTGCGGCTATGTCGGCAATCATCTTGGGGATGAAGAACGGGTTGAACTTAGGCCCGTCTTCCTTGTGGGAAGCGTAGTAGCCAACCTCTTCCTCAAAGGTATTGATGCCTCCGATGCCCACGCCGTAAATCACGCCTACGCGGTTTTTGTCTATGCTTTCCAAGTCCATGCCGCTGTCGTTGACCGCCTGTATCGCTGATACGAACGCCAACTGCGTGTAGCGGTCCATCTTGCGAGCCTCCTTGCGGTCGATGTAGTCGTTCAGCTTGAGGTTTTTCACTTCGCAGGCGAAGTGGGTCTTGAAGTTGGAAGCATCAAATAATGTAATAGGCGCGGCTCCGCTCACTCCGCCGACCATGTTCCTCCACGTCTCTTCGGGAGTGTTGCCTATCGGGGTTACGGCTCCAATGCCTGTTACGACTACTCTTTTTAGTTCCATACTATAAATCGAAAAAGGAGAATTCGGAAATGGCTGTCATGATTGCCCTGCGGGCGAATGCCCCGCGAGGGCAGTAGACATGCCCAATTCCCAATTCCCCGTTTGTATGAAAAAGATTATTTTGCGTTCGACTCGATGTAAGCGACGGCATCGCCGACGGTGGAAATCTTCTCTGCCTGATCGTCGGGAATGGATATGCCAAACTCTTTCTCAAACTCCATGATGAGCTCCACGGTATCCAATGAGTCTGCGCCCAAATCGTTTGTAAAGCTTGCTTCCGCCTTTACCTCTGCCTCGTCAACACCCAGTTTGTCTACGATGATTGCTTTTACTTTAGATTCGATTTCTGACATGATTGTAATTTTTAATGTTAATAATGATTTCTTTCTCAAAAAATTCGGCTGCAAAGTAAGTGATTTTTGTCCACTTACGCAAATAATTTCGTCAAAAACCGCTATTTTCTGCACATACCTGTGTCGATTGTGCAGGATTTAAGGCCTTTTGATACTGTTGCAATGAGTTTTTGGCATCGCTTCACGCACAGTCCGGCCACCTGCGGAGGCGGCTTCCGTGTGGGTGTGGCCGGCGGGCGTTGCGGTCAATGGCCGTAGATGGCCTTCAGCTTTTCGCCGAGACGCTCGCCGCGCAGGTCGGTGGCTACTATCGTTCCCGACCCGTCGATGAGGATGCTCGACGGTATGGCTCTCACGCTGTACAGTCCGGCGGCTGCCGATTGCCATCCCCTGAGGTCGCTCAGTTGTGGCCATTCCATCTGCATGTCGCCGATGGCTTTCTTCCATGCCCGGGCATCGCTGTCGAGCGATATGCCCACCACTTCGAAGCCGTCATGCCGGTATTTGTTGTAGTTGCTCACAACGTTGGGCATCTCCATGCGGCATGGCCCGCACCAGCTGGCCCAAAAGTCTATCAGCACATAGCCGCCTTTTCCGCACCACTCGCTTACCCGCCGGGGCGTGCCCGTGGTGTCCGGCAGTTCGATGTCGCTGTATTTCAAGCCGGGGCGGCGGTTGCCCAGGGCGCGTTCCGTCTCTTCGAGCACGCTCTTGGCGCGCTTCAGTGCGGGGTGGTCGTAATAGGGTGCGGCGGGGTCGAGCAGACTGCGCAGCGTCTCGTAGTCAATAGTCTTGGCCATCGGGCCTATCAGTGCGGCCGGTATCAGGTTGTCGCTGTTCTCGCGGATTATGCGCAGGTGTGTGCTTGTCATCGAGTCGCCCAGCGCGGCAAACTGCCTCGACAGTTCCGCTTGCCGGCGGCGGCCGGCCTCGCTGTTGTCGGCCGCTGCGCGTTCATACTCGCCGTAGAGTGCCATGCCGCGTTCGTTGATGCTGTCTATCGACAGTGATGCGGCAAACAGGCGCTCGTTGAGCGGCGAGGCCGTTGCCGCCATGTTCACGAGGTCGAGGTCGGCGGGCGTGCCGTCGTTGAACAGCGGCCAGTCGCGACGACCGTCGGTGAGCACGAGGAGGGCGTTGAGTGGGCGCGTGCCGCTGAAGGCAAAGCGGCCTCCGCCCGCTGCCGTGCTGTCCACCTTGTCATCGCCCTCGGCGTAGACGTACATCATCCGCGTTCCCTCAGGGGCTGTACCTGTTATGGTGTAAGCCACGGACTGTGCCTTTGTCGCAGTGGAGGCCGCGGCGAGCATGGCCGCTGCCAGCAGTAGTCTTGTTCTCATGTTGTGCTTTGTTTGGTTGTATGTCGGGAGTATGGCGCAACCGGAGGGTTGGAAAACGTGTTTTCAACTTACCGGATGCAGTTTGTCTGTCTGCAAAGATACGATAAAAATCCGTTTCCGTCGCATTGTCGCCGCGAAAAATCCTTGTGGCAGTTTACCCCGGACGGCAGCCTCGGTCATCGAGGCCGGAGCGTGACTTTTCTTGTCCGTGAGCGCCATGTTTGCGAGAGCCACTGTCTTTGGGCGTGAAAACGCGCGTTTGGGGCGTGCATTGCCAAGTGGCTTTAAACCATGGGTTTACACTGTTTTTCTTCTAAGGTGTGCAAAAAATCATGTCCCGTGCATTGCGATTCGGGGCGTTTTAGAGTGCAAAACGGCCTGTTTCGCACTCTAAAACAGGCCGTTTCACCACTTGAAACGGCCTGAATCGCAACCGGCGAAAGGTTAAGCAAGGTTAAAAACATTGCGTTTCAAGGCATTCAAGGCTCGTTTTTGCAAGTTTTTTCTACACTCATATCGTTCCGCTGCCGTCCGTTCCACTCTGAAACGCGATTTTTATTTGTAAAAGAATCAGAGGGCGGCGGTGCCTGTCTTCGGTGTCTCGCGCGCGTAAATGTCATGTATGCGCGGTCACGGGGCGTGAGAAAAATCGCTTTTTCCTTTGCGCTTTACCCGATTTGAGTTACCTTTGCATAAGGTAAGCCGCGCCCGGGGAAGTGGCTGACGGCATCTCTTTCCCGTGCAGTGGCATGGCCGTTGCACATCATAAAGTCGGTATAGTCACCTATAATACATAGTATGCCACAAGGTCAGATACAGGTACAGACACAGGAACAGGCTCTGAAGCAGACGCAGACCATAACGCAGCAGCAACTGTTGCAGGCGCGGCTTGTGGAGCTGCCGGTGGCACAACTGATAGACAGGGTAAAAGCCGAGATGGACGATAACCCCGCGCTTGAGGCGGAACTGGCTGCCGACGCCCCGCAGGGCGAGGACGATGCTTACCCGGACACAACCGACGGACAGGCCGCCGACGAGGACTTTGACGCGGAGAAGGAGCGCGAGGAACGGCAGTCGGCACTCGACGAGGCCTTGGAGTCAATCGGGCGCGACGACGAGGAGCTGCCCGTCTACCACGGCGGCACCGAGACTGCGCCTGAGCGGGCTGACATCGTGTATGGCAATACAGTGTCATTCCACGACTTGCTGAAAGAGCAGATGGGTGAGACGGAGCTTACGGAACGCCAGCGCACCATAATGGAATACTTGATATGGTCGCTCGATGACGACGGCTTGCTGCGCAAGTCGCCGGGCAGCATCGCTGATGAGCTGGCCATCTACCACAACACTGATGCCTCTACGGCTGAGGTTGAGGAGGTGCTTGCCTTGTTGCAGCGGTTCGACCCTCCCGGTGTGGGTGCCTGCAGCCTGCAGGAATGCCTGTTGTTGCAGATAGACCGCCGCGAGGATTCGCAGCTAAAGCGGCAGATGCGCGAGGTGGTGGCCAGGCATTTCGAAGAGTTCAAGAAGAAGCATTGGGCGCACATAGAGGAGAGCATGGGCATCACGGACATGCAAGCCGAGACGCTCTGGCGCGAGTTGCGCAAGCTGAACCCCAAGCCCGGCGCGTCGATGGGCGAGACAGTGGGGCACAGCACGCAGCAGATAACGCCCGACTTCATCGTTGACACGCAGGACGATGGCACGGTGAGTTTCGTGCTCAATACCGGCGACGTGCCCGAGCTTCGCGTATCGCAGTCGTTTGTCGACACCATGCGCGAGTACCAGGACAACCGCGGGGCCATGACCCGCCAGATGAAGGAAGCCCTGCTTTACACGAAGAAGAAAGTGGAGGCGGCGCGTGGGTTCATCGATGCCATCAAGGTGCGCCGCCGCACGCTGTCGGTCACCATGCAAGCCATCATCAACTGGCAGCACCGCTTCTTCGAGGATGGCGACGAGGCATCGCTGCGCCCCATGATACTGAAGGACATCGCCGAGAAGACGGGGCTTGACATATCCACCATATCGCGCGTGAGCAACAGCAAGTACGCGCAGACGCGGTGGGGCACGTTTCCCTTGCGCCACTTCTTCAGCGACAGCTATGTGACCGCCGATGGCGAGGAACTGTCGACGCGGCGCATAAAGGCGGCCCTGCGGGATGTCATCGAGGCCGAGGACAAGCGGAAGCCGCTCAGTGACGACGCGCTGAAAGACGAGCTTCGCCGCAGGGGGTTCCCCATAGCGAGGCGCACCGTGGCAAAGTATCGCGAGCAGTTGGGGATTCCGGTGGCCAGACTGAGGAAATGAAACAACGCAACATATTTATTGCAGCGAGGGTGCTCAGTATGGTGTTCACCCCGTTTTACCTGCCTTTGTTGGGGCTGGTGGCACTCTTTGTGTTCAGCTATCTCAGCCTGTTGCCGCTGCAGTACAAGCTCACCGTGCTAGCCATTGTCTACATTTTCACCGTGCTCATGCCCACACTGCTCATACGCGCTTACCGCCACTACAACGGCTGGTCGCCGGTGGAGCTGGGACGTAAGGAGCGGCGCATGGTGCCATACGTCATTTCCATCGTCTGTTACTTTGCCTGCATTTACCTCATGGAGCGGCTTCACATACCGCGTTTTATGTCAAGCATATTGATAGCCGCTCTCATAATACAAATCACTTGTGCGCTGATAAACGCCTGGTGGAAGATAAGTACGCACACGGCGGCCACCGGCGGTGTGGCCGGGGCACTCTTTTCGTTTGCCGAAATATTCGGCTTCAACCCCGTCTGTTGGCTCTGCGTCGTGTTCATCATTGCCGGGGCGTTGGGCACGAGCCGCATGATACTGAGACAACACACGCTCTCGCAGGTGGTCATGGGCTTCATCGTCGGCTTTGTGTGCGCCGTCATCGGTATCCTCTTCGTGTAGCGGAGAGCCTCATGGCGGGAAAGCCATGGTCGGCAATCGCGCAATCGACAGCGAAATACTTAAGGTTTAAAACTCAAAAATACTGAAATGGATGCATTGGTAAGTGTTATAATGGGCAGCACAAGCGACTTGCCCGTAATGGAAAAGGCCTGCAAGCTTCTCGACGAAATGCAAGTGCCGTTTGAAGTCAACGCGCTGTCGGCACACCGCACGCCGGCGGCTGTGGAGGAGTTTGCGCGCGGAGCGAAAGGCCGCGGTGTCAAAGTGATAATAGCGGGAGCAGGCATGGCCGCCGCCCTTCCGGGAGTGATAGCCGCCTCAACGCCCCTGCCAGTGATAGGAGTGCCCATCAAGGGAATGCTCGACGGGCTCGACGCGATGCTGAGCATCATCCAGATGCCGCCCGGAATACCCGTGGCCACCGTCGGCGTCAACGGCGCGCAGAACGCTGCCTTGCTGGCCGTGGAGATGCTTTCCTTGGCGGATGAGGACTTGGCCGCGCGCCTTGTGGCCTACAAGGAAAGCCTGAAGGACAAAATTGAGAAGGCAAACAAAGATTTGGCCGAGGTGAAGTATCGGTATAAGGTGAACTGAATGACCGACTTATTCAATTATAGCCGCAGGCCGTCGTCGGTGGTGAACATCGGCAACACGCCGATGGGCGGCGACAATCCGATACGCCTGCAGTCGATGACCACCACGCCGACATGCGACACTGAGGCATCGGTAGCGCAGGCCAGACGCATAGCCGATGCCGGCGGTGAGTATGTCAGGCTCACCACTCAGGGCATCAGGGAGGCCGAAAACCTGCGCAACATCAATGCCGCCCTGCGCGCAGCGGGTTGCATGGTGCCGCTCGTGGCCGACGTGCACTTCAATCCCCATGTGGCCGAAGTGGCCGCGTCGTATGCGGAGAAAGTGCGGATAAACCCCGGTAATTACGTTGACCCGGCGCGCACGTTCAAGAAATTGGAGTACACCGATGCCGAATATGCCGCCGAACTGAAGAAGATAGAAGAGCGGTTCGTGCCGTTTCTCGATATATGCAGGCAAAACCACACGGCCATCCGTATAGGCGTGAACCACGGTTCGCTCTCAGACCGCATCATGTCGCGTTACGGCGACACCCCCGAGGGAATCGTGGAGAGTTGCATGGAGTTCCTTCGCATATGTAAGCGCGAATGCTTTGGCGATGTGGTCATATCAGTGAAGGCCAGCAACACTGTGGTGATGGTGCGCTCGGTGCGCCTGCTTGTCAGTGCGATGGACAAGGAGGGGATGTACTATCCGCTCCATCTCGGCGTTACAGAGGCCGGTGAGGGTGAGGACGGACGCATAAAGAGTGCCGTGGGCATAGGCGCTTTGTTGGCCGATGGCATAGGTGACACGGTGCGGGTGTCGCTCTCCGAGGAGCCGGAAGCGGAGATTCCGGTGGCCCGTCACCTCGTGGACTACGTGTGTCGGCGTGCGGGGCACGCCCCGATACCGGGCACGGCATCGCCTGCTTTTGACTGGCTCAGGCCCGAACGGCGTGCCACTCGCCGCGTGGCCAACATCGGCGGCGATGCAGTGCCGGTGGTGGTGAGCAGTCTGTTGGATGGCCCGATGCCCTCGTCAGCCGATTATGTGTACATAGGCGATGGCTCGGCATGGAATGGTTCGGCCTTTCCTTCAGTGCGGAATGCCGCCGGAGGCGAGAGCAAGGCTCCTGTGCTGATAGCGGACTTCAGTGTGTGCGACGCTTTGCGCGCTGCCCATCCTGGGGTCGAAGTGTGTCCGATATTTCCGCATTCGGCCATGCCGCTGCTTGGCACCGTGGCGGGCAGGGTGAAGTTTCTCGTGCTTCAGTATGGCGTGGCGACCGATGAGTATGTGGCATGTCTCAAGGAGCACCCCGAAGTGGTCGTGGTGTGCATGGCAAACCATGCCAACCGCCTTGCCCAGCAGCGCGCCTTGCTGCATGAGATGATGCTTTACGGAGTAACCAACCCCGTGATTTTCTGTCAGATGTACCGTCATGCGGCCTCTGCGAAGGGCGATTTCCAGATAGAGGCTGCGGCAGACATGGGCGCGCTTATGATTGACGGACTGTGCGACGGGCTATGGCTGATGAACGATGGCTCGCTGCCGGTGGCCGATGTTGAGGCCACGGCGTTTGGCATATTGCAGGCCGCGCGGTTGCGCATGACAAAGACCGAGTATGTCAGTTGTCCCGGATGCGGACGCACTCTCTACGACCTGCGCTCTACCATAGCGCGCATAAAGGAAGCCACGGCAGGCATGACAGGGCTTAAGATAGGCATAATGGGGTGCATAGTGAATGGCCCCGGCGAGATGGCCGATGCCGATTACGGGTACGTAGGAGCCGCGAGAGGCAAGGTGTCGCTCTACCGCCGAAAGGAGTGCGTGGCGCGAAACATTCCCGAGGATGAGGCCGTGGAACGCCTTCTCGCACTCATCGAGGCCGACCGCACATCAAATGCCAACGCCACCGGTTCACATTGACGGTGGCGTTGGCCGTGATGGCCTCTGGCAATGTTTGGCGCATCGTGGCATGGCGTCAATGTTTCATGGCACTGACGCATTTTCCTTGTGTGTTTACGGCCTTAAGTCGTAAAGGGACATGTTGTCGAACGATGCCTTTCCGCCGTTGCAGAACAGGCGTACCGAATCGTAAGGCTTTGTGGGGAATACGAGATTGGTCATGGATATGCGCCCGCCATCGATGAACAGTTCCACGGAGCACATGTCAACGAAGATGTCTACATTGTACGTCTTGCCTTCGCACAGGTCAAGCGGAGCCCATGTCGATGTCGCGAAATCGTTTGTCTCGCCTTTGTCATCCCTGCCAGCTTTCAGCGCGAAGCCTGTAAGGCCACTTTCGGTGCGGTCTGTCACGGCGCGCATATTTTCCATGTCAAGGTATATCACGGTGCGTTCGCCCTTGTCGTTGTATAGCTCTATGCCCGTTGTTGAAGCCTCCCCCGGCGTTATGTCGGCCACAAACTCAAATGCCCCTTTTGACCTGCGGGCTATGCGGGGCATGTCGGTGCTGCCCTCTATGGCCACATTGTCCATCCTCCTGCGCTTGCGGCGCATCCGGCGCGTCTCGTCGACCACGGTGGATGCCACGTAGTGGTGTCTGCCAACGGTGTAGATGGACAGTTCGCGGGGCAGGGCGTTGGCTCCGCGGTGCTGCCGGGTAGGCGTGAGGCTGGCATACTGCCAGTTGCTCATCCACGGCATTGCCACTGCCCTGTGCCCGGCATTGGCAAAGCAGGCGGCGGCGTAATGGTCCTTGCCGTAGTCGAGCCATTTGGTGATGGTGTCGTCTGCGCACGTGAACTGTCTGCCGTTGAAATCGCCCACGAAGTATTGCGTGGCGCTGCCTCCTGACGGACCGCCTTGGTTTATGTTGGTTATCAGCACATACTTCATGTCGGTGGTGTCTCCGTCTACGGGGAGTCTCACTATTTCGGGGCACTCATAGAGACCTTGCTCCGGGGCGAGCCCTTGTCCGAAGCTGCTCACGTAGTCCCATTGCTTCAAATCGTCTGACTTGTAGAAGCGCATCTCAGTGCCGGCGGCCAATATCATGAACCACGCCTTGGCCGGTTCGTAGCGGAACACTCTCGGGTCGCGGAAGTCGCGGCTGCCATCAGTGGCCTGCAACACGGGGTTCCCCTCGTATTTTGTGAACGTGCGTCCATTGTCATGGCTGTATGCCAGGCATTGCGATTGTCCTTTCCTGCTTGCAGAGGTGTAGATGGCTATGACGGCTCCGGCACCGAAGCCCGCCGTGTTTTCGCTGTCCACCACCGTGCTTCCGGAGAATATCTCCCCATTGTTGTCGGGCTCTATCGCCGGTGGCAGCTCCGCCCAGTGAACCAAATCCCTGCTCACGGCATGCCCCCAGTGCATGTTTCCCCATGTCGGGCCATAAGGGTTGTACTGGTAGTAGAGGTGATATTCACCGTCTTTCAATAGCAGGCCGCTGGGCGCGTTCATCCATCCATAGGGTGGGGTGTGGTGGTATATCGGACGGTAATAGTCGGTGTTGTCGGCAATCCACATGTCGGTTGTGGCCAGTGAGGTCATGGCCAAGTCTTTAGGTTTGATGCCGATGATTTTCACCGTGGCCTGTGTGCTGTCGCCTAAGGCTATGGGCACGGTTCCGTCAGTTCTCGTGCGTGCTAGTCTCACGTCAATCCACCTGTCGTCGGGTGAGCCTGTGCATACTTTCACGCGCGTCTTTGGACTGTCATCTTGTATGGGCAGCAACAGGTATTTGCGCGGATTGGCAATCTCCACTATGGTAGTGTCGAGGCTGGTGCGCACGCTGATGGTTTGCAGAGCCAGTTCCGCCACCACCGTGTCGCCGCTGTGGTGGACACTGTAGTTCTGCGCTGCCGTGGTTGTTGCCGCTGCGAGGAGCACTGCTGCGACTGTTGTCTTTATGATGTGTGGCATGTGCATGTGTTATGTTTATGTTCCTTGTCCGGTGCAATGGCTGCGTTTGCCGTTGCTGCGGCAGGCCGCGCCGTAGGCGTGAGCCTCCCTCGTGGACAAAGATAATACAAAAAAACGAGAATAGAAGAAAATCGATAAAAAACATTGAGATAAAGTACTTTAGCGGTTCAGGCATGAGTCATGTCGAAGCTACTCTATTGTCGATTCCGGTTTTTATTGGCATGACAGTATTTGCAACTGTTCAAGCAAGTGTTGTGTCTTTTAATAGGAAGAAGCCTAATTCCCCATTTTAGTGAAAACAACATCCAAACAAAGGAAGAGAAGTCAA
>CAZKMT010000014.1:0-42290 GCA_964554115.1 uncultured Prevotella sp.
AGGCCTGCGCGACAACAAAAGCAGGCCGCACTTTCGCTTGTGTCGCATATTATTGTTACTTTTGCACCCATGGGAAACAACAAAAAAGGTGGCATGCTGACGCTCGTGCCCGTGGGCGGCATAGCCAACAGGATGCGCGCCATGGCCTCGGCTTTCCACCTCTGCGCTGCCGTTGGCAGCGAGCTGCGTGTTATATGGTTTTGCGACAGGGCTCTCAACGCTCGGTTTCGCGACATCTTCGAGCCTGTGGCGGTCGGGCGCATGAGCGTGCGGGAGGCCACGGCGGCAGACTACGTGATAAGCGACCGCCCTAGGCGGCACAACCTGTGGCTGCCGGCGTTGCCGCAGATGCTGCTTTACCGTCGGCGCATTTATGAGCGGAGCGTGACCCCGCTGAAGCAACGGGGCTTCGACTTTGCGGCCTGGGCAGCCGGCAAACGGTGCTACATGGGCTGTTATCAGGAGTTCGGCAGCTATCCCGACGAGCTACTTGGCCGCCTGTTCTGTCCGGCGCTCAGTGTGAGGGAGCGCGTGGAATCCAACGTAAGGCTGTTTTCCGCACACACCATAGGCATGCACATCCGCCGCACCGACAATGGCGAAGCCACCGCCAAAAGCCCCACCGCGCTCTTTGTGGAGGCCGGAAAGAAAGAAATCGCCACGCACCCCGACCTGAAGATATACCTCGCCACCGATGACGAAAGCGTGAAGGAGGAGCTTCGCGCCGCCTTTGGGGCGCGGATAATAACGCCTGCGGAAGTCGCCGCGCGCGACAGTGCCGACGGCATTCGCGGAGGACTGGCCGACATGTACACCTTGGCGCGCGCCGCTCGCATCTACGGTTCGGCTGGCAGCTCGTTTTCTCCGATGGCAGCCCGCATAGGCCGTGTGCCCTTTATATGCGTGAGCACCGATGCCGGCGAAAGGTGAGCGGCTACACCGCCCCGGCGCGGACGCTTTTCATGCGCGTCTGTCATCGGTTGCGGAAAGCTGCGTTTTGTAAAGATATTTCACAATGCGCGCAGCTTTGCCGCCGTTTTTCGGAGCGCATCGCAAGTAGTTGGTTTCCAGATGGTTTGCAAAATGTATCGTTTCGGCTTGTAAAATGGCTCGTTTTGGAGGGCGAAACAGGCCGTTCCATGCCGCGAAACGCGCCTTTTCGCGGCATGGAACGGCAACAGTCACCCGATGCCTCTTCCGTTTGTAAACATTATTTACCGCCCGTGTGCCGCATACTTATCGCTATGCCGCCGCCCTCATTGCTTTTGGCGAGGTCAGGGAGGTAGCTACATCGCAGTGTGCCGCGCATGGACGATTCCGACGCGGTGGCCCGTATGCCCTCTTGATGAGCGGCCGCAGTCCCTCATGACGGGGCGCATGGGCGGCTTGTGGCGATGGCCAGGCCGTTGACGGACGTCCGGAGCTTCGTCGGCTGAACTCGTCGGCAGACAGGAAAATATCATCGGAAGTTTGTATAAAAGTGAACGATTTATTTTGATTTGCAGCCAACTTTCGTTACCTTTGCATAAGATAGGCATTTAGGGGGAGGCCGACGCAATCGAAAGGCTTCCGCCGTTTTTTCGCCGACAGTGCGGATTGCGCTTAACAATGCAATGGCTCCTTTTGCCCGAGCATGTGTCGTGGAGGCCTGTCGTCATTTGGATTGGTGACGGGCGGCATGTGCCTGAAGAGACGTGAAGTAAAGACATTGTTGTTATGAAGAAGTTGTTGCTAAGCATCATGGCGGCGTTGGCAATGTTGCCAGCGACTGTTGCGGGGCAGAATTATGCCGTGATGTGGAAGGAGGCCGATGAGGCTGCCGCCAAGGACTTGCCCAAGACCCGGATGGAGGTGTTGGACAGGATTGCCGCGATGGCGCGGTCGGCAGGCGATTACGGCCATTTGATAAAGGCCGAACTGCTGAAAGCCAAGGTGCAGGCCACCATCGCGCCGGACTCGCTCGCCCCGGCCGTCAGGCGGTTGGAACGCAGTCGCGTCTCCGCTGCCGACGCGGTGTTGCGCGCTGTCTATGCTGCCGTGCTCTACCGCATATATACAGACAATCCCGGCGTGGCGACTGATGCCGGCGAGCGTGCCGACAGTTGTCGCCGTATGGCCATGGAAGACCCGGCGGCGTTGGCCGCGGTGAAGGTGAAGGCTTTCGAACCTATGGTTGTCGACGGATATAACGGCAAGATATTCAACGATGACATGCTCAGCGTCGTGGGCTATGAGGTCGGCGATTACGCGGCTCTACATGAGTACTACCGCGCGGCGGGCAACCGCAGGGCGGCCTGCATCGCGGCTCTTGAGACGCTCAGGCAGCGGCGCGGCCCGCTCATGGAGTGCGTAAAAAAGTCGGGCTATGTGCGCAGTCTCGACTCTCTCGTCGCCGAATATGCCGACCTTGACGTGGCGTGCGAGGTTGCCATCGAGCGTTATGACTACATGCTGTCGTGCCGCGATGTGACGGTGGAGGACAAGATAAGCTACATAAATTACGCCCTTGACAAGTGGGGAGGGTGGCAAGGCGCGGGCCGTCTGCGCAATGCCGAGAGGGAACTCACCGCCCCGCAGATGTGTCTGGAACTGGAGCGCAGCGTCATCGAGCCGGGCATTGGGCAGATGGTGCGGTTGCGCGCCATTCGCAACCTGAAAGGGGCGACATTGAATATATATCGGGTGGATGCCGACGGAGACATCGGCATCGACCCCTCTGCCGCCGACGGTTACAGGAAATTGCAGCCGCTGCTTTCCGAGCTGGAAGGCATGGGCGTGTCGCGTAGCTACTTGAACAATCCGAAATACCAGCTGTTTGAAGACTCGATGGCCCTTCCCGGGCTGCCCGCCGGGGTGTATATGCTTGAGATACGCTCGTCGCCAGCCACCGAGACGTTGCGGCGGCTCTATTATGTCACCGACATGTATCTCATGTCGCAGGAGCTTCCTGGGCGCAAGATACGCTATGTGGCCGTAAGCGCCACTACAGGGCAGCCCGTGGCCGGCGCCAAGGTGCGCCTCGACACCTATGATGGCGAGGCGGACAAGTACACGAGCGTGACCCTTGACTGTGGCGACGATGGCGAGACTGTCTACGCATACGTGAAGCGCAGGCCCGACAAAGCCTATGTTTACACGTCGGTCGACCGCTTCTGTCCGAACGCGAGCGCATACGGTGCCTTTGAATATTATGCTGGTGTGCGCAAGGAAGAACAGACACGGGTGTTCACCGACCGCAGCGTCTACCGTCCGGGACAGGCCGTGCATGTGGTTGCTGTGGTCACTGAGTGCGACAATTATGTGGATTATAAGGCCGTGGAGGGAAAGACCGTCAAGGCGATGCTCCGCGATGCCAACTTCAAGGTGGTGGCCGAGAAAGAGCTTGTGACAGACGCTTATGGCACATGTTCCACTGATTTCGTGCTGCCTGCGGGCACGTTGACAGGCCGTTTCACGGTGATGGTCAACAATTCGTCGGCGGGAATACGTGTCGAGGAGTACAAGCGACCCACTTTCCGCGTGGAATTTCCGAAGGTGAATGAGAGATATGAGCCTGGCGACACGCTCGTGGTAAAGGCTCGTGCCGTCAGCTTCGCCGACGTGCCTGTGCAGGGCGCCCGGGTGAGATACACGGTGAGCCGGCAGCGGGCGGGGTGGTGGATGCCTGCGGACGGGCAGGTCGCCTCGGCTGACAGTCGCTTGTGGCAGGGCGAGACCGTCACGGACGCCGACGGAACGTTTACGGTAATCATGCCGCTGGAACTTCCCGACGGTGGCGCGACGGCCCGCATGTTCTGCAACATCGTAGCCGGGGCCGAAGTGACCGATGTCAGCGGGGAGACGCGGACAGGCAGCTTGAGCGTGCCGTTGGGTTCGCGCCCCACATCGTTTGATTGCGACCTCGTCGGCCCGGCTTTGGCCGACAGTCTCCGCCACGTTACTTTCACATTGTGCAACGCATCGGGCGAGGGCATCCGCGCCGATGTCCGTTTCCGCCTTGATGATTCCCCGCATTGGACAGAGGGCAAGACAGGCGAGCCTATAAGCCTTGCCGCTCCCCTTGCGTCGGGACGTCATAGGCTTTTTGCCGTGTGCGAGGCCGACACCATCGACCGCCGTTTTGTCGTCTTCTCACTCCGCGACACAGTGCCTTGTGTAGACACTTGCAGCTGGTTTTACGCCTCGGCCGACAGATTCCCCGCCAACGGACAGCCGGTGACGGTGCAGGTGGGCTCGTCGGATGAAGATGTGCATGTGGTTTACAGCATCTTCTCCGGCGACAGGGTGATAGAAAGTGGCGCAACCGACATTAGCAACAGGCTCATAAACCGCAGCTTCACTTACAACGAAGAATATGGCAACGGACTGTTGCTCACTTATGCGTGGGTGAAGGACGGCCGTTGTCACACATACAAGAAAGCGATAACACGCCCGTTGCCCGACAGGCATTTGCAGCTTAAGTGGATTACTTTCCGCGACCGTCTTGCGCCGGGACAACAGGAAGAGTGGAGGCTCAGCGTGACCATGCCTGACGGAACGCCGGCCGACGCGCAGCTTATGGCCACTCTCTACGACAAGTCTTTGGATGGGATAGCGCGCCATTCGTGGTCTATGGAGCCTCGCTCGTGGTTGCCGATGCCTTATGCCGTATGGTCTGCGCCGCAAAGGCGTGAGACCGTCGTCCATGCGGAGCAGTCATGGAAAGCGTTTGTTTACAGGATGTTCGCTCCCAACAGATTCGATGGCTCTGTGTTCCCGGCTTCATCCCGAAATATGCTTCTCGGTATGGGCACGGTGGCGGAAAGTTCCGATGGCATTCTGACCCGCGGCACGCGGGGGGTGCGGCAGCAGTCCATGAGCAAAGCCTCCGCGCCAATTGCAGCCGGGGCTGTGGTTGCTGATGTCCGGGAGACCGAGGCCGATGGTGGTGAGAGCCTGACGGAGAGGGTGGACAGTGGTGTTGCCGCAGGCGTTTCGGCAAACCAGATGCGCGAGAACCTCACAGAGACGGCGTTTTTCATGCCCGCCCTCGAGACTGATTCGACGGGTGTAGCCACGCTGAAGTTCACCTTGCCCGAAAGCATTACCACATGGCGTTTCATGGGCATCGCACATACGCCCGACATGTTTGTCGGCTCTATTGACGGCGAGGCGGTGGCAAGGAAAGACGTGATGATACAACCCAACGTGCCCCGTTTCGTCCGTGTCGGCGACGAGGCGCGCATCACGGCCAAAGTGTTCAACACTGGAACGACCACCGTTGCCGGCACAGCTCGTATGCAGTTGGTCGATCCGGAAACCGAGAGGGTGGTGCTGGAACGTGCGGATAGATTTTCCGTTGGTGCTGGAGCTACGGCTTCCGTGGCTTTCGATTATGTTCCCACGGCCACATATCCATTGTTGATATGTCGCGTTACGGCCTCCGGCAAAGGCTTCAGCGATGGTGAACAGCACTATCTGCCCATACTGCCCGAGCGCGAGCGCGTGACTGTCGCAGTGTCTTTCGCGCAGCATGAGCCGGGCACAAAGTCTGTCCGCATTGACACTATGTTTGCCAAGGGCGGCACAGACGCGAGACTGACCATTGAATACGCCAACAACCCGGCGTGGATGGTGGTGCAGGCTCTGCCTGCCGTAGGCACGCCCGCGGGCGACAATGCCATCGACCAGGCCGCAGCGTATTATGCCAATGCCCTCGGCCGTCACCTTGCCACCGTCTCACCCCGCATTAAGACGGTGTTTGACGGGTGGCGCATGGAACTGTCGGAGGAACGGACGCTCACGAGCAGTCTCGCAAAAAACAAGGAGTTGAAAGACATCGTGCTGAGCGAGACACCGTGGGTTGCCGATGCCGACCGCGAGAATGAGCAGAAGCAGCGGCTCGCCGATTTCTTCGACGAGACGCTCATGGCTGGACGTTTGGCATCGGCTGTCGGCAAGCTGCGCTCTTTGCAGAACGCTGATGGCGCGTGGGGATGGTGCCCCGGCATGGCAGGCAGTCTCCATGTGACGCTGGAAGTGGCAGAGATGCTCGTGCGCCTGAACCGTATGGCAGGTCGTCAGGAGCCTACGAGGCAAATGCTCGACAAGGCGTTTGCCTATATGGACAGGCGTTTTGTGGAGAAGGTGACAGCCATGAAGGATGCCGAGAAGCATGGCAACCGACAGGCTTTTCCCGGAACCGATGCCTTGCGCTACCTTTATTTATATTCCATAGACGACAGGGCGCAGTCGGCGGCGGTTGGCGCGGCTATCGATTACCTTGTGGGCTTGCTTGAAAAGGACGTGGAGAGTCAGACCATTTACGACAAGGCTCTCACAGCCGTGGTGCTCGCGAAGCGTGGCGATGGCAGGCGTGGGCGTGAATATGTGCGCAGCCTGAAGGAATATACGGTGTTCACCGAAGAGGCCGGCCGTTACTACGACACCCCGAGGGCAAGTTACAGCTGGCGTGATTACCGCATCCCCACGGAAGTGGCCGCCATCGAAGCCATGGCTATGATAACCCCTGATGACACGGCCACGATAGATGAGATGAGGCGTTGGCTCTTGCATGAGAAGAGGGCGCAGGCGTGGACAACGCCAATAAATAGTGTCAACGCCGCCTATGCTTTCCTGAACGGGCGGGCTGACTTGCTGGCTTCCACCGCCGAGACGGCATTCGCCATTGACGGCAAGGCCATCGACACGCCCCGTGCCACTATGGGCATGGGTTATGTGAAGGCAACCGTCAATGAGGTCGGCGGCACTACTTTCACGGCGGAAAAGACTTCGCAGGGCACGTCGTGGGGCGCACTCTATGCCCAATACATGCAGAAGACGGAGGACGTGGAGGCTTCCGCCTCCGGTATCAGCATAAGCCGGGAGTTCGTGGCCGACTCTTCCACGCTGCATGTCGGCGACAGGGTGAGGGTGCGCATTACCATCCGTGCGGGGCGCGACCTCGACTTTGTGCATGTGGCCGACCGCCGTGCCGCCTGCATGGAGCCCGCTGAGCAAATCAGCGGCTACCGCAATGGCGCGTATTGCACTCCCAAAGACAATGCCACGCATTATTACTTCGACCGTTTGGCGAAAGGAACACATGTCATAGAGACAACTTATTACATCGACAGGGCGGGGCGATATGAGACGGGCACGTGCGCCATAGAATGCGTGTATGCGCCGGATTATCGCGCCACGGCTCCTTCGCTGACAGTCAGGGTGGAGAAATGACAAATGAAGCCCGCATGAGGCGACAATGAATAAAGCATATATGATGAACAGACACCGAAACATGATATTTGCCTCGCTTGCGCTAATGGTAGCCATGCCGGCGGCCGCACAGCGGCTTACTGTGGAAAAGGGAACCGTAGACTGCGGCAGCGTGGCTTACGATGCCCCTGTCACGGCAATGTTTGAACTGCACAACAAGGGCACGCGCAAGCTGAAGATAACAGATGTGAAGACCAGTTGCGGGTGCATAGGCGTTGAATATCCTAAGGACGAAGTGCCGGGCGGCGAGACTTTCAGAGTGCGCCTTACTTACGATGCACGTCAGCTCGGGCATTTCTACAAGCAGGCCGCTGTGTACAGCAACGGCTCCGATGAACCGGTTTACCTTACGATGCGCGGAGTGGTTTTGGCCGAAGTGGCCGACTATACAGGCTCTTACCCATACGAGTATGGAAGCCTGCGCGCCGACAGGAACGAACTTCAGTTTGATGATGTGAACAAAGGTGACACCCCGGAGTTGAAAATATACATTCACAACTCAGGACTTGAGACCTTGCATCCCACCGTCATGCACTTGCCGTCATATCTATCCGCGGCTGTCACGCCCGAGAACCTGCGCCCGGGGCAGGGTGGACGGATAAGTTTCACCCTCAATTCCGACGAGCTGCGCGACTATGGACTTGTCCGGACGGCGGTCTATTTGGCCAACGAACCCGGCGAGAAGGTTGCCCCAGAGAAAGAAATAAAGGTGTCGGCGGTGCTCTTGCCGGATTTCGATGGCATGACCGAGGATGTGCGCAAATACGCTCCCAAGATGGTGCTTTCGGCCGACTCGTTGCTCTTCGACTTCGACGGCAAGAAGAAAAAGACCGGAGAAATAAAGATAACCAACGCCGGACGGTCGACGCTCAAGATTCGCTCGCTGCAGATGTTTGCAGGCGGACTGAAAGTGACGCTGGCCGATCGAGACCTCGAAGCGGGCGAGACCACAACCTTGAAAGTGACGGCTTATCGCGAAGAGCTGTCGGAACAGCAGTCCGAACCCCGGGTGCTGATGATTACCAACGACCCGGACTACCCTAAAGTAATTGTTAAGATAATAACCAAGTAGGTCATGGAGCATCCGGAAAACAGTTCAGAATTCAAGGGACTGGCGGTGAACAGCGGCGTAGAGAAGCCGTCGATAGTCAACCCTTACCTCAAGCGTTTGCGTCATCATCGCCGCGACTTGTCTGCAGGCGAGATGGTTGAGGGAATCCTCAAAGGCGATGTCACCGTGCTGAGCCAGGCCGTTACGCTCGTTGAGAGTGTCAACCCCGACCATCAGGCCAAGGCGCAGGAGATTATAGATAAGTGCCTGCCGCACAGTGGCAACTCCGTGCGCATAGGCATAAGTGGTGTGCCCGGTGCAGGCAAGTCTACGTCTATCGACCAGTTTGGCATCCATGTGCTCGAGTCTTACGGAGGCAAACTGGCCGTGCTGGCCATCGATCCGAGTTCGGAACGCACCAAGGGCAGCATCCTCGGCGATAAGACCCGCATGGAAAAGCTGGCCCAACACCCGGATTCTTTCATAAGGCCCAGTCCCACGGCGGGCTCGCTTGGCGGCGTGGCTCGCAAGACGCGCGAGACGATAATCCTCTGCGAGGCGGCCGGTTTCGACAAGATTTTCGTGGAGACGGTGGGCGTGGGGCAGAGTGAGACGGCCTGCCACTCGATGGTCGATTTCTTCTTGCTCATACAGCTCGCCGGCACTGGCGACGAGCTTCAGGGCATAAAGCGTGGCATAATGGAGATTAGTGATGGCATAGTTATAAACAAATGCGACGGCGAGAACGTAGACAAATGTCACCTTGCGGCCCGCAACTTCCGCAACGCGCTTCATTTTTTCCCTGTGCCTGAGAGCGGCTGGACGCCCAAGGTGATGTGTTACAGTGGCTTCTACGGCACCGGCATCAAAGAGATATGGGATATGGTTTACCGGTATGTCGACTTTGTAAAAGCCAATGGCTATTTCGATTATAGGCGCAATGAGCAGAGCAAATACTGGATGTATGAGACTATCAACGAGCAGTTGCGCAACAGTTTCTACAACAATCGGGACATTTGCCTGCGTCTTGCCGACCAAGAGCGGCTCGTACTGGCAGGGCGCAAGACGAGTTTTGCGGCGGCAGGCGAGTTGATAGAGGCTTATTTTGACATTATGAGAGACAAAAATTAACTTGTGGACATATTTCGACTGTGCATATAGAAATAGACAGTGGCAGTGGTTTCTGTTTCGGAGTGACCACAGCCATAAAGAAAGCGGAGGAAGAACTCGCCGTCGGTACAACCCTTTATTGCCTCGGTGACATTGTTCACAATGGCATGGAGTGTGAGCGGCTGAGGCGCATGGGACTGATAACCATCAATCATGACGAGCTCATGCGCCTGCACAACGTGAAAGTGTTGCTCCGAGCCCATGGTGAACCGCCCGAGACTTATGAGGTGGCGCGGCGCAACAACATCGACATTATCGATGCTACATGTCCTGTGGTACTGCAACTCCAGCGTAGGATAAAAAGCCAGTATGCCACCAATCCCGGCGCGCAGATTGTAATCTTTGGCAAGAATGGCCATGCCGAGGTGCTCGGACTGGTGGGGCAGACGCAGAGTCGCGCCATAGTGATCGAGACAGTCGATGATGTGGTGAAGCTCGATTTCTCGCGCGACATATACCTTTACTCGCAGACAACGAAGTCGCTCGACGAGTTCCACAGCATCATTGACTACATCCAGAAGCATATTGCGCCCGGGGCGTTTTTCCGCAGTTTCGACACTATATGCCGGCAGGTGGCCAACCGTATGCCTAATGTCAGCTCTTTTGCGGCGCGCCACGACTTGATACTCTTTGTCTGCGGCCACAAGAGCAGCAATGGAAAGGTGCTCTTCAACGAGTGCTTGCGCGTCAATCCCAACAGTCACCAGATAGAAGGGCCGGGAGAGATAGACCGGCGATGGCTCGCTGGGGTGTCGTCGGTGGGCATTTGCGGAGCCACGAGCACTCCCAAGTGGCTCATGGAGCAGTGTCGCGATGCGTTGCTCAATTTGCCTTGAGCCTCTTCGCCCCATCCCCGGCGTGTGCCGCTTGCGGCGTGGGGGTGTGACTTCTCTTTTCTTTAGACGAAACGTATGGCAAACATCAGAAAGCATTCTTTTATGAGACGCACATTAATGGCATTCGCGATGGCTGCGATGGCTGTCGCCGGACAAGCGCAAGACGCGGTGATGGACAGGTTCATAGACAGTCTGATGCACCGCATGACGCTGCGCGAGAAAATAGGGCAGCTCACGCTTTTGGGCGCGGGCGACATCGTGACAGGCTCTGCCGGACGCTCGCCAGTGGAAGAGCGCATCGCCAATGGTGAGCTGGGCGGCGTGTTCAACCTCAAGGGCGTTGACAAAATAAGCGGCTTGCAGCGCATTGCCGTGGAGCAAAGTCGGCTTGGCATTCCCCTTATCGTGGGCATGGATGTCATTCATGGCTACGAGACTGTATTCCCCATCCCCCTTGCCATGTCGTGCAGTTGGGACACCTTGGCGATAGAGCGGGCGGCGGCCATAGCCGCGACGGAAGCCAGCGCCGATGGCGTCTGCTGGACTTATAGTCCAATGGTAGACATAAGCGTAGACCCGCGATGGGGGCGCGTGGCCGAGGGTAGTGGCGAAGACCCTTACCTTGGCTCGTGCATCGCCCGGGCGATGGTGCGCGGCTATCAGGGCGACCTTGGCAGTCCGTGCAACATCATGGCCTGTGTGAAGCACTTCGCTCTCTATGGCGCCGTTGAGGCGGGGCGCGATTACAACACTGTTGATATGAGCCGTGTACGCATGTACAACCGCTATTTCCCTCCATACCGTGCTGCCGTTGAGGCCGGTGCGGGCAGCGTGATGACTTCGTTCAACCTCGTCGATGGCATCCCGGCCACCGGCAACCGCTGGCTTCTCACTGACGTGTTGCGCCGGCAATGGGGGTTCACGGGCTTTGTCGTCACCGACTACGAGTCTCTTATGGAGATGACGCGCCACGGCATGGGCGCAATCGATGATGCGGCGGTGATGGCTCTCAAGGCCGGCACCGACATGGAGATGTGTTCCGATGGCTATTACGCCACGCTCGAACAGTCGCTTGGCGAGGGCAGGGTGTGCGCTGCCGACATCGACAGTGCCTGCCGTCGCGTGCTCGAGGCCAAGTATAGGCTCGGACTTTTTGCCAATCCCTACAAATATTGTGACCCAGCCCGCCGCGATAGCGATGTTTACAATGCCGATAACCGCGCCGCCGCGCGCGACCTTGCCGCCGAAACATTCGTGCTGCTCAAGAACGATGGCGACCTGCTGCCGCTGAAGCGTGAGGGCAAGATAGCCCTCATCGGGCCGTTGGCCGACAACAGCGCCAACCTGTGCGGCACGTGGTGCGTAGCCGCCACTACCGAGCGTTACGCCACCCTACGCCATGCGATGGAACGAGCTATGGACGGACGGGGTGAGGTGTTGTATGCCCAAGGCTGCAACCTCACGCGCGATGCCGCCTTGCAGAAAGCTTCCGAGTTTGGCAAGGTCATGTCGCGGGGCAATGATTCAATACTTAGGGCCGAGGCTTTGGATATGGCCTGTCGTGCCGATGTCATAGTGTGTGCCATGGGCGAGTGCTCCGAGATGAGCGGCGAGAGTTCGAGCCGTGCCGACTTGGAGATGCCCGATGTGCAGCGCGAGCTGCTTGCCGACCTGCTGCGGTTGGGCAAGCCTGTTGTGCTCCTCAACTTCTCGGGTCGTCCTACGGTACTCACGTGGGAGCAAGCCCATGTGCCTGCCATCATGAACGTGTGGTTCGGCGGTTCCGAGGCGGGCGATGCCATTTGCGATGTGCTCTTTGGCGACAAGGTGCCGTCGGGCAAGCTCACCATGACCATGCCGCAGGCTGTCGGCCAGATACCTATATATTATAATCACCTTAACACCGGAAGGCCGGTGCCCGAGGGCGCAAAGGAGTACCGTAAGTTCCAGAGCAATTATTTGGACGTGCGCAACGACCCGCTCTATCCCTTTGGCTATGGTCTCAGTTATACCACGTTTGAGTATTCCGACCCGGAGCTCAGTGCCGACAGCATGGCTGTCGATGGCTCCGTTACGGTGACTGTCAGCGTGACCAACACCGGCTTGCGCGATGCCGACGAGGTGGTGCAGCTCTACATCCGCGACCTCGTGGCGCGCGTCAGCCGCCCTGTTAAGGAGCTGAAAGGCTTCCGTCGCGTACACATCAAGGCCGGCGAGACCGTGGAGGTGGTTTTCAGCATAACGCCCGACATGCTTAAATATTATGACGGGCAGCTCGATTATGGCCTCGACCCGGGCGAGTTCCATGTTATGACCGGCCCCGACAGCCGCCGCCTTAAGCGTTGCGCGCTCCGTGTCTATTGACAGGCGGTGGCTGCGCCGCCCTCATTTCTGGCGTGGTGACGGGCTGCGCGCAAGTGCCCCGACCCGCGCAGGCAGGCCGGGTGGCGGTAAAGGTCTGTGGGCTTCTTTGGGTTTAAGGTTGTGTCTTTTTGAATTGTTCCATGAGCCATAGTCGCTGTTCGGCAATGGTCATGTCGCTGTTGTCCAGTTCGATGGCGTCATCGGCCTTGCGCAGTGGCGACACTTTGCGGTGCGAGTCTATGTAGTCACGCTCCTGCACGTTGTGCAGCACGTTGTCGAAGTCGGCGTCCATGCCCTTGGCGCGCAGTTCCTCGTAGCGTCGGCGGGCTCTCACCTCGGGTCTGGCGGTGACGAATATTTTCAGTTCCGCATCGGGAAACACGGTGGTGCCGATGTCGCGTCCGTCCATCACTACGCCCTTGTCGCGGCCCATTGCCTGTTGCTGCGCCACCATTGCCGTGCGCACAAAAGGCAAGGTCGCCACTTGGCTCACGCGCTCCGATACGTCCATATCTCTGATTTCCTGTTCCACATTCTCTCCGTTTAGCACTGTGTCGGGGCGGCCTGTGGCTTCGTTGAGGTAGAAAGAAATGTAGATTTCGTCCATGCGGCTCTCGAGAGCGGCGGCGTCGATGTTTCCGTCGGCGTCGAACAAGCCTTCGCGCATGGCGAATAGGGTTACCGCCCGGTACATAGCCCCTGTGTCAACGTAAACATACCCGATTTCGCGAGCCAGGTCTTTGGCCATTGTGCTCTTGCCGCACGAAGAATGGCCGTCTATTGCGATTGTAATTTTCATGATTCAGAGTGTGTAGGCCACGTTGAATGTCAGCGAAGCCGTTGACACGTGGTATTTGGCGTATGACGCTTGCAGTTTGAAGCGTTCCAGTTGCAGGCCCGCCCCGAACGACAGTCCTGCGCCGTGGCTGCTGCTACCGTCGCTGCCGTCTACGCTCATGTTGTCCGCGCGCCCGAAGTTATAGCCTCCCGCCACGTAGATGGTGCTCGACAGCAACACGTCGACACCCAGCACGACGTGGTTGAGGAAGCTCTCGTTCCAGTCGTTCAGCTTGGTGATTGTGGCCGACACGCGCAGTGGTGCCCGCCCCAACTGCTTGCTGGCTCCCACCTGCAGGTCGAACGGTATGCGTTCGAAGCTGTCATAGTAAGCCTTTATCTGTCCGCCGAGGTTGCGCGCCACGGTCGATAGCGACAGTCCGAGGTCTTCGTCATAGTAGTTCAGCCCGAGGTCCACCCCCACGGCCATGGAGTTGTAGCCGGCTATGCCCGACACGATGAACTTAGCCGTCACGCCGCCGGCCACGCGGTCGTTGAACAGGTAGGCAAACGAACCGCTTAGCGACACGTCGCGCGCCGAGAATGTGCCGGTCTCAACGTTGTCGGCCGTCACCTCGCGCATGGAGCCGTAGTCCATGTACTGGGCGGCCACGCCCCATGTGCCCCGTTCGCGCCATGCCCTTACGAAAGACGCGCTTGCCGTCTTCGTTCCTTCCATGTAAGTCATGAAGTTCAGGTTCAGGGTCATGTCGCTGACACCCGTTATCAGTGCCGGATTGTGGAAGATTAGCGTGGCGTCGTCTTCCACGATGCTTATGTTGTCGCCACCTAAGGCGGCCACGTGCGCGCTGACTGGCAGCCGCAGGAAGTTGTAGTTTGTTTGGCTTTCCTGCGCCTGCATACCTGTCGCTGCTGCGGCGCATAGTATGGCTGAAACAACTTTTTTCATTCAGTTAAGCTAATTTGTCGGCAAAGTTACGCCAAATTCCAAATATACGAGCTATTTTTGTAGCTGCAATGATGGCGCTCCTGTTTCTATAACGCTAAATCGCGGCGAATATTATAAAGAGGATGGAGATAAAGAAAAGTAAAGAGGCCGATTTGGAAGCAGGCAGGACGACGTGGTTCTTGCTGGGTCTTATATTGGTTCTTGCCGCCATTTTCGTGGTGTTCGAGTACACCGATGCTCCATCGGCTGCGTCTGACGGCGAAGAGGAAGCCCTCGATGGCCTGCAGATGAAAGACGATGGCCTGATACCCATGGTGCTGCCCATTGCCACTGTGCGCATAGTGGAGCCGCCGCGGCTGCGCGCCGAGATTCCGCAGCGAATCAATGTGGTTGACGACGAGCCGGACTCCGATTCCGTAGATGAGCCGTTGCCACCGCCGGATGGCGATGCTGGGGCACGCGACTTGCCCTTGATGCCCGGCCCGCCGCTGCCCGCGCCGTCAGACACGGTTCCGCCGTCGCTCCTCATGCACGACAAGCCGGTAGACTTCCGCGTGGTGGAGAGCTTGCCGCAGTTTCCCGGCGGTGCGGTGGAGTTCGTGAAGTGGCTCACGCGCAACCTGCGTTACCCCGTGGCTGCCGAGCGGCAGAAGATAGAGGGGCGCGTAGTGGTGCAGTTTGTGGTGGAGCGCGATGGCTCCATCTCGGGGCTGAAGGTCGTGGAGTCAGTCCATGATTATCTGGATCGCGAGGCTCTGCGCGTCATGCGCCTGATGCCCGAGTGGATGCCCGGATTGCAGAACGACGAGCCATGCCGCACCATGGTGTGCATACCCATAGTGTTCAAGCTCTGATGGGCGCGTTCCGCAGTCTCTCTGCGTGCATAATTTATGATTTTAGAGATATGCTTACATCAAACGAAATCACGGCCAAGGTCAACGACTTCATTGACAACTTGAGCTACGACCGCAAGCCGGCTTCTGTCTACGAACCGATAAAGTATGTGCTCTCCATGGGCGGAAAGCGCATAAGGCCGGTGCTGATGCTGCTCGCTTACAACATGTTTAGGGACGACCCGGAAAGCATAATGATGCAGGCCTGCGCCCTTGAGACGTACCATAACTACACTCTTCTGCACGACGACTTGATGGATGGCGCCGACATGCGCCGTGGGATGCCCACCGTGCACAAGAAGTGGAACGCCAATACGGCCATACTTTCGGGCGACACCATGCTCGTCATGGCTTATCAGCGCATGGCCCAGTGTCCGCCTGACAAGCTCCGGCAGGTGCTCTCCCTATTCACGGAGACGGCACTTGAGATAGGCGAGGGACAGCAGTACGACATGGACTTCGAAGCGCGCAACGACGTGACCGAGGCCGAATACATAGAGATGATAAGGCTGAAGACGAGCGTGCTTCTGGCCTGCGCCGTGAAGATAGGTGCCGTCATGGCCGATGCGCCGGCAGAGGATGCCGACAATCTATACCGCTTTGGCGAGAGGATAGGCCTGGCCTTTCAGCTGCAAGACGACCTGCTCGATGTCTACGGTGATCCGAAAGTGTTTGGCAAGGCAGTGGGAGGCGACATCGTTTCCAACAAAAAGACTTACCTGCTGATAAACGCTTTCCAGCTTGCCGATGCCGCCCGTCGCGCCGAACTCATGCGTTGGGTCGGAGCCTCCGACTTCGACCGCGCCGAGAAGATTGCCGCCGTCACCGCCATCTACGACAGTCTTGGCATACGGGAGCTGTGCGAACGTAAGATAAGCCAATACTATGACGAGGGCAAGGCTTTCCTCCGCAAGGTGGGCGTTGAGCCGCGCCGCAAGGAGCACATGCTGCATTTCATCGGGGAGATGATGCGCCGCGAGTCTTGATGGCGGGCATCGGGAGTAGTGCGTGAGGTGGTAATGAATCTTTACAAAAACCGTCCGCAGATGCCGTACAGGCCGTTTCAGTTTGCGAAACAGGCCGAATTGCAACGCGAAACGGGCTGTTTTGGTCTGCGAAACGGCCTGTTTCACTGGCTAAAATGACCGCTTTCGCAAACCCGTTGACGGTCAGATGGTTGCGCTGGCGTTGGCGTGCGGTTGCCGAATGGTAAATTTTCTTTACAAAGAGATGCGCTCCGCAGCTACATTCCGATGGAGTGGGACTTCGCGACTCTCATGTCCGGCTGCGTGGCTTCGGCGGCATGAGCCGCCCGTATAGAGGAAGGTAACAATTATAAACCGTTTTTTATGAATTGCATTGATACACATTCCCACCTCGATGGTGCGGAGTTTGATGCTGACCGCGATGAGGTAGTGGCCCGCGCGAGGGCGGCAGGCGTGTCGCGTGTGTTCGTGCCGGCCATCGACTTGCCGTCGGTGACCGCCGTCCTTGCCGTGTGCGACCGTTACCCCGGCTTTGCTTATCCCATGATTGGCCTGCATCCGGAGGAGGTGAGGGCCGACTTCCGGGATGTGCTCGCCCGCATGAAAGCCATGCAGATTGACCGTTTCATAGCCATCGGCGAGGTGGGGCTTGACTATTACTGGAGCCGTGAATACGAGCGCGAGCAGCTCGAGGCGTTCGAGGAACAGGTGAAGTGGTCGGTGGAGACACGCAAGCCGTTGATGATACACTGCCGCAAGGGGCAGAATGAGATGGTAAGCCTGCTGCGCCACTATGAGCGCGAGCTGCCGGGAGGCGTGTTCCACTGCTTCACCGGCAACGGACATGAAGCCGATGAGCTGTTGCGCTTCGACAACTTCGCTCTCGGCATCGGCGGCGTGCTTACGTTCAAGAAGTCGCGCCTGTCGGAGGTGTTGCCCCACATACCGATAGGCCGCATAGTGGTTGAGACCGACTCGCCTTACATGGCGCCTGTGCCCATGCGCGGCAAGCGCAACGAGAGTGCTTTCGTGGTGCACGTGTTGCACAAGGTAGCGGAGTGTTACGGCTTGCCTGACGATGAGGTTGCCGAGGCCACCAACGCCAATGTGGAGCGCATATTCGGCATCGCGGACTGACGGTCGCAGCCGCTCCGCGTGTGTGGTGGCGCGGGTTGCAGAGTTAAAGAAACGTAAAAGAGGAACTGAAATTGCGGAAATAGGCGCAAAAGAGGTAATTTTGCACTCCGAGAGCTGAGGAGAGATGCTCGAGTGGTTTAAGAGGCACGCCTGGAAAGCGTGTAGCCGGCAAAACTGGCACGGGGGTTCGAATCCCCCTCTCTCCGCACCAATCACTAACAATTTGTTTCGCCTGATATGAAGAAGTTAATTGCACTGTGCGCAATTATGGCTTTTCTCGCTTATAGCCGGGTGGCTATGGCAGTCGGCAGGCCAGCAATCGATTCCCTGGAAATGACGGCATCCGACAGTTCCCTCTCCATGGGGGGCGACACTGTGGAGGCACGTGTGCTTGACGATGCGCTGCTGGATGATGCCGGCGATGCCATAAGGCCGCGCGAGAGTGCGGGCTTCCACAAACAGCTGAAGACAAGGTTCATCGAGGGCAGTGCCGGTTTCATGTCGCTCGTGGCCCTGGCTTTGGTCATCGGCCTTGCGTTCTGCATAGAGCGGATAGTATATCTCACCTTGTCGGAAATCAATGCCAAGAGGTTCATGGACGATGTGGGAGCTAAGGTGGAGACCGGCGACATAGAGGGCGCAAAGGGCTTGTGCCGCTCCACGCGCGGGCCGGTGGCTTCCATCTGTTATCAGGGGCTCACGCGCATCACGGAGTCGATGGACAACATAGAGCGTTCCATCGTGTCTTACGGCTCGGTGCAGGCTGCCAACTTGGAGAAAGGCTGTTCGTGGATAACGCTTTTCATATCCATGGCACCGTCGCTGGGCTTCCTCGGCACTGTGATAGGCATGGTCATGGCGTTCGACCAAATACGCCTTGCTGGCGACATCAACACCACCATCGTGGCTGCCGGCATGAAAGTGGCTCTCATAACAACCATTTTCGGCATCATAGTGGCACTGATATTGCAGATATTTTACAATTACATAATATCCAAGATAGAGCATATCACGTCGCAGATGGAAGAGTCGTCGATAACGCTTTTGGACACGATAATGAGGTATAAGCTGACGCATGATGGGCATGGCGAATGACAACAGTGGCAAAGGCTCTCTCGCCGGCAGGCTGTCGGAGCGGGTACTGGCTTGCCTGATAGCGTTGTCTGCGGTGATGTTTGGCGCATTCTTCATCGTGGGCTATGACATGCCTTATGCCGACGACCCCGCTTTCAATGCCCCGCTGCTCACCGACGCGCTGCTCTACTACACTTACTTTCTCTGTGTCGCTGCCGTGGTGGTGACTGTGGTCTCCATGGCGCGTGGCGTGGCCGTTGGCGGTTGGCACCGCCTCGATGATGGAGGTGTGGCGTCAGGGCGCATCTCCATTGCGGTGGTCGCGTTGCTAATCGTGACCATGGCGCTTACGTTTGCCTTTGGGTCGGACGAACCGTTGGTAATCAACGGTAGGCTCTTTGACGAGGCTGCATGGCTGAAACTTACCGATATGTTTATCAACACGTCAATCGTGCTGGGGCTTGTGGCCGTGGCGTTGGTGGCTTTCGGCGTGTCGGGGCTTAACAGGCGGATTGGCAACGGACGCAAATAAGACTGGCTTATGCTTAGGACCCGCAACAAGCGTCACCACGTGCCGGAACTCAACACCACATCGACGGCCGACATCTCGTTCATGCTCCTCACGTTCTTCCTCGTAACCACGTCGATGGAGACCGACAAAGGCATAGTGCAGCAACTGCCGCCGCTGCCTGACAACGCCGCGCAACGGCAGGTGACGGATGTGAAGCGGCGCAACGTGCTGGTGATAGGCATCGATGCCGCTGACCGCATAGACTGCAATGGCATGGCGGTGGAGGCGCAAGACCTACAATCGCGCGTAATGGAGTTCATCGACAATGCGGGCGACAGTCCGGAACTGCCCGAGAAAGTGATGCGCGACATTCCGTTGCTCGGCCACTGTGCCGTTACGGCAAATCACCTTATCTTTATCCGGGCTGACCGTGCTGCCACATACGACGCTTACTTTGGCGTGCAGGATGCCATAGCCGCCGCATACGCCGCCCTGCGTGACCGGTTGACGGTGCGACGCTTTGGCCGCCGCTACGCGGAGTGTACGCCTGAACAGCAGGCGGCGGCACGGCAATGCTATCCGCAACGCCTCTCCGAGGGGCAATTCGTGGAGGAAGGAGGTGACAGATGAGCCGCTTTCGCATCATGCACCACGAGGTGCCGGGGCTTAACACGGCCTCGTTGCCCGACCTTATCTTCACTGTTCTGTTCTTCTTCATGATTGTCACCCACATACGCGATGACCAAATGAAAGTGGAATACAACGTGCCGGAGGGCACGCACATAGAGAAACTGGAACGCAAGTCGGCAGTGACGTATATATACATAGGTCGTCCGTCAGGACGGGAGGAAGCCGGTGAAGAGCAGGGTATGCGCATACAAATCAATGACAAATATGTCGATTTGTCCGACATTCCGGAATTTTTAAATGGCGAGCGAGTGCGTATGTCGTCCGCGGGAACTCGCGAAATCACCGTGAACATCAAGGCCGACCGTTCCGTTCCAATGGGTTTGATAGAGGATGTGAAGCAGGCATTGCGCTCCTCGCAAGCCGTCAATGTGGTATATTCTGCCGATGAAGACGGGAAGTGATAACATTTTATCAAGATATTTGGGCCATCGGTTATGATTTTGTTTGATATGTCAAACTTTATTTATATCTTTGTGGCCATATAAATTAAAGTATAATGGCATATCTAAGATTGGACAAACTGGACAAACAAATCCTGCGTCTCATAGCAAGTGACGCGAGAATTCCTTTCCTTGAGGTGGCTCGCTCGTGCAATGTGAGTGGGGCCGCCATCCACCAACGCATCCAGAAGTTGACAAACATGGGCATACTGAAAGGGTCGCAGTTTATAATCGACCCGGAGAAAATAGGCTATGAGACATGTGCTTACATAGGCCTGAACCTTAAAGACCCGGAGAGCTTCGACAAGGTTGTGGAGGGATTGAAGAAAATTCCGGAGGTGGTGGAGTGCCACTATACCACCGGCGACTTCGACATGTTCATAAAAATCTATGCTTTCAACAACCATCATTTGCTCAATATCATCCACGACAAGTTGCAGCCGTTGGGGCTTTCGCGCAGCGAGACCATAATATCATTCACCTCGGCTATAAGCAGGCAACTGCCGATAATTGACATTCAAGTTTCCGAACAGGAAGAGTCTGACGCGAAATAAGTGGCAGGAGTCAATTCCGTAGAGGCGCGCCCTGCACATTGCCGGTGAGGAAGCAATGTGTGAGCCCACGTCATCGGAGACATTGGCATGGGAGAAAGGTGTGCGTGTTGGCTCACACCGGTTGCTTGGATTCAAGCAACCGAGAGTTTGTTTGGTCGGTATTGCCATGGCATTGGCACGCCGATGCCGGAAAAACGGTAGGCGTGGCAATGCGGGATGACCTGTGAACGGGCGATGAAAGCGCGTTCCGATGCCCCTTGGCACTAAATGCAGGTTTTGTTGTGGGGCTTTTCGTAGTCTGCGAAAGCGTAGGCGAAAGCGTGTCTTTCGTCGGGTAGATGGCTCTCGCGGCTCACTTCAACCCAGTCACTGTAGTCGGGGAAAAAGGTGTCCGCCCCGGAGGGTGTGTCATCCACTTCCGTAAGGCAGAGTCTGTCGGCCATGCCTATTGTCTGTTTATATATGCTTGCCCCGCCTATGACATAAATATCATCGTTGGGATTGCAGTGTGCGATGGCTTCATCGAGCGAGCGGTAGCATTCGCATTGCGGCAGATTGTCCACCGTGCGGCTCAGCACCATGTTGCGTCGGTTTGGCAAAGCCCCCTTGGGCAGCGAAAGGAAAGTGTTTCGCCCCATGATTATCGTATGCCCCGTTGTGAGGGCTTTGAATCTCTTCATGTCGTTGGGAAGCCGGTAAATCAGCTTGTTGTCCTTGCCAATGGCCATGTTTCGCGCCACGGCAGCAATGATGTTTATTCGCATGTAGTCTTATGTTTGTTGTCCTTGGCTGTGGAGCGGGAGCGTAATCGTTTTTGTTGGTGGAGGTTGTGGCGGCGCGTGCGTGGTCTTGTCGATGCCTTTTCGGACTTTGCGCCCGCTTGGTGTGTGGTTCTAAACAGACACGTCGGCCTTTATGTGCGGCCATGGGTCGTAGCCATCGAGCCTGAAATCCTCGTAATGAAAGCTGAAGATGTCTTTCACGTCGGGGTTTATTGCCATGCGGGGCAGAGGGCGCGGGGTGCGGCTGAGCTGCAGGCGAGCTTGTTCCAAATGGTTAAGGTAGAGGTGGGTGTCGCCTGTCGTGTGGACAAACACGCCCGGCTGCAATCCCGTTACTTGCGCTACCATCATTAGCAATAGGGCGTAAGACGCGATGTTAAACGGCACTCCGAGGAATGTGTCGGCCGACCGTTGGTACAGTTGCAGGCTCAGGCGTCTGTCGGCAACGTGGAATTGGAACATGGCGTGGCATGGCGGCAGTGCCATCTTGTCCACTTCGGCCACGTTCCATGCGCTGACAATCAGACGTCGCGAATCGGGTGTGTGCTTGATTTGCTCCACCACGTTTTTGATTTGGTCTATGGTGCTTCCGTCGTAGTCGGGCCATGAGCGCCATTGGTGGCCATACACGGGGCCGAGTTCGCCGTCTTTGTCGGCCCACTCGTCCCAGATGCTTACGCCGTGGTCATTTAGGTATCTTATGTTTGTGTCGCCGCGCAGGAACCACAGCAGCTCGTAGATGATGGATTTCAGGTGGAGTTTCTTTGTGGTCAGCAGCGGGAAACCGTCAGCGAGGTCAAATCTCATTTGGTGGCCGAACACGCTCAGCGTGCCCGTTCCCGTGCGATCATTCTTTTTGGCGCCTTCCGTCAGTATGCGGTTCAGTAATTTCAAGTATTGTTTCATGTCATTGTGTTATGTCATCGTTGTGCGTCTTGGCGTTGGGTTCCGTCCGGTGTGGTGTCTATCACGTGTGGTCGCGAAGCCTCATCGGGCACATGCGTGCTTTTTATTCGCCACTCTTGCGGGTACAAGTTGTTGGCTCTTGTACACAGATTCTTCTCGAAGCCGAGCGGCGTGCCGCCGTAAGTGAGGAGGACGTAGCCGCGCGGCGTGCCTGCGGGCAGCGTCACAGGCTCGCGCCGCAGATAGGCAATGGCTTCCCGGTAGCCCACTTCTACTGTGGGAAACGCTTCGCGCCGCAGTGCCGCCGACAGTGCAAGGTGTTGTGTGGGGATGGCTTCGCCGCCGCGCATCTGTGCTACCGTCACCCCCGCCTGCACCACGTTTAACGTCTGCATGGCTTCGTAGAGGAGTGTGGCCATGCTTGTCGGCACTCCGGCAAGGCAGTCGCCGATGCCTGTGAATACGAAACTGTCGTTGCCTGCAATCCATTCTTTCGCGTGTCGGCATCCTTCCGGCACGTTAGTCGGACGTTGCCTGCATCGTGGTGTGGCGTTGGTTGTTTCGCTTTCCCCGTCTTTTCGCATGACAGCCATGAACAGTCCCTCGCCCCGTGTGATGCCCGGCAGGAATCGGTATACCGGTCCTTGTACGCAGTCGGCCAGGGAACCTGTTATGTTCCACTCCGGTGCGGTGTCCGCTTCCATCAGTTCTGCGCCAAGTTCCGAGCACATCCATGCTACGTTTTCTTCGTTTTCAATGGCATTTAAGGTGCATGTGGAATATATCAACAGTCCGCCGGGGCGCAGGCATTGCCATGCGCTGTCCACTATCTTGCGTTGCAATGCGGCGCACCGTGCCACGCCTTGCGGACTCCATTCGCCGATGGAGGCTCTGTCCTTGCGGAACATGCCCTCTCCCGAGCACGGCACGTCGCAGAGGATGATGTCGAACTGCAGGCCTGAGCGGGCGAAATCACTGTGTGTGCTGTTGGTTACTATCACCTCGGGCAGCCCCCATTTGGCCATGTTCTCGGCCAAGACGTTGGCTCGTGGGCGCACCGGCTCGTTGCATACCAGCGCACTGCCGCGCGGCAGTGCTCCCAATGCGACTGTTGATTTGCCTCCCGGTGCGGCGCAGAGGTCGAGCATCGTGGTGGGGCCGGTGGCATACGTGTCCAGGATGTGGTGCAGAAACATCGATGAGGCTTCCTGCACGTAATACCACCCTGCGTGCAGCAGGGGGTCGAACGTGAACGCCGGCCGTGTGTCGATATAGTAACCCGATGGGCACCACGCAACCCTGTCGCCCCCGACGGGATGCCCTTGGCACTTGGCCTTGTTGATGCGTATGCTCACCGGTGGCTCACTTGCCATCCCCTCGGCCAGTTTCGCGTATAAGGCATCGCCCAAAAGGTTTCGCGTATATTCGGTAAAAGAGTGGGGTAGAGTCATCTTCTGCACGATTGTTGATGCAAAATTAAAAAAAAAATCGCATCTTTGCAACTAAAAGGGTATGCGTTGCGCATGGCCATTGAAATAAAAACGGAAAGATACTTATGAAGCGACTAACAAAGGCATTGGCCTTGGCGGTGGTCTTGGCGACAGGAAACGTGGCGGTGGCGCAGGTGTACGACAACGTCGCGCCGCCCGTGGCGGAGATTGTCGCGGAGAATGACACCGCCGGTATCGAGGCATTTTCCGACACCACGTCTGCCGATTCGCAGGTGGTTCCGGTGCAAACATCGTACACTGTCAACGTGGATGCCGATAGCATGGGGCAAATTTTCGACAGTATGCAATGGATAGGAACAGGCTTCTTGATGTCGGTCATGGTTATATTGCTGCTTTTCGTGCTGGCTCCTCTGCTCATCATAGCCTTGCTTTGCTATCTGCTTTACAAGAACCGAAAGCAAAAGAGGATGCTGGAGGAGATGGCAATGAACGGTGTCCGGCCGATGCCCGGCAGCATGGCGAGGCGGCAGTCGGAGCCGGAAGAGGCTATCCGGCGCAAGGGCACAAGGTGCATATTGATTGGTGTGGTCCTGATGCCACTGTCGTGGCTAATCGATGTCACATTGTTGGCGGCCATCGGCGTGATAATCACCCTCTATGGTATATGGGAAGTCATGACATCCCGTTCGTTGGCGAAGAAGAGACAGCGCGAGCGCGACCTTGGCGACGGTCGTGACGATGTGGCGCGCTGACCGTTGCTAATCACAATCCCGCACGACTGTTAGACCCGGCTTTGGTGGCGAAGTCCGAGCCATCCCTTGCAGAAAGCGTACAACGCAGTCTGTGCCAGGCCACGCATTGCCAGGTATGCAATCATGGCCATCCATAAGGCATGGTTGCCCATGAGTGCGCCAAAGGCATGATGGATGGCGAAAAACATCGCTGCGGCCACCGCGAGTGACAGGAGCATGGCTCTTGTGGCCGTCATTCCGATGAACACCCCGTCCCACACGAAAGCGGCGACACCGGCCATCGGTATTGCCACGGCCCACGGGAAATAGTCTGACGAAGCGGAAATTACAGCGTTGTCGGTGGTCAGCAGTTGCAGGAAAGGCGTGCCTCCGATGGCATAGACGGCTGTGAAGATGGTGGCCATGGCCCCACCCCAGCAGAACAGTCGGCGCAGCGTGGCCTTGAATGCTTCGCTGTTGTGCGCCCCGTAATAACGCCCGCAGAGAGCCTCCCCGGCGTAGGCGAAGCCGTCCATGACGTAAGAAAAGAGCAGGTATAGCTGCAGCAGCAGTGTGTTTACGGCCAGTGTTACCGCCCCTTGCTGCGCCCCTGCGGAAGTGAAATACATGTTTACCGCCACGATGCATAGCGTTCGGAAGAATATGTCGCGGTTTACGGAGAAGAAGCGCGACATGGCGCGGCGGTCAAACAGTCCTTTGGTTCGGAAATATTTGCGCAGGCGGCCATAGTGGCGCGCCAGCAGGCACAGTCCGGCGAGCAGTCCGGTATATTGCGCTATCACCGTTCCGGTGGCCACTCCCTCGAGTCCCCATCCGCAGGCCGCCACGAGCGTGAGGCTCGCCGCGATGTTGACAACGTTCTGCATGATGGATATGAACATGGGCGTGCGCGTGTTTTGCATCCCAATGAACCATCCCATGAGTGCGTACAGGCCGAGCATGGCCGGTGCGCCCCACACGCAGATGCTGAAATAAGTGGCGGCCAGCGGCGCCACGTCGGGCGTTGGCTTTATGAGCATGAGCATTAACTGTAGCAGTGGCTCGCGGAAAAGCAGCAGCGCGAAGGCCACGCCCATGGCCACTGTCAACGCCCTTGCCAGCAGCATGGCCGCTGTGGGCAGGTCGCGGCGTCCCAACGCTTGCGATGTCATGCCGCTGGTGCCCATGCGCAGGAATCCAAATATCCAGTATATAAGGTTGAAAATCATTGCCCCCACGGCTATTGCGCCAATGTGTACGGCATTGCCCACGTGCCCCATGATGGCCACGTCTGCCAGTCCAAGCAGCGGCACTGTTATGTTGGACACTATCGATGGCAGGGCAATGCCGAGTATCTGTCTGTCTCGCCTGTCCGTTTTCATGGCTGCAAAGTTACGCTTTTTCATCCGCAACGGCAAAAAACGCGGTGTCGCTCTTGTGCATGATGGCGGAAAGGTGTAACTTTGCAGCGGCGTATGCCGCCTCTTTCGCAGCGATGTGCGGTGGGGCAAGGCATGCAAGACAATCATAAAAAGGCAACATGATGGAAATAGGAAGCAAGGCTCCGGAAGTGTTGGGGCGTGACGAAAACGGCAATGAGATAAAGCTGAGCGATTATGCCGGGCGCAAGTTGGTGCTCTATTTCTACCCGAAAGACATGACTTCGGGCTGCACCACCGAGGCGTGCAACCTGCGTGACCATTACGAGGAGCTGACGGCCAATGGCTATGAGGTGGTGGGTGTGAGCGTTGACGATGCGGCGTCGCACCGTAAGTTCATTGATAAGCACGGCCTGCCGTTCCGCCTCATAGCCGACACCGACAAGGCTTTGGTCGAGGCTTTTGGCGTTTGGGGCGAAAAGAGCATGTACGGGCGCAAGTATTTCGGCACGTTCCGTGCAACGTTCATAATCGGTGCGGACGGTACCGTGGAGCGCATCATAGGCCCGGGGAAAGTAAAAATCAAGGCCCACGCGGCGCAGATAATGGGCTGAATGCATTCCGCAGGCGTTTGCGATTGTCGCGGATGCCTGTCGGGTGTGGCTGTCTCCTCCATCGGCGTTGGTCGGCATGGTGGAGAGTGATGGTCGGAAGCCGCGGCCGGTGCAAGTCATCGTGAATCCCACGGGCGAGCCAGGAAGCCCGCCCGCAGATAGGGTATCGTGTGTTTAAAAGAGCATAATTGTCATGTCCTTTTCTCATGATGGAAAATATTGTTGCTTATGCGGTATTTTTGAACACGGCATTTAGGATATAAATATCTACCTTTGCACCGTTTTAAGATGGAAACGATGGGATATTTCCACCGGTATCCGATGCTTGGCGGAGAAAGCGGGCAAGGCCGTAAAGGAAATTATGGACGAGCAGATATTCCCCCAACGTGTCTTTCTTCGGCGCTTGTTGCCGGAAGCGTTTGGGATGCCGCCCACGGAATACCGGAGACGCCTTAGGGCGAGTGAAGCGAAAAAGGAAACGAAACGAATCGAGATGAGGCAGATTACGATAAAGAAAGCTGACACAAAGCGTCTGATGGGCGAGTTCGTGCGCCTGCCGCGGCGGCTCTATGCCCGTTGTCCGCAATACGTGCCTGACCTCGACATTGATATCCGTGCCACGTTCGACCCGCGCAAGAACGCCGGGCTGGAATATTCCGACATACAGCCTTTCGTGGCTTTCGATGAGGCGGGGCGGTGCGTGGGGCGCATTGCCGCCATCATCAACCGCAAGGCCAATGAGAAATGGAGGATGAACAACGTGCGTTTCGGCTTCATAGAGTTCATAGACGATCCCAACGTGTCTGCGGCGCTGCTCAGGGCCGTGGAAGATTGGGGGCGCGAGCGTGGCATGTCGCGCATCCAAGGGCCCATGGGCATCTTCGACTTCGACAAGGAGGGTATGCTTGTTGAGGACTTCGACCAGGCCGGCTCTATGATAACCATCTATAATCCGCCATATTATCCGCGCCACCTCGAGACGCTGGGCTACGAAAAGGAAGTGGACTGGCTTCAAGTGCGCATAGACGTGCCGCGCGAAGTGCCGCCGAAGTATGCCCGCGTGGCGCGGCTTTCGAAAGAGATGTTCGGGCTTAGCGTGCGGAAACTGACCGTCGACGATGTGTTCAAGCGGGGCTATGGCAAGAAAGTCTTCGACTTGCTGAACATCGCCTATTCGCCTTTGTTTGGCTATACTGAGTTGACAGACAGGCAGATAAACTCTTTCCTCGAACGCTATATGCCCTTGCTCGACCTTAGAATGCTGCCGATAATAGAAGACGGCGACGGCCGCTTGGTGGGTGCCGCCATCACTATGGGCAGTCTGTCGCATGCGTTGAGGAAGTCGGGCGGACGGTTGTTTCCGTTCGGATGGTTCCATTTGCTCCGCGCCTTGAAGTGGAAGCATGAAGATAAGGCCGAGATGCTGCTTGTCGCCGTACACCCCGATTACCAGGGACTGGGCGTCAATGCGCTGTTCTTCGATGACTTGACACCCGTCTACAACCGCCTCGGCTACCGTTGGGCGGAGACGGGGCCGCAGTTGGAAAACAATGTGCGGGAACTGTCGCAATGGAAGCCGCTCAACCCAACGTTCACTAAGCGGCGGCGTTGCTACACCAAGGAGTTGTGAGCATTGCCGCACAAGATGGGCGGCATGGTCGCCGGCTGCCGGGCGTGCCCCGCTGGACGGCTGATGAAAGTAAATAATGTTTACAAAATGCCGACAGGCGTGACAATGGCTGCCGTCTTGCGTTCCAATATGGGGCGTTTTGCGCAGTGAAACGGCTCGTTTCAGCCTGCGAAATGACCTGTTTCGGAACGCAAAACGCCATGTATGGCGAAGCGGCTGGAATCCAGTGCGTTGCGGATGCGCCCGCCATTGGTTGGGAAAGCCGCCCGCGTTGTGAAATATTTTTACAAAGGACGTGGGCGCAAACAGTCGGCCTGTTCCTGTCGGGAGGCTTCTGGAGTGGGGCTTTCGCAGCTTCTCCGTCGGCGTTGCCGCGTGCGTCCGTGTTGTTTGACATAAGTGTGACGATAAGATATGGAAAGAAGAGTAGTGATAACGGGCATGGGTATATGGTCGTGCCTTGGTGTGTCGTTGGACGAAGTGCGCCGGTCGCTCTACACGGGGCGCAGCGGCATCGTGTTCAGTCGGGAACGCAAGGATGCGGGTTTCCGTTCGGCGTTGTGCGCCGACATACCGCATCCCGACCTCAAGCCTTTCGTGTCACGCAACCAACGGCAGTTCATGCCGGAAGAAGCACAATACGCTTACATGGCCACGAGGCAGGCGTTGGACAACGCCCGGCTTGACCCCGACTATGTGGAGAGACATGAGGTGGGCTTGATTTACGGCAACGACTCCGTGGCCGAGGCCACCATGCGCGGACTCGACAAGTTCCGCGAGTTTGGCGATACGTCGGCCTGTGGCAGCGGTGCCATCTTCCAGTCGATGAACTCCACCGTGACCATGAACCTCGCCTGCCTGTTCCGCCTGCGGGGCATCAACCTTACGGCTTCGGCGGCGTGCGCCTCAGGCTCGCAGGCCGTGGGCCTTGCCTCGTTGCTCATCAGGGATGGGCTGCAAGAGTGCGTGGTGTGCGGCGGCGCGCAGGAGGCCAACATGTACGGCGTGGCGGCGTTTGACGGCATACAGTCGTTCTCCATGCGCGAGGACGAGCCGACGGCGGCAAGCCGGCCTTTCGACCGCGACCGCGATGGACTGGTACCCGGCGGTGGCGCGGCGACACTCGTGCTCGAGAGCTATGAGCACGCCTTGCGGCGCGGCGCACCCATGGTGGCAGAGGTCGTGGGCTGGGGCTTCTCCGGCAACGGCGACCATATTTCCACTCCAAACATCGACGGGCCGGTGCGTTCGCTGGAGCTGTGCCTGAAGAACGGCGGCGTGACCCCCGACGAGATAGGCTACATCAACGCCCACGCCACCTCTACGCGCATTGGCGACGCCCGCGAGGCGCAGGCCATCGCCCGCGTATTCGGCGACAGGCGCGTGCCCGTGACGTCAACCAAGAGCCAGACCGGGCACGAAATGTGGATGGCGGGAGCCAGCGAACTGATATATTCGGTGCTGATGATGAAAGGAGACTTCATCGCGGCCAACCTGAACTTTGAGAACCCTGATGATGATACGGCATGTATCAATGTGCTGCCGGAGCGTGCGGAAGCCCACTTCGACATGTTCCTCTCCAATTCGTTTGGCTTCGGCGGAACGAACTCCACAATCATAATACGGAATATCACAGAGTGACTCTTTACAACACAATACAATCAAAAAACAGTAAAAAGATGACACGTGAAGAAATTGTAGCACAAGTGAACGGTCTTCTGGCCGAAGAGTTTGATGTGGACAAGGCCTCGATTGAGCCTGACGCAAACGTTAAGGAAACGCTCAGCCTCGACAGTTTGAGCCTCGTGGACCTTGTGGCATTGGTGCAGCAGACCTACAAGGTGAAGATACCTGTGGCAGACCTGCGCAACATACAGACTTTCAGCAACCTGTATGACTACATCGAAACCCACCGGCCTGAGTGATGACAGATGATGGTATCAAGACTTTCGTGCCGCAAAGAGAACCGATACTGATGGTTGACAGGATGCTGGACGCATCCGGCGACACGGCGCGGACAACGCTCACCGTGCGTGCCGACAACATCTTCCTCGATGAAGGAGGACAGATGGAGGAGATGGGACTGGTAGAGCATATAGCCCAGTCGGCATCGGCTCTTGCCGGACATGCCGCATTGGAGGGAGGGGCATCGGCTCCGCCTGTGGGCTACATTGCCGAGGTAAGGAAGTTCCGTTGCCTCCGCCGTCCGCGGGTGGGCGACGAGCTGCTCACCATCATCACGCTGGGCGCCGAGGCGGGCGGCGTGAGTATAGTGAAGGGCGAGACCTGCATTTGCGGCGAGGTGGTGGCGAGCACGCAGATGAAGATATTCATCGAGGGGTGAAGCGGCATCGCGCGGCACATGTGCTCGTGGTTTCCGTCAATGAGTGTCGGCGCGCCGTGTGTCGCCATTCATTGCCCGGTGCCCGCAGCCGCAGATGTCGCCTGCAGGCAAGCGCATCGCCGTTGTCGAGGACATCCGTACACAATACCATACAATGAGACTTGAAGGCAATTACTACGAACTGACAAGCATGGACATAGGGGCGGCGGGAGGCACGTTTCGCATAGCCTTGCGCGGCGATTGCGCGGTGTATCGGGGGCATTTCCCCGGACGTGCGGTCTGTCCCGGAGTGTACAACATGCAGACCATCAAGGAGTGCGCCGAGCGCATCGCGGGCAGGCGGCTGCGCGTGGGCAGCATAGACCGCTGTCGGCTTATGGCAGTGGCCACGCCCGCCGGTTGTCCGGAACTGACCGTGAGGCTGACCCTCGTGCCGGTTGCGGAGGGCTACGGTGTCACCGCCACCATATCCGACGGACAGCGCGTTTACATGGATTATAGGGGAGAGATGATCGTATGACAGAACTTTATGTGCGCATTTATCATTATTTCCGCAGCCATCGCGCCGTGTTTTGGTTTACGATGGTGGTGTTGTTTCTCTTTTGCGGCTATTTCTCCTCGCAAATCCATTTGGAGGAAGACCTCAACAAGCTGATGCCGGAGTCGAAGAACGAAGATGGCAGCACCAAGCTCGCCTTTGCCAACCTGCGCATCAAGGACAAGACGTTCTTGCTGTTCGAGGGGCGAGATGGCGCGTCGGCGGAACGCATAGCCGAAGTGTGCGACGCCTTTGTGGATTCCCTTATGGTGCGCGACACGGCGAGCCATTCGGTGGGCGATGTGTTTTATAGCTTATCAGACGACCTGTTGCCCGACGCAATCGACTACCTCAGCGAGCATCTGCCGGCTTATGTCGACACGTCGCTTTATGCCGTCATCGATACGCTGCTCACTCCCGGGCACATGGCGCGGCAAATGCAGCAGAACAGAAAAGACCTGATGGGTGACTTCGGTTCCGTGTATCCGGAGCTGATACAGGCAGACCCGATAGGGCTTCGCAGCGTGCTTGCGGAGCGAGAACAGCCGTTGGGCGGCGGAACGGGGGGCTATCGCATCATAGACGGCCACTTCTTCGTGCCCGACTCCACCGTGTGCGTGGCTTTCATAACGCCAGTCCACTCATCTACCGACACGGGGCAAGGCTCTGCCATGTTCATGTTGCTTGACAATCTTATAGGCGAGTTTGTCGCTAACGCTCCCGACGTTGGCATCTGCTACCACGGCACGCCCGCCAGCGGCTTCTACAACGCTTCGCAGATAAAGCGCGACCTGACAGGGACCATTGGCGGCTCCCTGTTGCTCATGCTCATATTCTTGATGGTGTGCTTCCGTAGCCGCGACACGCTTTTGCTGCTGTTGCTGCCCGTGCTGTTCGGCACTCTGTTCGGACTTGCGGCCATGTATTTCCTCAAAGGGCAGTTCTCGCTTCTTGCTCTCGGCATAGGTGCGGTGGTGCTGGGCGTGGCCATGAGCTACGTGCTGCACGTTTTGACGCACCATAAGTATGTGGGCGACCCGGAACAGGTGCTCCGCGACCAAGTGAAACCCGTATGCCTCGGTTGCGTCACGACCGTAGGCTCGTTCATGGGGCTTATCTTCATAGACACGGCCTTGCTGCAAGACTTCGGCCTGTTTGCCACCTTTGCCATCGTGGGAACCACGGCGTTCAGTCTCGTGTTCCTGCCACAGCTACTGCACGGCGGCCGGGGTGGGGCGGAAAGCCGCCTGTTTGCGGCCATCGACCGAATCAACACGTATCCTTTCCACCGTAAGAAGGCCTTGCTGGTGTGCATAGCCGTCATCGTGGCCGTGTGCGTGGGAAGCTATGTCGTAAACGGAACGCAGTTCGACTCGGACATGCACAATCTTGGTTACAAGGCCAAGCTAACCACGCACTCAGAAGACTTGCTGCGCAGCAAGACCTATACCGGCGACAAAGAGAAGTACTTCGCCGCTTCGGGGTCGACCATGGAGGAGGCCGTGAGCAACTTCGCGAGACTGTCGCATAAGCTCGATTCGCTTCAGGCGATGGGTCTGGTGAAGAGTTATACGCACACCGACAGGATTCTCGTGCCGCTGCATGTGCAGCGGGAGCGTATCGACGCATGGAAAAAATACTGGACTGAGGCACGGCTGGAGCGTGTGCGCGGGCTGATAGCGGAGACTGCGCCTGAAGCCGGTTTGCGCCCGGAGGCATTCGATGTCTTCTTCGACTATGCCACAGCCGACTACGAGCCGAACGCTCTCTATGAGGCAGGCATAATACCGCCAGGCTATCTTTCGACGCTTATGGAGCAATCGTACAACGGCGAGTACCTCTGCTTTACATCCGTGCGATGCGCCAACGACACCGTGCGCAGCAAGGCGAGCGACTATTATCGCATTTGCGATGCCGTGGCCAACGAGGCGAACCTCATGGTGCTCGACACCTATTATTATACCACCGACACGCTGGCAGCCATGAACAGCGACTTCAACGTGTTGCAGTGGGTGTCAATGCTCTTCGTGTTTGTCGTGTTGCTGCTGAGCTTCCGCTTCAACCTCAAGTACACGTTGCTCGGTTTTATGCCCATACTGCTTAGCTGGGTGATAGTGCTCGGAGCCATGGGTATGTTCGGAATGAGGTTTAACCTTATAAACATAATTATTTCCACATTCATATTCGGCATGGGTGTCGACTACAGTATCTTCGTGATGAACGGCCTTGTCGGCGGTGACAGAAACACACGCTTGCTTGATTACCACAAGACGGCGATATTTTTTAGTGCCGTGACGCTGATTGTGACGGTCAGTTCCATGCTCTTTGCCAGGCATCCCGCCATCCGTTCCGTAGGCTTTTCCACGCTGGTGGGGCTGGTGTCGGCGGTGGTGCTGTCGTATGTGGTGCAGCCTGCCGTCTACCGGTGGATGAAAAGAAAGGGAGAGAGGGCATGAAATATGACGTGGTAATCATTGGCAGCGGGCTGGGAGGACTGGAATGCGGCTACATACTTGCGCGCAACGGACGGAAAGTGCTCCTTCTGGAACAGGGGGCGCAGCCCGGTGGCTGCCTGCAAAGTTACCGGCGTCACGGGCAAACGTTTGACACGGGCTTCCATTACGTGGGCGGACTTGGCGAGGGACAGTCGTTGCACGCTGCGTTCGACTACATGGGATTGCTCAACCTGCCGTGGCAGCGGCTGGATGCCGATGGTTTCGACCTCGTGACCATAGGCGACCGCACTTTCGCCATGGCAGAGGGATATGACAATTTTGCGGAAAGGCTTGCGGAATATTTTCCCGCCGAACGTGCCGCGTTGCGCCGTTATGCCGGGCTGTTGAGGCTTTCCGCCGCCGAACAGTTCGCCCCGCTCAACCCAAAGACCGACGACATGCCGGCCTCTTATGGGTGGATGGAGACAAGCGCGTGGAGCTATTTGACGGAAAACTTCCGCGATCCGTTGCTTATAAACGTGCTCTGCGGCACGTCGCTGAAGATGGAGCTGTGCAAGGAGTCGCTGCCATTGTTCACATTCCTGCATGGCAACGTCAGCTTTGTGGAAAGCAGTTGGCGGCTGAAAGGCGACGGCTCGATGATAGTGAACGCACTGGCGGATGGCATACGCAGGCAAGGCGGCAGCATAATATGCAACGCCGGGGTGGAGGAGCTGGTTGAAAAAGACGGCTTGGTGGCATACGCTTCCTGTTCCAATGGCGAGCGGTATGAGGGCGATGTGTTCATAAGCGACGTGCATCCTGCACAGACATGTCGCATGGTGAAGCGGAGCGCGCGCATCAAATCGGCCTACCGCAACCGCATGGAGAGACTGGAGAATACCTTTGGCATGTTCACCGTGTCGCTCCGCATTCGTCCGCGTGGCTTGCGGTACTTCAATTACAACAGGTATGTTTACAAGAAACCGAACGTTTGGGATTTCTATCTCGACACGGCTCACGTGGGCGGTGTCTTGGTGAGTTGCCGCGCTCCGGCTGACGGCAGCGCGTATGCCGGACAGGTAGACCTGCTCACGCCCATGCCGCCGGAGTGGTGCGGGAAGTGGGAAAACACGGTCGTGGGACGTCGTGGCGGCGCATACGAGGCCATGAAGGAGCGCATGGCCGAAGAGTGCATAAGCATGGCCGAGCGCCATCTGCCCGGGCTTGGGGCGTGCTCGCGCCATTATACCAGCACGCCCCTTACGTGGCGTGACTATACGCTTACTCCCGATGGCAGTGCCTACGGTGTGCGCAGAGATTGTCGCAATCCGTTGCTGACGATAATCTCGCCGCGCACACCCGTTCCTAACCTGATGCTGACGGGGCAGAACCTCATGATGCACGGGGTGCATGGCGTCACAATGACGGCGTTTTTCACCTGTGCGGAAGTGTTGGGAAAGGAAACGGTTTGGAAAATAGTTAATGAAGGACAATCAAAATAGAAACAAGGAAATGGCAAAAAAGAAACATGCGTTGGTGACTGGGGGCAGCCGTGGCATAGGTCGCGCCGTCTGTGTGAGGCTGGCTCGTATGGGTTACAATGTCATTGTCAATTACATGAGCAATGCCGCGGAAGCCAATAAGACGCTGGAGATGGTTCGGCAGGCGGGAAGCGATGGCGAGGTGATGATGTTTGACGTCAGCAAGCGCGAGCAAGTGGATAAAGCCATCGAGGCGTGGGAGGCTGCCAATCCGGATGAATACGTGGAGGTGTTGGTCAACAATGCCGGGATATGCCGCGACAGCATATTGGCATTCATGCCTGACGAGGACTGGCACCGGGTGGTTGACATCAGTCTGACGGGCTTCTACAATGTGACCCAGGCATTGCTTCAGGCAATGCTGGTGCATAAGTACGGACGAATAATCAGTGTGGCGAGTGTGAGCGGACTGAAAGGACAGCCGGGCCAGGCCAACTATTCTGCCGCCAAGGGCGGTGTCATAGCCGCCACCAAGGCATTGGCTTTGGAGGTGGCGTCCAAGCGGGTGACCGTAAACGCCGTGGCACCGGGCTTTATAGAGACAGACATGACGGCGGGACTGGACGTGGCAGCCATCAAGAAAAGCATTCCGGCCATGCGTTTTGGCACACCCGAAGAAGTGGCTGAGCTGGTGGGATTCATAGCGTCGCCGCAGGCAGGCTATATCACAGGCGAGGTGATTTCAATCAACGGAGGGCTTTACACTTGATGTCGCGGTCATGCGTTTGGGGCATCCCGTGTGGCCAATGAGTCAAGATTATAAAAAGACAAAGTAACAATGATTATATGAAAAGAGCTATTACTCTATTTGTTTCGGTCGCCATCGCCTGCATCGGAGCGTTTGCCCAACGAGCAGAGATAAGCAAGGCTGCGGAGCGATACAGGACGGCCACATCGCTGGTGACGGACGTGTCGCAGACGCGCCACAATGCCGCCATGACGGAAGATGTCGTGAGCAAGGGCAATTTCTATTACAAAAGCCCTGGCAGTTTCAGCATGGTGTTCAAGGACACGGACGAGATGCTCCTTGCCTTAGACAAGACTTTCGTGATGGTTAGGGATGGCAAGCAGCGCACAGCCAAGGCTGATGGAACCGGGAAAAACCCGTTTGAGATTCTTTGGGACGTGTTCGGCAACCTCATCTCTGCCGATGAGGGCACTGCCCTCACGGAGCTTGCCGACGTGCAGATGGCTAAGAAGGGCGGCATTTGCACCATAATCATCACTCCGGAAGCGGCGGACGCCAAGGTCAGGCGGCGGATGACGTTCACCTCGTGCGTGGTTACCATCGACACTGATGCCGCCGAGCTGCGCAGTGTGCGCATCAATGAGCGTGGCGACAACTATACTCAATATGATTTTTCCAACTATAAGTTGAATGCCGAAGTCAATTCCGATGTGTTTGAAGCAAAGGCGGCGTTGTGAGGTGATGGCCGTGCTTGAGGATGTATGCCGTGTGCCGGTGCGCTTCAGCGAGATAGACTCCATGCGGCGCGTGTGGCACGGCTCGTATTTGGCTTATTTGGAAGACGGGCGCGAGTCGTTCGGCCGTCGCTGGCCGGGCATTGGCTACGCCGATATGGAGCGGGCGGGAATCTACGCGCCCGTCTATGATGTCCGCATCCGTTACCTTGCCCCGTTGTCGATAAACGATGTGGCGGTGGTGCATACCGGCTATGTCCATCATCCTGGGGCGCGCCTGGATTATGTTTACAAGGTGTTCCGGGAAAGCGACAGCGTGCTTTGTGCAGAGGCTTCGACCACCCAGCTTTTCATCGGCCCCGACGGACAGCTGCTGACCGACAGTCCCGACTATTACCGGGAATGGCAAGAGAAATATGTTGGAAAACAGAATAAATAATGAGTTAGGACAATGAGGAAACGCATCAACAACTTGTTCTTTGTCATCGGCGTAGTGGCGGTGGTGGTGATGTTGTTTACTTTCGACGTGAGTTTCATCGAACTGTGGAATTATATCACCAAGGCCGGCTATTGGTTGGCAGCGATAATCGGGTGGTGGATGGTGCTCTATGCGTTGAACACATGGGCGTGGCGCATCATAATAAAAGGAAGCGGCCCGTGTTCCATCGGTTTCCTGCGGCTGTTCAAGCTCACCGTCACCGGCTTTGCCCTCAACTATGTCACGCCTGTGGGTCTGGTGGGCGGCGAGGCATACCGCATCATGGAGCTTTCGCGCTTCATCGATGTGCGCAGAGCCACCTCATCGGTGCTTCTGTTTGTTATGATGCACATATTCAGCCACTTCTGGTTCTGGCTTACGAGCATCGTAGTCTATCTCATCCTGGTGTTCAATGGGCTTGTTCCTATGAACGTCGCCACGGGCGTGGTGCTTGCCCTCGCCTCCATTTTCTGTTTCGGGGGCATCTATCTCTTCGTCAGAGGCTACAAGTATGGGATGGTGGTCAAGCTGATTCGTTTCGTTGGCAAGGTGCCCGGGCTACGTGCCTGGGCGACGCGCTTTGCCGACAGGCGCCGCGAGGATCTGGAGAAGATAGACCGCCAGATTTCCGAGCTGCACGGACAGAACCGGCGGTCGTTCTTCGGCAGTCTCCTGTTGGAGTATGTCGGCCGTCTGTTGCAGAGCTTTGAGATATTCTTCATGTTGCGGTTGTTCGACATCGACGGCGGCGGAGGTCTGGAGGGCTACCTGCTCACGTTCGTTTACTCATTCCTCATCCTTGCGTTCACATCGCTCTTTGCCAACCTGCTCGGCTTCCTGCCGTTGCAGCTGGGCGGGCGCGAGGGCGGTTTTGCCATGTCTGTGGCCCAGATGGGCATGACGGGCGGGATAGCTATGTTCATAAGCATCATCTGCCGCGTGCGCGAATTGTTCTGGGCATCCGCCGGCTTGCTGCTGATGCGGATAGGCAACAGGCAGTCAACGAAAGGAAATGACGGGCATGGCAACGAATGACGTAAAGTCCACTTACAAGTCGGAAGACACCGAGGAATGGCTCGACCGCGTGTGGACGCGGCCCATTGGCTACCGGTGGGCATGCCTGTTCCGGCGGCTCGGGGTGCATCCCAACGCCGTCACGGTGCTGTCGATGGTCATCGGCGCGGCTTCGGCGCTGTTTTTCGCCCATGGCTCCTACCGCACGGAGGGGGCAGAGGGGTTGGCTTTCAATGTCGTTGCTATCGTGATGCTGTCATGGGCCAACTTCTACGACAGCGCCGACGGACAGCTGGCGCGCATGACAGGCCGGAAAACTCGTTTGGGTCGCATCCTCGATGGAGCGTCAAGCGAGGTGTGGTTCATCCCCATTTACCTTAGTCTGGTCTATCGGTTCTACGTGCATCATGACTGGGAGTTCCACATGCTGGGCATAGAGAACGACGAGCGCAACACGCTGATTGCCACTCTGCTGCTGCTTGCCGTCGTGCTGTACTCGGGTTTCGGTTGCCACAGCCGCCAATGCGGGCTTGCCGACTATTACCGCCAGATACACCTTTTCTTCCTTAAAGGCGAGGCGGGCAGCGAACTTGACGATTCGACCCGGCAGCGACGCCTTTACGAGGAGACCCCGTGGAAAGGCAACCTGCTCTGGAAGGCTTTCCTGAAGACATACGTAAACTATACACGCGCGCAAGAGCGGCAGACACCGTGCTTCCAGCGGCTGATGGAACGGCTGCGTGAGCGTTACGGCTCGACAGACAACATACCGCAGGCTTTCCGCCAACGCTTCCGCGCGCTGTCGTTGCCTTTGATGAAGTGGACCAACATACTTACGTTCAACACCCGCGCCATAGCCCTTTATGTCTTGTGCCTTGTCGATGTGCCGTGGCTTTACTTCGTTTTCGAGGTGCTGGTCATGGGTGGCCTGTTCATTTACATGCGGCATAGCCACGAGCGCATGTGCAGGCAACTGTGCGATGAGTTGTGACGTCTCTGCCGCCTTGCCGCCTGCCGGGCAGCCGAATGCCGCTGTAGCGCGTCGGTTACTGATAGCTGTTTTGACAATTAAAAGAATGGGTTTTAATGAGGAAGAAGTCTATACTCTGTATTGTTGTCGCCATGATTGCCGTATGCACGGCGCAGGCGCAGCGCACGGTGGTGAGCGGAGTGGTCTCCGATTCCGTGACCGGCGAAGCGTTGCCTTACGCTTCAGTGATATTGAAAGGGACGTCCACGGGCGGCTCTACCGACGCTGACGGCCGTTACTCCTTCACTGTGCCCGACGCTCCCGGCATCCTGCAGGTGTCATACATGGGCTACGACAGCCGCGAGTTTCCAGTCTTCCCCGATGGCAAGGAAATTAAGACAGACGTCAGTCTGACTCCCGCCGGCATCTCCTTGGACGAGGTGGTCGTAAAGCCGGGGCGCGAGAAATACAGCAAGAGAGGCAATCCTGCGGTGGAGTTCGTGCGGCACGTCATTGCCTCGCGTAATAAAAACTCACCCCGCGACCACGATTATTACAGTTACGACCAGTATGAGAAGCTCTATTTCGCCAAGAATGACTACACCCCGAAGCCAAGAACCAATGGCAAAAAAGGCAAGTTCGACTTTCTGAGCGAGTTCGTTGACACGCTCGATAACGGCGTAACCATACTGCCCGTGTCGGAGAAGGAAAAGTTCCAGACGGTTTATTACCGCCGTTCGCCCCGTTCGGAGAAGAAAGTTGTGCGGGGCTACAAGTCGTCTGGCATCGACGAGATATTTTCCGCCGATGGGGTGCAGCAGTTTCTCGAAGAGGTGTTCCGCGATGTCGATATTTTCAGCAATAACATACCGCTCTTCCTCCAGCGTTTCGTAAGCCCGCTGTCGTCGATAGCCACGAGCTATTACAAGTATTACCTCCTTGACACGGTTGAGATTCGCGGCTGCCGTTGCGCAGACTTGGGCTTCGTGCCGTTCAACTCCGAGACATTCGGGTTCACGGGCCATCTTTACGTCACCCTCGACTCCACCTATTTCGTGCAGCGTGCCGTGCTCAACGTGCCCAAGGACATAAACCTCAACTTTGTGTCGAAGCTCACCATCGAGCAGGAGTTCGAGCGCACCCCCGATAGCACGCGCATAATCACAAAAGACGACATCAGCGTCAACTTCAAGCTGAGCGAGCGCACCAGTGGCATGTATGCCCGCCGGCTTAACGTCTATACCAACCATTCTTTCGCTCCGCCCGCCGGCGGGCAGGCGGCGGTGTTTGACGAAAGCCCCTCCGTGATTGCCATGCAGGACTCTCGTCGGCAGACTGACGATTTCTGGAACGAACACCGCCCGGAGGAGGCCGTCAACCGCAACGGCAATTCCACTGAGAAGCTGATGAAGCGGCTCAATGCCGTGCCGGCCTACCGCATCACGATGAAAGCCCTCTCCATTCTCGTGTCGGGCTACGTGCCCACGCACCGCGATGTGGAGAAGAGCAAGTTTGAGTTCGGCCCGATGAACTCCACAATCAATTACAACGAACTGGAGGGCTTGCGGCTTAGGGCAGGCGGAACCACCACCACGGCGTTCAGCAAGCACTTGTTTTTCGATGGCTACATGGCTTACGGCTTCGACGACGGGCGGCCTAAGTATGACGCGCTGGTGGAATATTCGTTCAATGAGCGCAGGGAGTTTCGCAAGGAGTTCCCGATGCACTCGCTGCGGTTGGAATACATGTACGATGTCAACAAGCTCGGGCAAGACTACATGTACACCAGCAAAGACAACATGATGTTGATGATACGCCGCAAGAAAGACACGTTCATGTCTTACCTGCGGATGGCTGAGCTGACCTACACGCGCGAGCATTACAATGGCATCTCTTACAATGCCATTCTGAGCGCGCGGCGCGAATACTCCACGTCGTATGCCGATTTTGAGCGCATTGGCAGCGACGGGGGGTGGCATTCCGTTGACCATTACGACATGATGTCGCTCGAGTTGCGCTTCCGCTACGCCCGCAACGAGAAGTTCTACCAGACGCGCAACCTGCGCGTGCCCATCACTTTCGACGCGCTGATATTCAACGTCAGCCACGTGATGGCGAAGAAAGGCTTCCTCGGCTCCGACTATGATTACATGCGCACAGACATCGGAGTGCAGAAACGTTTCTGGTTCTCGGCCTTTGGCTATGTCGACATAATAGCGAAGGCCGGCAAGGTGTGGACGGAAGTGCCCTATCCGCTGCTCATCCTGCCCAACGCCAACCTCACTTACACCATCCAGCCGGAGGCTTACACCAACATGAATGCTCTGGAGTTCATCAACGATGAGTACGTCTCGTGGGACGTTACCTACCACATGAACGGCAACCTGCTCAACCGACTGCCGCTGGTCAAGAAGCTGAAGTGGCGCGAGGTGCTCTGCTTCCGGGGACTGTGGGGACACCTTACCGACAAGAACAACCCGGAGAAACACATTGGTGAGGGGCTTTACCGGTTTCCGAGTGTCACTCGCTTCATGGGCAACACGCCTTACATGGAGGCGAGTGCGGGCATAGAGAACATACTGAAATTCCTGCGCATTGACTATGTGTGGAGGTTGACTTACCGCGACCACTCCGACATACAGCGAAGTGGCGTGAGGATGACCATGGACTTTTCGTTCTGAACGCTCGCGGCGACTGTGGCGTCCATGTCGCAACTCCTCCTTTCCCGACCTCTTTTGTAAAGATTTTTCGCAATGTGGCGTGGTCTTGCGTACATTGTGCCCCGGTGGTGTAACCAATTGATTTCCAGTTGGGTTACAATTCGGGTCGTTTTGCGTTCCGAAACGGGTCGAATCGCAGCCCGAAACGCACGGTTTCGGAGCGTAAAACGATGCGTTTCGCAAGCCCGTACGGCGGTCACTGTGCCGCAGCCGTCTCCGTTGTCAACATTCTTTACTGCCGCGGGCGTGCATATTGTCGCCGTGTTTCCCGCCTTGGACTACCGCTTGCGGCAACGGGTGCGGGCGCGGCGCACGGGTCAAATGCGTTAAATAACGTATATGATGGTGGCGTAATACGGAAAAATGTTATAACTTTGCATTCGCAGCCCTGCTTCCCCGCCGGCCGGCGGGGCAACCATAAATGTGTCAGGTCGGCGGAATCACTGAATAAACATTGAACTAAACAATATGCAAAATATGGCAAGTACACCGGAATTCAAGTATGCCCCGATGTTTCAGATGGGCAATGACGAAACAGAATATTACCTCCTGACGAGTGAGGGCGTCAGCATGGGCGAGTTTGAGGGCAAGCCCATACTCAAGGTTTCGTCGGAGGCGCTCACCA